>DASSUT010000342.1:0-11981 GCA_035706725.1 Gaiella sp. | reverse complement strand
TCGTGATGTGGTGGACGCCCTGCGTCTGGAGCTTCCGCATCTCGGGCCGAGTCTGACATGGATCAGCGGGCGAGGAACGCGAGGACGTACGCGTGCGCGTACGGCACGGTCAGGATCGACGAGCCGTGCCCCGCGTCACGGGGGGCGCCGGCGGAGCGCGACTGCCGGGCCGGACCGCTTCGGCGTCTCCGATCATGCGGCCTCCCGGACGGGCTCGTCGAACGGCTCCGCGGCCGTCTCGGCCGGCCGCGGCGGGGCGAGCAGCGTCGACGACAGCACCGCGCCCGCGAGCGCGAGCATCGCGAGGACGAGCAGCGCGACGCGATACCCGTGCGCGAGCGAGCCGTCGACCGTGGCGCCTGACACACCGTCGGCGGCGAAGCCGGCCGCAATCGCGTTCACGACCGCGAGCCCGACTGCACCGCCCACCTGGCGGCTCGTGTTGAGGAGGCCCGAGGCCACGCCGGCGTCTGCCGGCATCACACCCTGCAGCCCCGCGATCGTCATCGGGATGAAGCACAACGAGAGACCGATCCCGTTGAGCACGAACGGTCCGAGCAGGTCGATGTCGTAACGGGCGGGCACGGGGAGCCGCGCGATCAGCACGAGAGAGACGGTGAGGAGCACGAGACCCGCCGTCAGCACGCGCCGGGCGCCGAAACGGGTGACGAGTGCCTGCGCCCCGTTCGAGACGACCGCGATCGTCACCGCGATGGCGGCGAACGCCAGCCCGGTCTCGACCGCCGAGTACTGGAGGACGTTCTGGAGGTACAGCGTCAGCAGAAAGAACTCCGAGAAGGCGATCGACGCGACGATCGTCGTGATCGCGTTCCCGACGGCGAACGTCCTGACGCGGAACATCCGCAGCGGCAGGAGCGGCACCGCGGCGCGCGCCTCGATCGCCACGAATGCCGCCGCGAGCACCGCGGACGCAGTGAACAGCGCGATCGCGGCCGCGCTGCCGAAGCCGTTGTCGGTCGCGACGGTCAAGCCGTACACGAGCAGCATGACCGCACCGGTCGCCGACAGGGTGCCGGCGAGGTCGAAGTGGCGCAGACCGCCGCGAACGTCCCGGGCGCGGAGGATCCGCGGCGTCAGCAGAAGCAGGGCGACGCCGACCGGGGCGTTGATGAGAAAGATCCAGGGCCAGCTGAGGTACGAGGTCAGCACGCCGCCCAGCAGCACGCCCACCGCCCCGCCGCTCCCGGACGCCGCGCCCCAGATCCCCAGCGCGAGGTTTCGGTCACGGCCCTCGGCGAAGGTCGTCATCAGAAGCGACAGGCCCGCGGGCGCGAGCAGCGCTCCGCCGAGGCCCTGGACCCCGCGGAACGCGACGAGCGAGCCCGCCGACCACGACACCGCGCACAGGACAGAGGCCGCAGTGAAGAGACCGATGCCTGCCATGAAGGTCCGCCGTCTGCCGACCAGGTCCGCGAGCCGCCCACCGAGAAGCAGGAAACCGCCGAACACGATCGCGTAGGCGGTTACCACCCACTCGAGGCCAGTCTGAGAGAAGCCGAGGTCGACCTCGATCGACGGGAGCGCGACGTTCACGATCGCGACGTCGAGGATCACCATGAACTGCGCTGCGACGATGAGCGCGAGTGCGGCCCACCGGCTCGACGAGCGTGTGGGCGCTATCGCGGAGACAGTCATTGATCAGTTCCTCCAATCATTGGACTACTCAACGATAGCAGAACTCCACTCTGGATTGAGCTATGCTTCCTCTATGGCTACGAGAACCGAGCCGATTCGCGTCAAGAAGCCGGCCCGGCTGCCGCGGGAGCTCGTCGGGAGCACCTCGTTCCTGCTCAAGCGCCTCGGCGGGGAGATCAAGGAGCGCGTGGACGACGGCTTCGAGTCCGCCGGCGCCAGCCCCTACCACTTCACTCTGCTCGCGGTCCTCGACGAGGGCGCGCGCGAGACGCAGGCAACGATCGCCGACGCGCTCGGCTACGACCCCAGCTACCTCGTCGGCCTGCTGGACGAGCTCGAGAAGCGCGCGCTGATCGAGCGCAACCGCGATCCCGCCGACCGCCGCCGGCACATCGTCCGCTTGACCCCTGCCGGGAAGAAGACGCTCGCGAAGCTACGAGCGCTGTACGCGAGGTTCAACGAGGAGTTCTTCGCGCCGCTCTCCGACGAGGAGCGGTCGACCCTGCACGAGCTGCTCTACCGGCTCGCGACCCACCACGACCCTCGCTTCGGGAACGGCCAGTCCTAGGACTCGAACCGGAATGACGCTTCGTCGGCGGGGCGTCCCGGGCGAGTGCGATGCAAGGACGCAGGGCGCCTGAACAGCAGCGCTATTCAGGCAACCGAGGACGCCGCAGCGCGCCGCACAGGCCGTTCCAGCGTCTCACGGCTTCGTTTCGGTTCGAGTTCTCAACCGCTGCGGCCGTCGCCGGCGCGCGTCAGCCACACCGGCGCGGCGAGCGTGAGGCCGAGACCCTCGAGGGCGCTCGCCGGGTTCCCGCGGACGAGGGTGAGCCAGCCCCGCGGGTCCCAGAGGACGCCGTATTCGCCGGGCTCGAAGTCCGCATAGGTGCTACCGACCTTCGCTTCGGCCGCGCCCGCCGTCGTCTCGACCGCAATCGTGGCGGCCCCAGCGAGCTGCGCGGCGTCGAGGTCGGCCGGACGCACGTTGAGGTGCACGTTGCCGAAGCGGTTGAAGTCGATCACCTCGCACGCGATCTTCCCCGGCTCGACCTCGGGCTCCGCCACCCGCACGACGGCGAGGGTCGCCGGGTCGAGCGCCTCTCCGAGCTCGCCGATCGCCATGCCGGAGGCGAGGCGCGCCGCCGCGGGGCAGAAGGTGTCGGGGGCGCGGAACGACTCCGCGTGCGGACGCCGGACGACGTCGGGCGCCGTCAGCTCGACCGCGGCGCGGATTCCGCCGGCGGCGTCCCAGGCGAGCGAGAGGAGCCCGTTGTCCGGCCCGACGAGGTGACGGCCGCTCACGGTTTCGATCGCGATCTCGCGATCCTTGCCCACGTTCGGCTCGACGACCGCGAGCACCACCGCGTCCTCCGAGACGTACGGCATCGCGTCGGCGAGCAGGATCGCGCCGGAGGCGACCTCCAGTGGTCGCACCAGGTGCGAGAGGTCGACGATGGGGCACTGCGGCGCGATCCCGCTGATCACCGCGTGACACAGGCCGACCCATTCGTTGCCGAGACCGAAGTCGCTCAGGAAGACGATCGGGCGCGCGCTCGGCATCGGCGCCAAGCATGCGCGCCGCCGCCGTCGGATGCAAGAGCCGGCGAGCGAGGCCGAGCGCGTGCAGCTGACAACGCTTGTGGTGAATCACCACAAGCGTTGTCTCGAACAGGACGTCGCGTGCGGGGGCTCGGGTCGCCCGCGAGGTGGGGCGGCTTCGCGTCAGGCGGATACGAGCGCGTGGAGCGCCGTGAGACCGTCGCCCGCGACGCTGCACCGGCGCCAGGTCTCCCCGTGGTCGCGGCTCTCCCACAGCTGCCCGTCCGAGAGGCCGGCGAACAGGCGACCGCCCGCGACGACGAGCGCATAGGGCATCGCCGGCAGCGGCTCGGGGAGGCCTCCGCCGAGCGCTTCCCACAGCCCGCCGCCCTGTCGCCGGTAGACGCGCGCCTGCGGGTCGCCGCGACCGTGGGCGGCGAAGGGCCCGGTGCTCGCGGAGACGTACCAGCGGTCCGGGTCGTCGGGGTCGACGGCGAGCGCCCACGCGTAGTGGCGGTCGCGCCCGTCGTCCGCCGGGCTCCACGTCCGGCCGCCGTCGACGCTGAAGGCAGCGCCCCCGCCGCCGGCCTCGTACGCCCGGCCAACCACGCCCGGGTGCCACGCGAGGCAGTGGACGTCGCGCTGCGCGCCGGGCCGGTGGTCTTCCCAGCTCTCGCCGCCGTCGGTGGAGCGCATGAGGCCGCCGAGCTCGATGCCGACGAGTAGCAGGCTCCCGTCGTGCGGGCTCGGCGCGACCCAGCGGACGTGCGACGTCCACGGTCGCGGCGGGAAGCGCCACGTCGGCCGGGACGGGAGCTCGAGGAGCGCGTCGAGCGCCGCCCACGTCTCGCCGCGATTCCGGCTCGCGAACAGGCGGCTCGGCTCGGTCCCTGCGTAGACCGTGCCGTCGGCGGCGCTCACCGCGAGCGAGAAGACGCCCGGCTCCGGCAGGCCGCAGTCGGCCCACGTCTCCCCCGCGTCCCCGCTCCGTCGAACGCCGCCCTCGCGCAGGCCGGCGAACAGCGTGTCGGGCGTCTGTGGGTCGACCGCGAGGCACTGCGCGCCGTTTTCCGCGAGCACGCGCGTCGCAACCCAGCCGCCGTCCGACTCGTCGAGGCGGACGACCGCATCCCCGGTGGCGGCGAACAGACGCGCCATCTCGACAGCGTAGGCACGGATGAGCAGGCGACGAAGGGCGGGGCTCGGCGTGGTTCACGTGGGACCGGCACGACGAACGGATCGCGGAGGTTCGCCCCCTCACCGCGCGGCGCCTCGGCTGACCAGAGGCACGGGTAGCCGGTAGAGCCGTGTTCCGGCTGACCGGGATCCGGAAGACGCGTCGCCCTGCGATCATCCGCTCGTGACCCGGGCGAGGCTGACGCTCGTGGCGCTCGCCGCGCTGGCGGCAGGCGTGGGCGCCGCCCTGCTCGCGGCCGGGCGCGTGGACGAGCCGTATCAGACCGCGGATCCGCCGCTCGCCCTCCTCGTCGGCTGGACGTTCGTCGCGAGCGGCCTTGTCGCGTGGTGGCAGCGGCCGCGCAACCGGCTCGGCGCGGTGATGGTCTTCACGGGCTTCGCGTGGTTCGCGACCTTCCTCACCGACTCGCAGACGGGCTGGGCGTTCACGCTCGGCACCGCGATCCAGAGCATGTACCTCGTCGGCTTCGTCTACCTCGTGCTGTCGTTCCCCACCGGCCGGCTCCGGGGACGTGGGGACGCAGCCCTGCTCGCGGGCGCAATCGTGTTGGTGACCGTCGTCGAGTGGGCGTCTCTGCTCTTCAGCGACTCGCACGCGGTCCTGTGCGACCGCTGTCCCCCGAACGTGCTCCTCCTCGAGCGGAACGACACGCTCGCGAACGGGATCCTCCAGCTGCAGCGCATCACCGGGGTCGTGCTCGCGCTACTGACGGTGCTCCTCCTCGTCCGCCGCTGGCGCGCCGCGACGGCCGCGGAGAGACGCAGCGTCGCCCCCGTCCTCTGGACGGGAAGCGCGACCGTCGTGGTGCTGGCCGTGTCGATCGCGAACGACGTGGTCGACGACCCGCTCGGCCAGCTCGGCAAGTGGGCGCTCTACTGCGTGTTCGCCTCGGTGCCGATCGCCGTGCTCGTCGTCCTGCTCCAGCGCCGGCTGGCGCGCGGGGCGGTGGCGGGGCTCGTGGTCGAGCTGGGCGAACGCGCGGACGGTGCCGACCTGCGCGACGCCCTCGCCCGTGCGCTCGGCGACCCGTCGCTCGACGTCGCGTACTGGTTCCCGAACGGCGACCGGTACGTCGACCGCGACGGGCAGCGGGTCAGGCTCCCCGCGCCCGGCGCGGGCAGGACCGCGACGGTGGTCGAACGTGACGGGCAGCCGATCGCGGCGCTCGTCCACGACGCGGCGCTCGCGGAGAACGCGGAGCTCGTCCAGTCCGTCTGCGCCGCAGCCGCGCTGACCCTCGAGAACGAGCGGCTGCAGGCCGCACTCCGGGCGCGGCTCGCCGAGCTGCAGGCGTCGCGGGCACGGCTCGTCGAGGCGACGGAGACCGAGCGCCGCCGGATCGAGCGCGACCTCCACGACGGAACGCAGCAGCGGCTCGTCTCGCTCGCGATGTCGCTCGGTCTCCTCCAGTCGAAGCTGGACGACGATCCCGGCGCGGCGGCGCCGATCGTCCGCGAGGCGCGTGAGACCCTCGCGCTCGCGCTCGCAGAGCTGCGGGAGCTCTCGCAGGGCATCTATCCGAGCCTGCTCACCGAGCGGGGGCTCGGCGCAGCGCTCGACGACCTCTGCCGGCGGGCGGCGCTGCCGGCGACGCTCGACGCCGCCCTCCCGGGGCGGCTGCCGCACCAGGTGGAGGCAGCCGCGTACTTCGTCGCCAGCGAGGCGCTCGCGAACGCCGCCAAGCACTCGCACGCGACCGAGGCGCGGATCAGAGCGCGGGTCGAACGCGGCGTGGTGCTCGTCGAGATCGCCGACGACGGCATCGGCGGCGCCGGCACCGGCTCGGGCACGGGCCTGCACGGGCTCGCCGACCGGGTCGAGGCGCTGGGCGGCCGGCTCACCCTCTCGAGTCCGCCCGGCAGGGGAACGACGATCCGCGCCGAGATTCCGTGCGCGTAGTCGTCGCCGACGATGCGGTGATCCTCCGCGAGGGTCTCGCCCGGCTGCTGACGGAGGCGGGCTTCGAGATCGCCGGGCTCGCAGCCGACGCCGAGGCGCTCGTGTCGCTCGTCGAGCGGGAGCAGCCGGACGTCGCGATCGTCGACATCCGCATGCCACCGACGCACACGGACGAGGGGCTCCGCGCGGCGAAGGAGATCCGTGCACGGGCGCCTGCGACCGCGATCCTCGTCCTCTCCCAGCACGTGCGGGCGAGCTATGCGCTCGAGCTCCTCTCGGACGGCAGCGAGGGGATCGGCTACCTCCTCAAGGAGCGGGTCTCCGATCTACGCGAGCTCGCCTCGAGCGTGGAGCGCGTCGCGCAGGGCGACTCGGTGCTCGACCCGCTCGTCGTGGAGCAGCTCGTGGGGCGACCACGCCGTGGTGACGACCCTCTGGAGCACCTGACCGCGCGCGAGCGGGAGGTGCTGTCGCTGATGGCGGAAGGACGCTCGAACCGGGCGATCGCCGCGCGCCTGTTCGTCACCGAGCACACGGTCGAGAAGCACGTGAAGAGCATCTTCGCCACGCTGCGCCTCCCACCGTCGCCCGACGACCACCGCCGAGTGCTCGCGGTCGTCACGTACCTCGACGCCCGTTAGGGGAGTACTCCTAGCCGTACCACAGGACTCCCGCTGCCCGGCTGTGCGCCGCGGGCCCGGGCTGCGACCGTGAGCGGCATGGCGCGCGTATCGCCCGCTCGGATCGGCCGGTGGAGCATCCGCAGGCCGTGGCTCGCAATCGGCGCATGGCTCGCGTTCGTGGTCCTCTGCGTCGCGCTCGGTGCGGTGACGGGGACGAAGACGCTCTCGAACGGCGCCGTCGGCGAGTCCGCGCGCGGCTACTCCGTGATGGACGCGAACGACCTGTGGGGGCCGCCACGCGAGCTCGCGTACCTCCACTCCGACACGGCGGCGGTCGCGAGCCCCGGTTTCGCCTCCGCGATTCGAGACGTGCGGCGACGGTTCGCGGGGCTGGGCCTGCGCACCTCGACCACGGCGTCGGCCGACGGCCACTCAGCGATCGTCGTGGCGGCGATCGACCGTCCCGTGCCGCTCGAGCGGATCCAGGCGACGGTCGCCGCTGCGGCAAGGGCGCACGCGGGCGTCGCGATCGCGGAGACCGGAGACCTCTCGGCCGACCAGGCGCGCCAGGACGTCGTCGACCGCGACCTCCACCGCGCCGAGCTGCTGGCGATCCCCGTCACGCTCCTCGTCCTGCTCGTCGCCTTCGGCTCGCTCGTCGCGGCGCTCGTCCCCCTCCTCCTCGGGCTGAGCGCGGTGGCGGCGGGGCTCGGGCTGCTCGGGCCGCTCAGTCAGGCCTTCCCCGTCCAGGACAGCGCCAAGACCGTGATCCTTCTGATCGGGCTCGCAGTCGGCGTCGACTACGCGCTCTTCTACGTGGTCCGCTCGCGAGAGGAACGCCGCCGCCGGCCTCCGCACGAGGCGGTCGAGGTGGCCGCGGGGACCTCGGGACGGACGGTGCTGGTCTCGGGGACGACGGTGGCGCTCGCGATGGCCGGGATGTTCGTCGTCGGCGCCAAGGTGCTGAACGGCATTGCGGCAGGGACGATTGCGGTCGTCGCGTGCGCGGTCGCGGGCTCGGTCACGGTCCTGCCCGCCGTGCTCGAGCTGCTCGGGCCACGGATCGAACGGGGCGTCATCCCGTTCCTGCCGGCGTTCGTGCGGCCGGGTGGCGGTCGCGTCTGGTCGGCCGTCGCGACGCGGGTACTGCGCCGGCCTCTCCTCGCGGCCTGTCTCTCCGCCGGCCTGCTCGTCGGGCTCGGCGTCCCGGCGCTCTCGCTGCACGTGGCGAAGCCGAGCGATCTCGCCCTCACCTCCCAAGACGTGCCGGCGCTGCGCACGCTGGACGACGTCCGTCGTGCGTTCCCGCAGTCGGGCGAGCCGGCGCTCGTCACCGTCCGAGTCCCCCCGTCGTCGACGGGAGCGGCGACGACGCAGCTCCGGCGCCTGCGCTCGCTCGCCCTCCGCTCCGGCCTCGCGCACCCGCCGGCCGCGATCCGCACGATCGCCGACCGCACCGCTGCGGTGCTCGAGCTGCCGCTCGCGGGGAACGGCGCGAACCACGCGAGCCGCGACGCGGTCGACACACTGCGCAGGACGCTCGTGCCCGAGACCCTGGGCCGGGTCGCGGGGGCGCAGGTGGCGGTCACCGGCCAGACCGCGGAGGACGTCGACTTCACGGACCAGATCCGCTCGAGCCTGCCTTTCGTGATCGGCTTCGTCCTCTCGCTCGCGTTCTGTGTGCTGCTCGTCGCCTTCCGGTCGGTCGTCGTCCCGCTCAAGGCCGTCGTGCTGAACCTGCTCTCGGTCGGCGCGGCGTACGGCGTGCTCGCGCTCGTGTTCGAGCACCACTGGGCGCAACCGCTCCTCGGCTTTCGGTCGAACGGGACGATCGTCGCCTGGCTGCCGCTCTTCCTCTTCGTCGTCCTGTTCGGGCTCTCGATGGACTACCACGTGTTCGTCCTGAGCCGCGTCCGCGAGGCGGTCGACCGAGGCCGGTCGACACCGGATGCGCTCCGCGAATCGATCGGCGCGACCGCGGGGGTCGTGACCGCGGCCGCGCTCGTGATGGTGTGCGTGTTCTCGCTGTTCGGCACGCTGTCATCCCTCGACCTCAAGCAGGCCGGAGTCGGGCTCGCGGTCGCGATCCTGCTCGATGCGACGGTGGTGCGCGCGGTGCTGCTGCCCGCCTCGATGGCGCTGCTCGGCGAGTGGAACTGGTACCTGCCGAAGCGACCCCGCGGGCTCGGCACCCGCCCGACGGTCGTCGAGCGGCACGCGCGGCCCCTGACACGACGAGAGGAGCTGGAATGAGGAAGACGATCCACCAGCAGGCGCTGATCCCCGCGACGCCCGGCGAGGTCTACCGAGTCCTCACGGACGGCGAGCGGTTCGCCGCGGCAACAGGGCAGCCTGCGCACGTCACCGATCGCGAGGGCGACGCCTTCTCGCTGTTCGGCGGCCGCGTCGAGGGACGGCAGATCGAGCTCGTCCCCGACTCGCGCGTCGTGCAGGCCTGGCGGTTCGGCTCGGCGCACGATTCGCCGTGGGAGGACGGTGTCTTCTCGGTCGTGCGGTTCACGCTGACGGCAGAGGACGGCGGCACGCGCTTCGTCCTCGACCACGACGCAGTGCCCGCGAGATGGCACGACCACCTCGAAGGGGGCTATCCGACGTTCTACCAAGAGCCGCTGACGCGCTACTTCGGCGGCTGACGCCGCTCGGGAGACACGTGCGAGACTCGGTGGATGGTCGAGGAGGAGCTGTTCCGGCGCGGCACGGTCGTGGTCCGCCGGCTGCGGCTGGAGCCCGGGGAAGCGATGCCGTGGCACCGCGATCCGTTCCACCGCGTCACGGTCGTGCTCTCCGGCGACGCACTCGCGATCCAGGGCCGTGACGGGTCCGAGCTCGAGCGCTTCGCCGTGACCCCGGGCCAGGTCGATTGGGACGAGCCGACCGACCGCGTGCACCGTGGCGTCAACGTCGGCTCGTCGTCGTACGAGGAGGTCACCGTCTTCTTCCTCGACCGGCCCGACGCCGTTCCGCAGCCGACGGGCGACTGACCGACCCCAGGCCCGCCGGACGGACCGAGCAAGTTGCAAGTTGTAACTTGCTCGGCGAACATGTGTTCGCATGGCTGCCGCGACGATCCTCCATGCCGACCTGGACGCGTTCTTCGCGTCGGTCGAGCAGCGGGACGAGCCCCGGCTCCGCGGGCGGCCGGTGGTCGTGGGCCTGGGCGTCGTGCTCGCCGCGAGCTACGAGGCGCGTGCGTACGGAATCCACTCGGCGATGAGCGGCCGAACGGCGCGGCGCCTCTGCCCGCATGCGCTCGCCGTCCCCCCGCGGATGGCTGCCTACTCCGAGGCGAGCAAGGCGGTCTACCGGGTCTTCGAGCACCACTCGCCTGTCGTGGAGGGCCTCTCGATCGACGAGGCCTTCCTCGACGTGACCGGGCTCGAGCGGATCACCGGCAGTTCGGTGGAGATCGCAACTCGCCTCCGGCGCGACGTGCGGCGGCAGGTCGGGCTCCCGCTCACGGTGGGCATCGCGTGCACGAAGTTCCTCGCGAAGGTCGCCGGCGCGGTCGCGAAGCCCGACGGTCTGCTCCTCGTCCCGCCGGGAGACGAGGAGGCGTTTCTCCATCCGCTGCCGGTCGAGCGGCTCTGGGGCGTCGGCCCGGTGACCGCACGAAAGCTGCGCGAGCGTGGGCTCGTCACGGTCGGGCGCGTCGCCCAGGTGCCGGAGGCTGCGCTCGTCGCGATGCTCGGCGCCGCCGCCGGCCGGCATCTCCACGAGCTCGCGCACAACCGCGACCCGCGGCGCGTGCGCCCCGGCCGCCGCCGAGGCTCGATCGGGTCGCAGTGCGCGCTCGGCCGGTCACGCCGCTCGCCCGACGAGGTGGACGCGATCCTGATCGGGCTCGTCGAGCGCGTCACCGCCCGCATGCGCAAGGCGAGGCGGATCGGGCGGACGGTGGTCGTCCGCGTCCGGTTCGACGACTTCACGCGCGCGACGCGCTCGCACACGCTCGCGCGGCCGACGAGCGAGACGGCGGTCGTGCTCGAGACGGCCCGCTACCTGCTCGCGGCGCTCGATCCCGCGATCCGCCGCGGCGGCCTGACGCTCGTCGGAGTCGCGGTCTCCGGCCTCGAGGACGATCCGCCGCACCAGCTCCGACTGGCCACGGATCCGTGGGCAGGCGGCGCCCTCGAGGCCGCCGTCGACGAGGTGCGCGAGCGCTACGGCAGCGACGCGCTCAGACGCGCCGTCCTGCTGCACCGCCGCTCCGGCCTCGAGGTGCCGCTCCTACCCGACTGACCTTCCATGCGTGTACGCATGATAACATGCGTCAATGCCGAGAACCGTGCAGATTCGTGACATCGACGACGACGTCTACGCGGCCCTCGCGCGCAGGGCCGCGGAGAGCGGAATCACGGTCCCCGAGCTGCTGCGCCGCGAAGCCGCACGGCTCGCGTCGCGTCCCACGATCGAGGAGTGGCTCACGCGCACTCGCCGCCGCCCGTCCCGGATCACGAGCGCCGAGATCGTCGAGGCGCTCGACGAGGTGCGGGGCCCGTGGCCCGATGCTGATCGTTGACGCGTCGTGTCTCTACGAGGTGCTCGCCGACGCAGAACGCTCGGAACGCGTTCGCGACCGGCTCGCCGCCGATCCCGATCAGGGCGCCCCGCACGTCATCGATGTCGAGGTGCTGAGCATCGTCCGGCGCGACCGGATGCTCGGACGCCTCGACGCGACCGCCGCGCTCCAGGCGGTCGAAGACCTTCGCGACTGGCCGGGCGAGCGCTTCGGGCACAGAAGGCTGCTCGAGCGGGCGTGGGAGCTGCAGGACAACGTTCGTGCGTGGGATGCGGTGTACGTCGCACTCGCCGAAGCACTCGGCGCGACGCTCGTGACGCTCGACGCGAGGCTCGCACGAGCTTCGGGCCTCGGCTGCCCGATCGAGGTTCTGGCGTAGGTTGAATGGAGACGTCATGCCGTCTCAGGAGGAGGTCGCAGTGCCCGAAGCAGTGATCGTCGCCGCGTCCCGCACGCCGATCGGGCGCGCGAGCAAAGGGTCGCTCGCCGACGTGCGGCCCGACGACCTGCTCGCGTTCGCGAT
>DASSUT010000341.1:0-11176 GCA_035706725.1 Gaiella sp. | reverse complement strand
CGACGAGTGCATGGCGATCATGACCGAGCGGCGCCTCCGCCACCTCCCGGTCCTCGACGACGGTGACGAGCTCGTCGGCATCGTCTCGATCGGGGACGTCGTGAAGTTCCAGACGCGGGAGCAGGGCGCCCGGATCCGGCTCCTCACCGAGTACATCTCAGGCTGAGGCGGTTTACGGGCTCGTGCGGCCGGGTAGAGTCGACCCAGTGCTGCGTTGGGTTCTCCTCGTCGTGCTCGCAGGCGCTTTCGCCGTGCTCGTCGCGGGCTGCGGAGGCGGGGGCAACGACGAGTCGGCGCCGGCGACGACGGAGACCACGGCCACCGAGACGACGCCGACCGAGACCACGACCACGACCACCGAGACGACCCCGACCGAGACCATGACAACCGAGCCGACGATCACGGGAGGCGCCGGTGCCACCGGCGACGCCGCGAACGGCGAGAAGGTGTTCGCGAGCGCGGGCTGCGGCGGCTGCCACACGTTCTCGAAGGCAGGCTCGAGCGGCTCGGTCGGGCCGAACCTCGACGATCTCGCCCCGTCGTTCGACGCCGTGGTGAGCCAGGTCACGAATGGCGGCGGCGCGATGCCCGCGTTCAAGGATCAGCTCAGCGAGCAGGAGATCCGCGACGTGGCGGCGTTCGTCTCCGGCCAGAGCTCCTAGAGGCTCCGGCCGCGGCAGCGTCCGCGATGCCTATGCTGCGTGGTTCTGTCCGCATCGCTCCCTCACGCCGAAACACCACCCGCCGAGACGCTCGAGCTCCTGTGGCAGGACGACGCGACCGCGCTCGCGCTCGTGCGGCGTGCCTCCGGCGAACTGGCCCCAGCGCCGCTCTCGGTCGGTCTTCCCGCGGTCACCCAGCTCGCCGCCGCGGGTCACGGCGTTCAGGGACGACAACTCTCGCTCGGCGAGCTGCTCGAGCTCGAGCCGGGCGGCCTCGACCTCGGCGGCACGGCCGAGGTGGTGCTCGCCGTGGTCTCGCGGGCACGGCGCTCCGTCGCCGAGGGCCTCGTGCACCCCCACCTCGAGCCGGGAGACGGACGATGGCATGCCCTCTGGGGCGCGACGCTCGACGAGGTCGTCGCCGAGGAGCTGCGGGAGCTCGCAGACGCGGCCCCCGCTGTCTGCGCCGAGCCCTTCGCAGGCGACGCGGAAGCGTTCGTCCACGACCTCTACGGGTGCGCGGTGGACGAGCTCGCACGCCGGGCGCTGCGCGCCGCGGGGGTCGCGCCCCCGCCGTCGCACGGGGCGACCGGCGCGGCCGAGCACCTCGTCGCAGGACTGCTCTCCGGCGGCGACTCACCCCTGCCCGCGAGCACGGGGTACCCGGCCCTCGCTCGGCGGGTCGACGCCTGGGTGGACGCGGGCCTCGAGCGCCGCTCGCGGGCGCCGTGGAACGTCGGTCTGCGCCTCTCGGAGGCCGGCGACGGCGCGGTCGCGGCCGAGCTGTGGCTCGAGGCGGCGGACGACCCCACGCTCGCGCTTCCCGCCAGTCTGCTGGCCGACGGCGGCGAGGGGGTGTTCGACTTCCTGCGCGAGGGCGACGCGCGTGAGGCGATCCACCGTCGGCTCGAGACGATCGGCCCCGTCCTCCGGGACGCCGGCCTCCCGCAGCTGGACGACGCCGCGCCGGAGGCGGTTCTCGACCACGACGCCGTCCGGGCGCTCCTGCGGGACGCGATGCCGCGGCTCGAGGAGCTCGGCGTGCCAATCCTCCTGCCGCGGGAGTGGATGGCGCGTGAGAGCCGCGTCCGGCTGAACCTCGTCGCCACGAGTCCGCCACGGTCGAGCGGCATGCTGTCCCGCGAGGCGCTCGCCCGCTTCGACTGGCGCGTGGCGATCGGCGACCTCGAGCTGACCGAGGAGGAGCTCGCCGAGCTCGCGGCGGCGAAGGAGCCTCTCGTCCGACTGCGCGGCCGGTGGCATGCGGTTCGCACCTCAGAGGTCGAGCGCGCACTCCGGTTCCTCGAGCGCCGCCGCGGCGACGCGTCGGTCGTCGACCTCGCCCGTGCCCTCTCCGGCGTCGAGACCGACGACGCGGGTCTCGAGCTCGGCACGGTCACGCTCGACGACGCGCTGGCCGCGCTCGTCGACGGCGACGAGCGGCGGTACCGCCCGCGTCCCACCCCCGCCGGCATGCAACACGCGCTCTTTCCGTTCCAGGAGCGGGGCCACGGCTGGCTCCGTCTGCTGGGCGATCTCGGCGCCGGCGGCATCCTCGCGGACGAGATGGGCCTCGGGAAGACCGTCCAGGCGATCGCCACTCTGCTGTCCGAGCGAGAGGACGGCGTCGGCGGCGGACCGACGCTGGTCGTGGCGCCGATGAGCGTCGTGCGGCAATGGACGCGGGAGCTCGAACGCTTCGCGCCCGGCCTCTCGGTCCATCTCCATCACGGTCCCGAGCGCCTTACCGGCGAGGCCTTCACGGCGCGCGCCGCGGCCTGCGACGTCGTGGTGACCTCGTACGACGTCGCGACGCGCGACGTGGACGCGCTCGAGCGCGTCGGCTGGGACCGTCTGATCCTCGACGAGGCCCAGGACGCGAAGAACCCGACGACGAAGCGTCACCGCGCCCTGCGGCGGATTCCGCGGAAGCGCGCGCTCGCGCTGACGGGGACGCCGATCGAGAACACGCTCGGCGAGCTCTGGGCGATCATGGATCTCGTGAACCCAGGCCTGCTCGGGTCGCGCCAGGCGTTCGAGCGGACGTTCGCGCGGCCGATCGAGGCCCGGCGCGACGCCCGCGCCCTCGAGCGCCTCCGCGGGCTCGTCGGGCCGTTCCTGCTCCGCCGCGCGAAGGACGCGCCCGAGGTCGAGCTCGAGCTGCCGCCGATCACGATCGAGAAGCTGCCCTGCTTTCTCACCGTGGAGCAGGCGGGGCTCTACCGCGCGACCGTCGACCGTTGGATGCCGCGGATCGAGGAGCACGAGCGCCGCTTCGACCGGCGCGGCGCGGTGCTCGCGATGCTGGGGCAGCTCAAGCAGGTCTGCAACCACCCCGAGCTCGTACTGCCGACCGGCGCGCCGCTCGAAGGCCGCTCGGGCAAGCTCGAGCGCCTCGTGGAGCTGCTCGCCGCGGTTCCCGCGGGAGACCGCGCGCTCGTGTTCACCCAGTACCCGGGGTTCGACCGGCTCGCCCCGCACCTGGCGGAGCGCCTCGACACCGACGTCGGCTTCTTCCACGGCGGGCTTTCGGCGCGCGCGCGAGAGGAGCTCCTCGCGCGCTTCGAAGCGAGCGCCGGCCCGTCCGTCCTCGTGATCTCGCTGCGCGCCGGGGGACGCGGCCTCAACCTTCCCGTCGCGAACCACGTCATCCACTTCGACCGGTGGTGGAACCCCGCGGTCGAGCAGCAGGCGACCGACCGCGTCCACCGATTCGGCCAGCGAAAGGACGTGTTCGTCAAGAGCCTGGTCTGCACCGCGACGCTCGAGGAGCGCATCGACGAGCTCCTCGAGGCGAAGCGCGAGCTCGCCGACCAGGTGATCGCGGGCCGCGCCGACGACTGGCTCGGCGACCTCGACCTCGACACGCTGCGCGCCGCGGTGGCGCTCAGGCCCGAGGCGATCGAGGAGGCAGCCTAATGCGTCTGTCACGCGGCTTTGGCGTGGTCGACGCGGTATGGCTGCCTGGTGCGCAGGTTTGCGTGGAGGACGTCGACGTGGCGGCGGGCGAGCGCGATCACGGCTTGGTGGCGGCGTTTCCCTTCGCGCCGTTCGTGGGCGTAGAAGGCTCGGCTGGCGGGGTGTTGCAGGCTCGAGCCAACAGGAGCGTCGGCCACGAAAAGAACGGTAGGGCGGCATGAACGCACGCCTGCTCTCGGGCGGCGGCGTCGTGGCCGTGCACCGCGACGGCGATCGCGTCGGCGCGGGCCCGTGGGCGCGGTGGCTCGCCAGCGCCGCCGTCCCCGACGAGAGCACGCAGCGCGCGGAGCGCGGTCGGCGTCTCGCGCGGGCCGGCGCGGTCAGCGACGTCACGGTCGCGGAAGGCTCGGTCACGGCCCGGGTGGTCGGCTCGACCGGGAACGAGTACGACGTCGAGATCGCCGCGCCGACGATCCCCGCGGACGCATGGGCGTCGGCCGCGCGCGCTGCCCGCGGCCGCCCCGGGCTCGAGGAGGGAACGGCCGGGACCGGGCAGTCCGTCCACCTCGCTCACCTCGTCGAGACGCAGTTCGGGGCGCGCTTCGCACCGGCGGCCCGCGACGTGCGCCGGAGCTGCAGCTGCCCGGACGACGAGCCCGCCTGCAAGCACGTCGCAGCGGTCGCATTTGCGGTCGCGGAGGCGGTCGACGACGATCCGTCGCTGTTCCTGCTCTGGCGAGGCTGCCCACCGGTGACGCCGCGCGCGCGCGATCCCTGGCGTGCGGGGCCGCTTCCGGCACCCCGGCCGCCACGACCGCTTCCTCCGGCCGCCGTCCTCAAGCGGCTCGGGCGCAGCGGGATCCGAGCCGGGGCGGTCGACCTGGCCGATGCGCTCGAGCCCGCGTACGCAGCGTTCGCGGCCACGCGCGCCGAAGGGTCATGATGTCGCCGTGGAGCAGCGTGTCAGCCTCGTGACCCTCGGCGTCGCGGACCTCGAGCGTTCCCGTCGGTTCTACGAGGAGCTCGGCTGGCGGCCTGCGCCGCGTCCTGCCGACGACGTCGTGTTCTTCCAGGCCGGGCCGATGGTGTTCGCGCTGTGGGGCCGGGAGCAGCTCGCGGAGGACAGCACCGTCGGGGACGCCGGCGGCTGGGGCGGCGTGACGCTCGCGTACAACGTCAGCTCCCCGGAGGAGGTCGACGCAGTGATCGACGAGGCGCGGACGGCGGGCGCGCGGATCGGCCGGGAGCCGGCGAAGACGTTCTGGGGCGGGTACTCCGGGGTGTTCGTGGACCCCGACGGCCACCCCTGGGAGGTCGCGCACAACCCGTACTGGACGCTCGGGGCGGACGGCTCGATCACGCTGTAGCCGACACGGACCGCGGGCCGGGCTGCGTACGATCGCCCGGTGGAGCAGCGTGCGCTCGGCAGGAGCGGTGTCGCGGTCACCCGCATCGTGCTCGGGTGTGGGAACTTCGGCGGGATCGGCTCGAAGCCGTCGCTGTTCGGGCAGGGCACGACCCGCGACGACGCGTTCGAGCTGCTCGACGCCGCCTGGGACCTCGGGGTGACGACGCTCGACACCGCAGACGCCTACGGCGGCGGGCGCAGCGAGACGTTCATCGGCGACTGGCTTCGCACCAAGGGAAGCGAGGTCAAGGACCGCGTGGTCATCGTCACGAAGACCTTCAACCCGATGGCCGAGGGCGCCGACCGGGGCCTCTCCGCGGCACGGATCCGCCGGCAGATCGCGACCAGCCTCGAGCGCCTCGGCGTCGAGCGGATTCCGCTCTACATGACGCACGCGTTCGACCCACAGGTGCCGCAGGAGGAGACGCTTGCCGCGTTCGACGCGCTCGTCCGGGAGGGGACGGTCGGGGCGGTCGGCGCCTCGAACTTCACCGCGGAGCAGATCGCCGAGGCGCTCGAGCTGTCGGCGCTCGAGAGCCTGACGCGGTACGAGTGGGTGCAGAACGCCTTCTCGCTCCTCGAGCAGGGCGACCGGGAGACGGTCTTCCCGCTGTGCCACGAGCACGGTCTCGGCTACACGCCGTTCGGCCCGCTTGCGGGCGGCTGGCTGACCGGCAAGTACCGCCGCGGAGAAGCACCGCCGGAGGGGTCGCGGATGACGCTCCGCCCGGAAGGGGGAGAGGGACTCTGGAACGACCGCACGTTCGACGCACTCGAGGCGTTCGAGGCGGCGGCGCGCGACCGAGGCGTCTCGATGGCCGGGCTCGCGCTCGCGTGGCTCCTGCACGTCCCCGAGCTGACGGCGATCGTGGTCGGCCCGAACGACGTGACACAACTCGCGCCTGTGATCGAGGCGCTGGAGATCCAGCTCGAGCCGGACGAGCACGTACGGATCGGCGCGGTGTTCGCGTGAGCGTGTTGATCCTGTCGGAGGCCGACGTCCACGCGGTGCTCGACATGGAGTCGTGCATCGGCGCGATGGAGGACGTGCTCGCGGCGCTCGAGCGCGACGAGCTGACGATGCCGTTGCGGTTCATGGTGCGCTCGGGCGGCGAGCAGCTCATGGGCCTGATGCCGGCACATCGCGCCGGCGACGCGCCGCTGTTCTCCCTCAAGGAGATCGTCGTCACGCCTGGAAACGGCGCGCGGGGCCTCGATCCTCACCAGGGCGCGGTGCTCCTCCACGACGGCGTGACGGGCGTTCTCCAGGCCGTCGTGAACGCGTCGGCGATCACGGAGATCCGCACGGCGGCGGTGTCGGCCGTCGCGACCAAGCTCCTCGCACGGCCCGGCGCCCGCAGCGTCGCGATCCTCGGTGCCGGCGTCCAGGGCCGCTCCCACGCCGTCGCGATGCACGCGGTCGTTCCCGAAGCCGACCTTCGGATCTGGAGTCGTACGCCCGCGCACGCCGAGGCGCTCGCGCTCGAGGCGCACGCCGTCGCATGCGGCACGGTCGAAGAGGCGCTCGCGGGCGCGGATGTCGTCTGCACGTGCACGTCGTCGCAGGAGCCCATCGTCCGCCGCACCTGGCTGGCGCCGGGCGCCCACGTCAACTCCGTCGGATCGTCCGTGCCGTGGGCGCGCGAGCTCGACGCCGAGGTCGTGCGCGCCGCGTCGCTCTTCGTCGACCGCCGCGAGTCGACCGTCAACGAGGCGGGCGACTACCTTGCCGCGGTCGAGGAGGCGGACATCGGCCCCGACCACATTCTCGCGGAGCTCGGCGAGCTGCTCGTGGGCGCCCATCCGGGCCGGCGCGACGACAAGGAGCTGACGGTCTTCAAGTCACTCGGCCTCGCGGTCGAGGACCTCGCCGCCGCAGCGCTCTGCGTCGAGCTCGCACGACAGAGAGGCATCGGCGTCGAGGTCGAGCTCTGATCCCGCTCGAGGCGATCGAGCGCGCGCGGTCGATCACCGCGGACATCGTCTCCGAGAGCCCGCTCGTGCTCCTCGACGTCGATGCGCCGTGCGAGCTCTGGCTGAAGGTCGAGTGCCTGCAGCCGATCGGGTCCTTCAAGCTCCGCGGCGCGTCGAGCGCGATCCGCCAGGCGGCGCCAGAGGAGTGGCGCTCCGGCGTCTGGACGACGAGCGCGGGGAACATGGCGCAGGGCGTGTGCTGGGTGGCGCGGGAGCTCGGGGTGCCCGCCACGGTCGTCGCCCCGGACCACGCACCCCGCGCGAAGCTCGACGCGATCGCGCGTCTCGGCGGGGAGGTCGTGCTCGTGCCTTTCGACACCTGGTGGGAGACCATGGAGACCGGCGAGTATCCCGGCGTCGAGGGTCTGTTCGTGCATCCCGTGCTCGACGAGCGGGTGATGGCGGGGAACGGCGTGATCGGCCTCGAGCTCGCGGAGCGCCTCGACAAGATCGACACCGTGCTCGTCCCGTGGGGCGGGGGTGGGCTCACGACCGGAATCGCGAGCGCGCTCGCCGCGGTCTCCCCCACGACGCGCGTGATCGCATGCGAGCCGGAGACCGGCGCGCCGTTGACCGCCTCGCTCGAGGCGGGGCACCCGGTCGAGGTCGCGTACACCGCGTCGTTCGTCGACGGAGCCGGGTCGAAGGCGCTGCTCGCTCCGATGTGGGAGCGCGCACAGGCCCTCGTCGCGGGCGCAGTCGCAGTGCCGCTGCCCGACGTCGCGGCGGCAGTCCGCCTGCTCGCGACTCGCGCCCGCGTCGTGGCCGAGGGCGCAGGCGCGCTCGCGCTGGCGGCGGCGCTCGCAGGCGAGGGTGGTCACGGCCGGGTCGTCTGCGTCGTCTCCGGGGGGAACATCGACGCCGAGCGGCTCGCGACGATCCTCGGCGGGGAGACGCCGCAGCCGTAGCGGGGCGGCTCGTCAGACGTCGTGGTCGACGTCCTCGTCCCATCGTTCGTACGGGGCGAGGAGTGGGAGCACGAACCAGAAGAGCGCGAACGCCGCACCCACCGCGATCGCGACGCCCACCGCCCACGGCGTCGACACGACCGTGTCGATCACGAGATACACGCCCGCGACCATTGCCGCAGCGAGGCAGACGACGCCCCCGAGCACGCCGAAGTGCGAGACCCGCAGCATCCGCTCCTTGTTGCGCTCGCGCCAGCGCAGCCGGTGGTACGCGGTCGGAGTCATGAGCCCGAGGACCGCGAGCATCGTGGCGAGGAAGGCCACGAGGTAGGCGGCACGCTGCGGGTCGCTCGTCTTGTCCCACCGGGCGCTGAACGGGACGACCAGCAGAAAGCCGAACAGGACGCTCGCGCCCGAGAGCGCCACCCGTGCCTCGTTGAGCAGCTCCATGAGCTCCTGGTCTCGCTTCTCGCGAAGCTCCTCGAAGTTCACGACGAGACCGTACTACGGCCCGCGCCCGGCTCCCGGCCCGCGCCGGAGCACCTTCTCAGCAGCGGCGGCGAACGGTCTCGGCCACTCCGAGCTTGAGCCACTCGAGCGGCACCGCGATCGCGTTCCGCCACCAGGGCTCGTCGACGCCGTGCTCCGCCACCTTCGCGTCGACGCAGCGGTCGAAGATGCGGCCCGCGCGGAACATCTGGTAGCGCGAGGTGACGAGGATGATCGAGTTCCAGTGCCGTCGCTGGGCGAGCTCGCCCACCGCCTGCGCCTCGCCTTCGGTCGTCGCGGGGCCGGCGTGGACGCAGACGACACCCGTGGGCGGCTTTCGGCAGAGGCTCGCTCGGTGCGGGTCGCGCCCGCTGCGGTCGGCCGAGACGACGAGCGTGGGCGCGAGCCCGCCGCCGAAGAGCGCCTGCGCGACCGGGAGCCTGCTGTCGGAGCCGGAGAGCACGACGATCGCGTCCGCCTTCGGCGGCAGCGGGTCGTCGTCCCGTCCGAGGAAGAGCGGGATGCCGACCGCGTATGCGACGCCGAGGACGATCGCGGCGATGATCAGCAGCCGGCGCATCGGGGAAGAGTGACACCGGTGTCGGCCGACATGGGATAGAAACCCTCGAATCAGGGACTCCCGTCTCTCGCTCACGACCGTCCGGCGACTCGCGATCGAGGCGCAGGGCTACGCTCCGCGGAGCCGCCGTGGGACGACGACCGAGGTGGAGGCGACGGTCCGCCGCCTGTCGTGCGTGCAGCTCGACTCGATCTCGACCGTCGAGCGGAGCCACCGAATCGCGCTCGGCTGCCGGATCGGGGCATACCCCGCCCACGCCGTCTCGACGCTGCTCGCGCGCGGCCGCCTGATCGAGTACTGGGCCCACGAGGCATGCCTGCTGCCGGCCGACGACTGGCCTCTGTTCCATCCCGCGATGCAAGACGGCGGGAGACGGTGGTACGGAGAGGTCGACCGCACGCACCCGCACCTCCGCGAGCACGTGCTGGACGAGATCCGCGCCCGCGGCGCGCTCGGCTCGCGTCACTTCGAGGGCGCGGCGCGGCAGGGCGAGATGTGGGGCTGGAAACCCGCGAAGCGGATGCTCGAGTTGCTCTGGAACCACGGTGAGCTCGTCGTCGCGGGCCGCCAGGGCTTCCAGCGCCTCTACGACCTCCCCGAGCGTGTGCTGCCGGCGGAGATCCTCGACCGCCCGGCACCGGCAGAGCCCGAGCGACTACGGGAGCTCGTGGTACGGGCGGTGCACGCGCGCGGCGTCCTGACCGAGCGGGGAGTCGTCGAGCACTGGCGCCTCAAGGGCGGCGCGCCGCGCGTCCGCGAGGCCGTCGACAGCGGCGTGGCGGCAGGGCTGCTCGAGCGTCACACGGTCGAGGACGGAGGACCGCCGGTCATCGTCCCCGCCGGGACCGAGCTCGATCGGCCCGCGCCGTCCACTGCCGTCCTCCTGTCGCCCTTCGACAACCTCCTGTGGGACCGGCCTTTCGCACGACGCGTGCTCGCGTTCGACCACCTCATCGAGGTGTACAAGCCGGCACCGCAGCGGCGCTACGGGTACTACGTCCTGCCGCTGCTCTGGCGCGACCGGATCGTGGCGCGGGCCGACCTCAAGTCCGAGCGCGCGGCGGGGGCGCTCGTCGTCAAGGCCTTTCATGTCGAGGACGGCGTGCGACGGTCGGCCGCGCTCGAGGACGCGTTCGAACGCGCGCTCGACCGGCTGCGACGGGTGATCGGGCTCGAGACCGTCGTCCGCTGACCCTTGGCGCGCCCCGACTACGATGGCCTCGTGGACTTCGAGACGCGGGCGATCCACGCGGGGCAGGAGCCTGACCCCGCAACCGGGGCGGTGATCACGCCGATCTACCAGACGTCGACGTTCGCCCAAGAGGCGGTCGGCGTCCACAAGGGCTACGACTACGCACGCGTCGCGAACCCGACGCGGACGGCGCTCGAGGACTGTCTTGCGTCGCTCGAGAACGCGGCCCACGGCCACGCGTTCGCGTCGGGCGTCGGCGCGACGTCGTCGATCGTGCATCTCCTCGACCCCGGCGACCGCGTCGTGTGCGTCAACGACGTGTACGGCGGCACGTACCGGATGTTCTCCCAGGTGTACGAGCCGAAGGGCTATCGCTTCACGTACGTGACCCCCGAGGAGCTCTCGTCGGCTCCGGAGGAGCACGTGACGGATGCGAGGCTCGTGTGGATCGAGACGCCGACCAACCCGCTCCTCAACGTCGTCGACATCGAGGCGGTCGCGGGCGCGGCCCGCGCCGCGGGAGCGATTCTCGTCGTCGACAACACGTTCGCGACGCCGTTCCTCCAGAACCCGCTCGACCTCGGCGCCGACATCGTCGTCCACTCGACGACGAAGTACCTCGGGGGCCATTCGGACGTCGTCGGCGGATTCGCGGGGACGAACGACCCCACGATCGCCGAGCGCCTCCGGTTCCTCCAGAAGTCGCTCGGCGCGATTCCGGGCCCCTTCGACGCCTGGCTCGTGCTGCGCGGGCTCAAGACGCTCGCGGTGCGGATGGAGCGTCACTGCCAGAACGCGCGGGCGGTCGTCGAGTTCCTCTCCGGGCACCCGCTGGTGACGGGCGTGCACTGGCCGGGCCTGCCGGAGCACCCCGGGCACGAGATCGCGAAGCGGCAGATGCGCGACTTCGGCGGGATGGTGTCGTTCCTCGTCGCCACCGAGCAGGAGGCGGTCGACCTCGTGGCGCGGACCGAGGTGTGGACGCTGGCCGAGAGCCTCGGCGGCGTCGAGAGCCTGATCGAGCACCCCGCGCGGATGACGCAC
>DASSUT010000340.1:0-5040 GCA_035706725.1 Gaiella sp. | reverse complement strand
GAGCCAGCTCCTCGTCGCGCTCGAGCTCCAGCAGGAGACCGGGCAGCAACTCGGCCAGATCCTCGTCGAGCGCTTCGGCGTCGCCCGCAGCGATCTCGCGAAGATCGTGGCGGAGCACTGGGCGCGGCTCGGCCAGGCGGAGGAACAGGCGACGACGCGGGCGAGCGAGTCGTGGCGGCAGCTCGGGGAGATCCTCGTCGACCGCGGCTTCGTCACCCGCGAGCAGCTGATCCAGGCGCTCGAGCGCCAGCGCCAGACCGGCGAGCGTCTCGGCGAGGCGCTGATCGGTCAGGGCGTGCTGAGCAAGTTCGAGCTCGCGGGCTCCCTCGCCGAGCAGGCCTCGACGGTGGGAGAGCCCGGCGCCGACGAGCAGCCGGAGCCGGCGGCCGTGGTGCCGCTCATGCGCATGGATCTTTCCGTGGATCGCGATACCGAAAGCCCGTTCCGGCGCGAGCCGGACGTGGGCTGGGGACGGAATGCCGAGGACGCGGACGAGCCCGAGACCCGGCCAGTGGCCGAGTCGCACGCCGACGCCGAGCCCCAGGACGAGAGCACCGTCGTGCCCGAGCCGGAGACGGCCGCCGGGGCGTGGCCGACCATGACACTCGTCCCGCCGCCGCCCGAGCCGACTTTCGAGGGCGCCCAGGAGACGACGCCGACGCCCGAGACGGACGCCGACGAGCACGCGCCCGATGCCCCCCTCGAGGAGGAGCACGCGGTCGCGGCCTACGTCGCGTACGCGTCCACGCCGCGCGGGTACCGCCTGCTCGTGGTCGAGGACGGAGCTCTGCCGGACGTCGGCGCGCGGATGGAGCTGCCCGAGCTCGGCGAGCTCGTCGTGCTGCGCTACGGCGTCTCGCCGCTGCCGTCCGACGAGCGGGCCTGCGTCTTCCTCGAGCCGCCCGTCCCGGCGGCGCACGCGGCTGACACCACCGCGCAGTGCCTCGGCTTGTGATCCGCAGCCGCCTGTGAAACGATCGGCGGCCCCGCCGCCGACGTCGTCCACCACCGTCTGCTCTGACACCCTCCCCGGAGACCGTGCGTGCGCTCATGCCGCAGCTCGTGGACGAGCTCGCGGCGCTCATCGCGATCCCCGGCGTGTCCGAGTGGGGTTTCCCGAAGCACACGCGCCCGTCTCTCGTCGAGACGTTCGAGGCACTGATCCCGCTCTTCCGCGATGCCGGCGTCGAGCGAATCTCGCGGCTCGAGCTTCCCGACACCGCGCCGATCCTCACGGGTGAGATCCCCGCCCCCGACGGGGCGCCGACCGTGCTGCTGTACGGTCACTACGACGTCGTCTCGGCGGGCGACGAGGAGCAATGGGAGTCGCACCCGTTCGAGGCGACCGAGCGCGACGGCGCGATCCACGGCCGCGGCACCGCAGACTCGAAGTCGAACCTGCTCGTGCACGTAGGGGCGCTCCGCGCCTGGGACGGCAGGCCCCCGGTCGGCGTGAAGATCCTCGTCGAGGGACAGGAGGAGGTCGGGAGCATCCTCGAGGACGGCTATCCCTCGCAGCATCCCGAGCTCTTCGCCGCCGCGGCCATCCTCGTCGCCGACGGCGGGTCGATCAGGGCGGGCCGGCCGTCACTGACCGTCTCGCTCCGCGGCGTCGCGGACGTCACGCTCGAGGTCCGCACGCTCGAGAGCAACAAGCACTCGGGTCAGTACGGCGGCGCAGCGCCCGACGCCCTCGTCGCGCTGCTGCGTGCGCTGGCAAGCCTCTGGGACGACGCCGGCGACGTGGCGGTGGATGGTCTTCGCCGCGAGGAGTGGGCGGGCGAGTCGTACACCGACGACGAGTTCCGCGCGCTCGCACAAATCAAGCCCGGGATGCCGATCGTCGGCACCGGCGGCATCGGATCGAAGATCTGGAGCGGGCCCGCGATCACCGTGCTCGGAATCGATTGTCCTGCCGTCGACGGCGCCGCCGCCGCGGTCCAGTCCCACGCTCGCGCCCTGCTCAACGTGCGCGTGCACCCCGAGCAGCCCGCGGCGGAGGCGCAGGCGGCAGTGATGCGGCATCTCGAACGCCAACGTCCGTTCGGCGTGCGGTTCGCCGTGACAGCGGGCGCCGTCGGCGACGGCTTCCGTGCACGCTCGAGCGGCCCGGCCTGGGACGCCATGGTCGCTTCGATGCGCGCGGCGTGGGGCGCGGACACGGTCGAGATCGCGACGGGAGGCGCGATCCCGCTCGTGAAGGCGATCGGCGAGGCGGTGCCCGACGCGGCGATGTTCGTGTTCGGCGCGACGGACAGCTTCGCGAACATCCACGGGCCGAACGAGCGAGTTCTGATCGACGAGTGGCAGAAGGCGACGCTCGCCGAGACGCTGTTCTTCGACGAGCTCGCGCGGCGGTGGAAAGGAGACGCTCGGTGACCGAGGCTGCGACCGAGAGCGCGACCCCGACGAAGAAAGGCTTCGAGTTCCCGGGCACGATGACCGTGCTCGTCGCGGTCACGTTCGTCGTCTGGCTGGCCGCATTCTTCATCCCGGCCGGCAGGTACCAGCACGACGAGAACGGTGTTCCGGTGCCGGGCTCGTATCACGAGGTCGCCTCGCCGCAGGACTTCGGCGCGCGTGTGGGCGACTTCTTCAAGGCTCCGGTGAACGGCCTCTACGGCCTGCAGGACCCCGAGACCGGCTTCGTGCGTCCGTTCGGGGTGGGCAGCCTCTTCGGGGCGGTAGGCGTATTCGCGTTCGTGCTCGCGATCGGCGCCTTCATGACGATGGTCCTTGCGACCGGGGCCCTCGACGTGGCGATCGGAAAGCTCGCGTACGCGATGCGAGGACGGCCCTGGCTCGTGATCGTCGCCGTCATGGCGCTCTTCTCGCTGCTCGGCACGACGATGGGGTGGGCGGACGAGACGCTCGGGTTCTACGCGCTCCTGATCCCCCTGCTGCTCGCGCTCGGCTACGACCGTATGGCGGCGGCGGGAATGATCATCGCCTCCGCGACCGTCGGCGCGATGGCGTCGACCGTCAATCCGTTCTCGATCGGGGTCGCGAGCGAGTTCGCGAACACGGGGATCGGAGACGGCATCGCGCTTCGCTGGATCGGCTGGGCCGTCCTCACGGCGATCACGATCTCGTACGTCGTCCGCTACGCGGAACGGGCAAAGGCGAATCCCGACCGGTCGCTCGTCGGCTTCCTGCCCGAGGACGAAGAGCTCGTGAAGCAGGAGGAGGCAGCCTCCCACCTCACGCTGACGCGGCGGCAGAAGCTCATCCTCGGGATCACCGCGTTCACGTTCGCGCTGCTCGTGTTCTCGGTGATCCCGTGGGACTCGATCTTCCACCTGAGCGTCGAGGTCGACCCCGAGACGCACGTGCCGCTCCCGCACGACCCGTGGTGGAACCTCGGCTGGTGGTTCCCTGAGCTGATCGCGCTGTTCCTCGTCGCCTCGGTGGTGGTCGGGCTCGTCGCTGGATTCTCGGAGAAGGAGATCACGGGCAACATCGGGCGCGGGTTCGGCGACTTCATCGGCGCAGGTGTCGCGGTCGTGCTCGCCCGCGGCGTGACGGTGATCCTGAACAACACACAGACGATCGACACGATCCTGAGCTGGATGGAGAACGCGGTGCAGGGGACCTCTGCCGTCGGGTTCGTCGCGCTGCTGTTCGTGATCAACACGGGCATCGCCTTCATCATCCCGTCGTCGTCCGGTCACGCCACGCTGGCGATGCCGCTGCTCGCGCCGCTCGGTGACTTCGCCGACGTCTCGCGGCCGCTCGTCGTGACGGGTTGGAGCTGGGGGGCGGGCATCGCGCGCTTCATCACCCCGACGAGCGCCGTGGTGATGGCGGGCATCGCCCTGGCGGGTGTGCGCTACGACAGATGGATCCGGTTCATGCTCCCGCTGATGGGCATCCTCCTCGTCGCGTCGCTCGTGATGCTCGGGATCGCAGCCGCGCTCGAGTGACGCGAGCGGGCGGCACGCGACGGCGTGCGAGCGAGATTCGACCTGGCGTCACGTCTCGCGTGACGCACGGGCGGTCATGAGGACGAGACGATCACGTTCCTCGTCCTCGGCGCCACGGTCGCCGCCTTCGTGTGGGATCGGCACCGGTCGCGCTGGTCGCGGTCGAAGTCTCGCCCGCCCTGTGGGCAACGGTGATCTTCATCGCGTCGCTGTTCGTCGTGAGCGACGGCGGCTACCGCTTCGGCGACTCCTCGAAGCTCGGGCTGCCGCTGCTCGCACTGTTCCGGTCCTGCTCGTCCCCGTGTTCTGGTCGTTTCGAGCCACGCGCGCAACGGGCGCGGCGAGGCCGCGCCCGTCCGGCGTGTCGATGACGCTGCGGCGCTAGGTCTCCGAGCGCGTCAGCGGCGTCGATGCGAGCCCGTAGACCACGAGCACGGCGAGCGTGATCATCGCGGCCGCGAACCAGGGCGCGTAGGCGATGATGAGGAAACCGTTGACGATCACGAGGATCGCCCAGATGTACGCGATCACGCGGCCGAACTCACCGCCGTTGATGAGCGAGAACGCCGCCCAGATCGCGACCGCCGCGATCCCGAGGTCCCAGAGGCCCCAGAGCCACATGTTGTCGCCGAACAGGCCGGCGGTGAAGTCGTTCACCCTGTGGCTGTTCACGAGGTACGAGATTCCCGAGATGATCCTCAGAAACCCGACCGAGAACATGACGACCGCCGCGAGCATGATCCACCCGGTTCGGCTCGCGTAGGTCTGAACGGATTGCATCGACACGGTTTCCTCCCTTGTGTCGCGGGGCACGACTCTAACTGCGAATCGCTCGCTTCGCCCACGATGAATACGGCCGACGCACTGTTTCGAACAACGCGATGAGACCCCTTCCCGCCGGTTGGCGATCGGTCGAGCGACGCGGCCCGGACGGCGCGGTCGACACCGAGCAGCGCGCGACGCCGGCAGGGCTGCTTCCGCTCGTCCCCTCCGAGGCCGAGGCGTCACGACTCGGGGCGCGCTACTGGCGCACGGTGACCCGCATGAGCGTCGGGCTCGCGCGCTGCCGCGGGGACGGCGACGGCGTCGCGCTCCGGGTCCTCGGCCGCGGGCCGGC
>DASSUT010000339.1:0-6261 GCA_035706725.1 Gaiella sp. | reverse complement strand
TCTACAGCGGCAAGGGAAGACGGCTCGTCGACAAGCGCGTCCGAGCGGGCGCGCGGTACTGGTACCAGGTGAAGCTCTTCGACCGGGCCGGCAATGTCTCGTCCCGGACGCTCGCGGTGCGACCCGCGGTCGGGATCCTCATGCCCGCGCCGGGGGCAGTGTTGCGCGGCGCGCCGCTCGTGCGCTGGGCCCCGGTCAGGAAGGCGCGCTTCTACAACCTGCAGCTCTGGCGCGGGAAGCAGAAGCTGCTCACGATCTGGCCGAACGAGCCGCTCCTCCGGCTCGAGGACACGTGGAGGTTCGGCGGGAAGCGGCAGCGCCTCACGAACGGCGCATACCGCGTGTACGTGTGGCCCGCGTTCGGGACGCTCGCGCAACCGCGCTACGGCGCGCGCGTCGGGCAGGTGAAGTTCGTGGTTCGAAGGCGCTGACCGGCGTCAGCCCTTGCCGACGCGGTCACGCTGCTTCGTCGCGTACTTCACGAGCTCGACCCGGACGCGCGCCGGTGAGAGCGACAGCGCGCCGTCGGCGCCGATCTCGAGCCGCCAGACGACCCTGTTTTGGCGCACGAGCAGCCGTCCCGAATCCGCGTCGCCGTTCGTGAACGCGACCTGCTCGTCCCCGAAGCGCGGCAGCCGAAGCGCCGAGTCGCCCGACCGGGCGCGCAGCGCCGTGCGCTTCTGCCACGCGAACACCTTGCGCGCCTGCGCGGGGCTCGGCGTCGTCACGACGAGCCCCGAGACGGTCTGTGCGCGCTCGGGGCCGAACGGGATGCTCGCGAAGAACCGCGCGCCGCGCCCGACCGCATGGATCCCGCGTAGCTTGCGCGCGAACGACGGGGGCATCGGCCCCGCGTCGGCCGGATCCGCGTTCGCCGGGAAGTCCGACGGCGTGCCCGGGAACTCCGAGGGCGTCAACACGATGCGCAAGGGGTTCGCGGGCGCGCCGGCCGCCAGCGCAGCGCCCCCCGACACCGCTGCCAGGACGGCCACCGCGCACGTTACACGCTGCAACGTGGCGGATCGCGCGGACGCACGTCGCATGCGGGAACGATAGTCCGGCTCAGGCCGGCCGGCGGGCGCGGACGAACGCGTCGAGCGCGACCGCCTCGCCCTCCTCCAGGGGGACACGACGGCGCACGCTCTCGGCGCGCTCGACCACGAGCCCGTCCATCCACGCCACCACGTTCTCCGGCGTGTAGAGCACAGAGACGTCCTTCGGCCCGCCGTGGCCCTCGCGCAGGTTCCTCGTGTCGTGGCCGAGCACGAGAATCGTCCCGCCGGGTGCGACGGCGTCCACGGCTGCGCCGACCGCCCGCCCGAGCTCCTCGTGCGGGAGCTGGAGGTAGAGCAGCGCGACGAGGTCGAACGCCTGCCGCTCCGGCGCGAAGTCGAGCACGTCTGCGAGCACCCACTCGACCTCCACACCGCGACTCCCGGCGAGCCGCCTCGCCTTCTCGAGCGCAACGTCGGAGAAGTCGACCGCGGTCACGCGCCAACCGCGCTCGGCGAGCCAGACGGCGTTCCGTCCTTCGCCGCACGCGAGGTCGAGCCCGCGACCGGGCTCGAGCCCTTCGGCCTCCGACGCGAAGAGGCGGTTCGGCTCGGCCGACCAGAGGAGCTCCCTCGAGGCGTAGCGTGCGTTCCAGTCCTCACGGGCGAACCCCGGCCGTACCGACGAGGTGGGCCGGCGCCGCTCCGTCATGCGGCGCTCCCGACCGCGTCGAGGCGCTCCGCGGCGGTCTCCGCCATGTGGGGGACGGCGTGTTCGAACCCCGCAGCGCGCCCGTCCTCCGCGCCGAGCTCGCCGCGGATGAACCGCCCGTAGATCGCCTCGCAGAACACCGCCGCCTTCCAGAGCGCGAGCGCTTCGAACCAGCCGAGCGGCCCGACGGCACGCCCGGTGCGCCCGGCGTAGAGCTCCACGAGCTCGGCCTTGGTCGGAAAGCCCTCGAGCGCGGTCACCGGCGAGGCGCCCAGGGGGCTCGGCGCTCCCCCCGGCTCGGTGTAGGTCGCGAGCAGGTAGCCGAGATCGGCCCGCGGATCGCCGATCGCGCCCATCTCCCAGTCGAGCACGGCCTGCACGCGGTCGGGCCGGGCTCGCTCGACCATGAGATTCCCGAGGCGGTAGTCGCCGTGGACGACCGTCTCGGGGAGCGGCTCCGGGAGCAGCTCGCGCAGCCGCCGCCCGACCTCGACCACGACCGGCAGCTCCCGCGTCGCGTTGATCTCCCAGAGCTGCGCGAAGCGCCGCACCTGCCGCTCGAGGTAGCTCCCGGGCCGGGCGAACGCGGCCAGCGGCGGGTCATGGACGTCCGCGGCGTGGATCTCGGCGAGCGCCTCGACGAGCTCCTCCCCGAGGCGCCGGCGTGCACTCGGCTCCTCGAGCCCCGGCGGGAGCTCCGTCGTGATCACCCGCCCGGCCAAGAACCGCATCACGTAGAACGGCACGCCGAGCACGGCCTCGTCCTCACAGACCGCGACGATCGGCGGCAGCCGGATGCCGTGCGGCGCCAGCGCGAGCTGCAGACGCGCCTCGCGCACCATGTCGTGCGCGGACGGCGGCAGGGGCGGGCGGGGCGGTCTGCGGAGGACGTACCGCTCGTCGCCACGCTCGAGCAGGAACGAGAAGTTCGAGCCGCCGCCGTCGCCGATCCGCTCCGCCCACACCCGCCCTTCACCGAGCCCGTGCGCGTCGAGAAACGCCTCGAGCCGGTCGAGCACGAGCAAGGGCGGGCGCGCGAGCCCCTCCGCGTCGACCGCCCTCGGAACGATGTCGGTCACACCGGGATCGTGACATGGCCGGCCGGCGGGGCTTGCAACACAATGTCACGAGCCCCGCCGACCGCCGGCTCGGTGGGCTACGCGATCGACGCTCTCGCCAGGCAGCGCTCGCCCGCCCGCGTCGCCCGTGCGACGAAGCTGTCCGCACCCGCGCGGTTGCCGGTGACGAAGCGGGCCTCGAAGGAGCCGCTCGGCCCGCGGGTCACCGCAACTCGGCTTGCGACGCGCGACCCGTTTTGCAGGAGCACGACGCGCCAGCGCACGCCATTGCGATTCTGGTCGACCTCGAGCTCGACCTCGAGACGTCCGTCCTCCGGACTGAGCTTGAGCTTCGAGGTGCTCGACGCCGTGCAGGTTCCTGCGACGCGGACGTCACGTCCGTCCTTGGCGGCGACGGTCGGGGCCAAGAGCAGCGCCGCCGCGAGCGCGGCAAGGATCGGCCAGACGATGGTGGGTCTCATGGTCTCTCCTTCCGGTGATCGGTCACGCGCTCCAGCGTGTCGCGGCCCGGGTCCCGGCCACAATGAGACCTTGGTCGTACGCCCGAAAGACCTCGGTTGAGGCGGCCCGTCGCCCAGTTCGCGCTCGCGGGGCTCGCCGTGCTGGCCGTGTTCGGTGCGCTCTCGGTGGTCGCTCTCCGCGAGCTCGCGCACTCGGAGGCACTGCGCGACGCACGGCAGTTCGCGTCGCTCGCGGGGCAGGGGATCGTCGAGCCGGCGATCTCCTCGTCGCTGCTCCGAGGCGACCCCGCCGCGATCGCCGCCGTCGACCGGGTCGTCCAGGAACGGGTGCTCGGCGAGCGCGTCGTCCGCGTGAAGCTCTGGAGCGCAACCGGCCGCGTGCTGTACTCCGACGACCCGCGGCTGATCGGCTCCCGTTTCCCGCTCGACGCGTCCAAGCGAGAGGTGCTGCAGACGGGCCGCACGCGGGCGGAGCTCAGCTCCCTCTCGGGCCCCGAGAACCGCTACGAGCAGGGGCTCGGAGACCTCTACGAGGTGTACCTCCCGGTCCGCGCGCCGGACGGGACGCCGCTTCTCTTCGAGACGTACCAGCGCCGCAGCGCGGTCGCGGCCACCGGACGGCGCATCTGGGTGCCGTTCGCGGCGATCGTGCTCGCCAGCCTCGGCCTCTTGTGGCTCGTCCAGGTGCCGCTCGCCTGGCGGCTGGACCGCCGGCTGCGCAGGACGCAGCACGAGCGCGAGGCGCTGCTCCGCCGTGCCGTCGAGGCCTCCGCGGACGAGCGCCGCCGGATCGCGGCCGATCTCCACGACGGCGTCGTCCAGGATCTCGCGGGCATCTCGTACTCGCTCAGCGCCGCGGCGCACGAGGAAGCCTCCCCGGAGACCCGCGCGACCCTCGCGACTGCGGCCGCCGGGACACGCGACGCGATGCGCAGGCTCAGGTCGCTGCTCGTCGAGATCCATCCGCCGAACCTCAAGGCGAGCGGCCTCGCCGCCGCGCTCGAGGACTCCGTCGCTCCCCTCCGCTCCCGTGGCGTCGACGTCGAGCTCGACGTCGAGCAGGGCGTCACGTTGCCGGACGACGACGAGCGGCTCGCCTACCGCGTGGCGGCGGAAGCGCTCCGCAACGTCGAGCGACACGCTGACGCCGCGCACGTCACGGTGTCCCTCCGGTCGGGCCCGGCGTCGGTCGAGCTCGTGGTCGAGGACGACGGAGTCGGGTTCACGGAGGAGCAGCGACGCCGGCGAGAAGAGGAAGGGCACGTGGGGCTGACCCTGCTCGAGGAGGTCGCAGCCGGGTCGGGCGGATCGCTCGCGGTACGCTCCTCCCGCGGTCAGGGAACGACCGTCACGCTCGAGCTTCCCCGCCGATGATCCGCCTCCTCATCGCCGACGACCACGCGGTCGTGCGTGGCGGGCTCCGCCAACTCACGGCGACGCTCGACGGGGTCGAGCTCGTCGGCGAGGCGGTGAACGGCGAGGAGGCGGTCGCGCTGTGCGAGTCGCTGCGGCCGGACGTCGTGCTCATGGACCTGGAGATGCCCGTCCTCGACGGCATCGGCGCCACACGCCGGATCACGGAGGGCGATCCCGGGATCGCCGTTGTCGTGCTGACGTCGTTCTCGGACCGCGACCGGATCCTCGGTGCGCTCGACGCGGGGGCGATCGGCTACGTGCTCAAGGACGCCGAGCCGGAGGAGCTCGAACGCGCCGTGCGCGCCGCCGCGCGCGGCGAGGCGCCGCTCGACCCGCGCGCGGGACTGGCGCTGCTCCAGGCGCGTGGCGCCGGTTCGCCGCTCGACGCGCTCTCGGACCGGGAGCGGGAGGTGCTCGCGCTGGTCGCGCGAGGCCTTCCGAACAAGCTCATCGCGCGCGAGCTTTCGATCAGCGAGAAGACCGTCAAGGCGCACCTCACGAGCGTGTTCCGCACGATCGGCGTGACCGATCGCACCCAGGCGGCGCTGTGGGCGGAGCGCAACGGCCTCGGGTCGTAGGACCGAAGTCCCATTGCCCCGCGGTGGGCTGGGGGGCACGCTTCGCACGTGCGCCGCATTCTCCGCCTCGGGCTCGCCCTCTCGCTGGTCGCCGTCGGGCTGCTCGTCCCCACGGGAGCACACGCCGATCACGGCCACGAGGACGACGACGTCCGCGTCGTCGGGCGCTGCACCGGCGGCGCCGAGGCCGAGCTGCGGGTGCGGGCCCGCGACCACGGCGGGCTTCGCGTCGAGATCTCTCTCCGTAGCCGGCGCCCCGCTCGGCCGTGGACGGTCGTCGTGATCCACGAGCGGCGCCTCGCGTACCGCGGTCGGCTGGGGTCGGGACGCGCCTCCGCCCGCGCGTCGCTCAGGCTCGCGGTTCCGGACCTGCCGGGCCGCGACAGCGTCGTCGTCCGTGCAAGAAAAGCGGCAGCCGAGAGCTGCACTGCGGTCGCGGCGGTAGTCGGCCGGTAAGCCGCGGCGTCCGCGTATCGTTCGGGCGTGGCCATCCGCGTGACCGACACGGCGCACGTCGCCGCCGAGGGCGCGGGCGACGTCGAGCGCCACGCGCTCGTTCCGGCCGAGGACGGCTCCGAGCTGGCGCTCGATGCGCTCCGGCTCGACGAGGGCGCGACGCTTGCCCTCGACGACACGCTGCGCGACACGCTCCTGTTCGTCCACTCGGGAGGCGGGGACCTCGACGGGGCGGCGCTCGACGGCCGCTGCGCGGGCTTCGTCGCGGCCGGCGCACGAGGCACGCTCGCCGCCGGTTCGGGAGGCCTCGAGTGCGTCCGTGGGACGGTCGGCCCGGCGACCGACGTGCACGCGCCGATGGGGGCGGCGGAGACCGCGGTGGCCCTCGAGCACGTCGAGCCCGGCCAGGCGACGGGCGCACGCTCGTTCCAGGTGCTGTTCGGCCCGCACAACGGCTCGACGCGCGCGACGATGTTCGTCGGCTACATCCCGCCGGGCAAGGCGCCGTGGCACTACCACCTCTACGACGAGATCGTGTGGGTGCTCCGCGGCGCGGGCCGCCTCCAC
>DASSUT010000338.1:0-8894 GCA_035706725.1 Gaiella sp. | reverse complement strand
GCAGTAGACCTTGTCGTCGGTCCACGGCTGGAGCCAGACCGTGACCCGCTGCTGCACCCGGTCGAGCGCGTTGTAGAGCACGGCGGCCCCGCCGGCGAACAGCGCGAGACCGGCGGCGACGATCGACAGCCTCCCCGTCGCTGCGTAGAGCATCGCGAGGAAGATCCCGAAGTTCAAGAGTGCGGAGCCGAGGTCGCTCGTCTGGACGAGGACGAGCATCGCGGCGCCCCAGATCGCGAGGAGCGGCCCGAAGTCCTTCAGGCGGCCCTGCGCGAGCGCCTCGCGCTTGTCGCGGAGGTACCCCGCGAGGAAGACGACCAGGAAGATCTTCGCGATCTCGCCGGGCTGGAACTGGATCGGGCCGACGTGCACCCAGAGGCGGACGCCGTTGATGCGCTCGCCGATCCCCGGAAGCGACGGCAGCATCAGCAGCACGACCGCCGAGATGCCGAAGAGGTACTTGTAGCGCTCGAGGACGCGATAGTCGTACCGCAGCCAGACCAGCACGAGCGCGTAGACGGCGACGCCGACCGCGACCCACACGAGCTGCTTGCGGCCGTCCTGCGGGTCGAGCCGGTAGACGAACGTGAGTCCGATCGCGCTGAGCAGGCCCGCGAGCGGCAGAAGCGTCGGGTCGGCGTGCGGCACGGTCATGCGCGTGACGACGTGGGCCGCGAGGAACAGCCCACCGAGCAGAAGCGCCCACGGCACCCAGCCGTAGTCGATCGCCGAGCTGGTCTGGAACCACGCGCTCGCGAACGCGGCGGAGGCGACGAGGCCTGCGAGGACGAGCGTGACCAGCTCGCGGTTTCGCGCACTCATCGCACGAGGCTCCACCAGAGCGCGAAGGCGGTGATCCCGACGATCGCGAGGATCAGGAGGAGCGCGGGCCAGCGGCTCCCCTTGCCTGCGCCGTGGCGCCGGACGTCCTCGAGCGTCGGTCCGTCCTCCTCGAGGACGTCCGCCATCACGCCTGGCACTTCCGTCGCCTCCGGGGACGGAGGTGCCGACGTGCTCTCGACCAACTCGAAGAGAACGACGGTGACGTTGTCCTCGCCGCCGGCCGCGTTCGCCGCGGCGACGAGCGCCTCGGCCGCGGCCTGCGGCTCCCCGCCGCTCGAGCGCAGCACCCGGGCGATCTCCTCGTCGCGCAGCATCGCGCTGAGACCGTCGGAGCAGAGCAGCACGAGGTCCCCCGCGACGACGTCGAGCGTCAGCGTGTCGACCTCGACGTCCGCATCCGTGCCCAGCGCACGCGTGATCACCGACCGGTGCGGGTGGACTGCTGCCTCGTCCTCGGTCAGGCGGCCGCTCCGCACGAGCTCCCCCACGAGGGAGTGGTCGGTGGTGACCTGCGCGAGCACGTCGTCGCGGTACAGGTACGCGCGCGAGTCCCCGACGTGCGCGATGGTCACGGTCGCGGCGCTCTCGTCCACAACCGCGACGGTCGCCGTCGTCCCCATCCCGGCCACGGCCGGATCGTGCACCGCCCGCTCGAAGATGCGGGCGTTCGCGTCGCGCACGACGGTCGCGATGCCGTCCTCGCCGTGGATTCCCGCGGCGCCCTCCTCGAACGCGGCCGCCGCGAGCTGCGAGGCGACCTCCCCGGCCTGCGCGCCCCCCATGCCGTCGGCGATCGCGAACAGCGGCGGCTCGCAGACGAAGGCGTCCTCGTTCTGCCGGCGCTTGCGCCCGGTGTCCGTGAGGCCCGCGGAGCGGCCGACGGCGAGCGACGTCACGCTTCCACCACGAGGTCGGTGTGGCCGATGCGGATCACGTCGCCGGGCTGGAGGAGCCTCCGCGTGGTCACCGGGGCGCCGTTCACGAACGTCCCGTTCGTCGACCCGGTGTCCTCGACCCAGAGTCCGTCGGCGCGGCTGTCGAGCATCGCGTGCCGGCTCGAGACGGTCGTGTCGCCGTCGAGCCTGATCACGTTCTCCGCCCCACGGCCGACGCCGGCCGCCTGGGAGAGCTCGATCGCCGTGCCGGGCGTCAGCGCGGGGCTCGCGAGCACCCGGACGCGCCGGGTCGACGGGGCGAGCGACGCACGAAGCGCGGCGGCCTCTGCGGCGGGCAGCACGATGCTCTCCTGTGGCGCGCCGGCCGAGAGGCCTCTGGTCGCCGAGCGCACCACGAGCCAGACGAAGAGGTAGAGCAGCACGAGGAACGCGACCTTGAGGCCGAGCAGCGTCTCGTCGACCGTCAGCGCGACGCTCACCGCGGGACGCGCTCGAAGAGGAGCTCGGTGCTCCCGACCGTGATGCGGTCGCCGTCGTCGAGCTGCGTGCGCCGCTGCACCTTGCGTCCGTTGACCTCGGTCCCGTTCGTCGAGCCGAGGTCGACCACGAACCACGTGGACGGCCGCTCGTGGACGAGCTCGAAGTGGCGGCGCGAGACGTTGCCGTCGTCGAGCCTGACGTCGCACTCGCGCGAGCGGCCGACGACGACCCGCTCCGCGCCCACCGGGATCGTCCGGCCGCCGACCGTCAGCGTCGCCCGCTCCGGCTCCTCCTCCGGCTCCGGCGGCTCCGGCTCCTGCGGCTCGTCGTGCGCCGCGCCCGGTGCGACGGCCTCGACGCCGTACACCACGGTCACGGAGGGCGCCTCCACGGCGGGGGGAGCGGGCAACGGAACGGGCGCGTCGAGCGAAGGCGGGGACGCCACGCGGGCGCCGGTCCGGGTCTCGCGGGGAAGTACCTCGTCCGGCTGCGCGACCCGCGTCGCGATCCCGAACTCGCCGATCGCGAGGTCCTCGTCGGTTGAGAGCAACACGCGCGGCGGTGTCAGTGTCGCGTAGCCCTCGCGCCGTGCGTGCTCGGTGAGGTACTCCTGGAGCTCTCCGACCAGCGAGCCTTCGTACGCGGCGTACTGCGCGCGATCGCCGGGGGACAGGTACACGGTGTACTCGTTCGGCACGTACACCCGAGACACCGACACCGAGCGGTGCTCGTCCATCTCCTTCGCGAGCTTCCGCGCGAGCTCGACGGGCTGCACGTGAGTCCTGAACGCGCGCCCGAACACCCCTTCGAAGAGGCCCTCGATCCTGGTCTCGATTGCGCGAAGGACGCTCATTCCTCGGGGCGCCTCCCCCGCACCACTCTAGCGGCCACGACCTCGGAGGAATGCGCGCGCGTACGGCTCGGCAACGAGCAGCGCGCACAGGAGCGCGGTGCCGAGGACGAGGGGGGGCCAGGGGACGGCCGGGGCCCAGACCAGCACCAGCGCGAGCTGTGCGACGCCCAGCGCGGCGATCCCCATCCTGCCCCGCGCAGCCGCGCGCGGGAGGAGCCACGCGACCAGCGCGAACGCGAGCGCGGTGGTCGAGAGCTCGGGATGCGCGCGGAGGACGTCGCCGAGCGCGGCCACGACGTCGCCCGGCCGCTCGCTCTGCGCGACACCGAGGTCGTGGACGACCTCGCCGCCGAGCGGCAGCCCATGACCCGAGAGCCCTGCGACCGCGGCCGCCGCATAGACGCCGGCCGCGGCGTGGAGCGCGCGGCGCCAGCCGCCGCGTGCGGGGCGTACGGCGAGCGGCAACAACGCCACGAGCCCGAGCGGCGCGAGCAGGGGGCCGGCGAAGAAGGCGAGCCCTGCCCGGGCGTCGCGCCAGACGACCGCGAGCCAGCCGAGCGCGAGCGCCGCGTACACGAGCGCTGCGGCCTCGGCGACGTTGCCGAGCGGGAACACCGGTGCGAACAGCGCGAGCGCAACGCCGACGCGAGGCGCGCGGAACGCAGCGAGCCCGGCCGCGAGGGCGAGCAGGACGAGGAGTGACGTCGGCCAGAACGGAAGCACGGAGCCCCCGACCACGGTCGCGACCGAGGCGAGCCCGGCGGGGACGAGACGCGGGCCGAGCGGGACCGGCGGAGCCGCCTCGCGCGGCCGCTTCTCCGGCCGCTTGCGCCTGGCGGACGACCGCGTCGCCGGCCGGGAGGACGACGGGCCCGTCAGCGCCTCGCGGAGCTCGGTGGCGAGCCGCGAGGCCGGCGGTCGCCGGGCGGGATCGACGGCGAGCGCCGAGTCGACGGCGACGATGAGCCGGCGCGGAAGATCTCCGCGCCGTGCGGACAAGGGCGGTGCGCCGGAGGTGATCGCGGCGGCGACGTTCGGGAGCGGGACGCCCCAGAACGGGTGGCTGCCCGCGAGGGCCTCCCAGAGGATCACGCCGACCGCCCACACGTCGCTGCGTTCCGTCGCCTCGCTGCCGTCGAGCCGCTCCGGCGCGATGTACGCGAGGGTTCCCGGGACGTCGCCGACCGCGGTGAGCGTGTCCGCTTCGTCGAACTGTGCGAGCCCGAAGTCGAGCACGCGGGCAGACAGCTCGCCGCCGTCCTCGACGAGCACGTTCGACGGCTTCACGTCGCGGTGGACGATGCCCCGGCGGTGCGCGTGCGCGAGCCCTTCGAGGATCTGCGCCGCGAGCTCGACGACAGCCTTGTCGTCGAGCTCCCCACGGCGGATCAGCTCGCGCAGCGTCTGGCCGCGAACGTACTCGTAGGCGATGTAGACGTGGCCGTGGTCGGTGCCGAAGTCGTAGGCGCGGACGCACCGTTCGTGGCGCAGGCGGGACGCCGCCTCCATCTCGCGCGCCGCCCGCGCCGCGCGCTTGCCCTCCCGGGGGACGATCTTCAGCGCGACCTCGAGGCCGGTGCGCTCGTCGCGCGCGAGCCAGACCGAGCCCGACCCTCCGCGGCCCAGGGGCCGGAGCGGGCGGTAGCGGTCGAGCACGAGCGCGCGGTCGGGAAAGGCGAAGGCAGCCGTGGGCACCGCCCTGCCCTTCGCCGCGAGAGGGGATCGTCCTCCACGCGCGAATGTGCCGTACACTCGTCCGCGTCAGGCCGCTCGGCGGACGCGCGCTCTCGCCGGGAGGTGGCCGCTGACGGGGTGACCACGTGACCGTGCACGACGACGACATCCTCGACTTCGACTTCGTCGACGACGAGACCCGTGAGCTGCCGCCGTCGCGCACCGGCGGCCCCCGCCCCCCGGGGGGCAAGCCGCCCGGCTCCGGAGGCCCGCGCCGCCCGAACTTCCGTCCCCCGCACGGCATCACGCCCCTTCTCCGCCTCGCCGGGTTCGTCGTGTTCGCGATCCTCGTGGTCGTGCTGCTCGCCGTCTGGATCCAGGGCTGCGCGGGCGACGACACCGAGACGACGTACCGCAACTACATGGGCGAGATCGGGCCGGTCGGCGCCGACTCGCAGAAGATCGGCGCGAATCTCGCGACGCTGCTCACGACGCCCGGGCTGACGCAGGCGACGCTCGAGACACGGCTCGGCGGGCTGATCCAGCAGGCGCAGCTCGACGTCACCCGCGCGCAGGACATCGACGCGCCGGGGCCGCTCACGCCCGCGAACGCGAACGCGATCCAGGCGCTCGACCTCCGCGTCACGGGGCTGCAGGGGCTCCTCGACACGTTCCGCGCGACGAAGGACGGCGACGACGCGACGTCCGCCGGCGAGCAGCTCGCGGCGCAGGGCCAGCGCCTCGAGGCGAGCGACGTCGTGTGGAAGGACCTCTTCCAGGGCGCCGCCACGGAGACGATGGCCTCCGAGGGCGTCGAGGGCGTGAACGCGCCCGCGTCGGTGTTCGTCCAGAACGCCGACCTGTACACCGCCAGGTCGATGAGCTCGATCTGGCAGCGCGTGCACGGCGCCTCGACCGGCGGCACCGCGTCGGGCTCGCACGGGAGCGCGCTCGCCTACACGAAGGTGCAGCCTGCGAACATCCAGCTCTCGACGAGCTCCGAGACGAAGATCGACATCTCGACCGATCTCTCGTTCGAGGTCGGCGTGCAGAACTCGGGCGAGAACCAGGAGGTCGGCGTGAAGGTCACGCTGACGATCCCCGCCCAGCCCACCCCGATCGTGAAGAACGGGACGATCGACGTGATCGACCCGGGCGAGACCAAGATCGTGACGTTCTCCGACTTCCCGGACTTCCCCTTCGGCGAGAACGTCAACGTCCAGGTGAGCGTGAAGCCCGTGCCCGGCGAGACCAACACCGGGAACAACTCGGCCGAGTACCCGGTCGTGTTCTCGCTCGAGCCCTCGTGAGCCCGGCGCTCGGAGTCGCCATCGGCGCATGCGTGCTCGCCGCGATCGCGTTCGTCGTCGCGGTCCTGACCTGGCGGCGGCTCCGAAGCGTGCGCCGCGGCCAGCAGGCGATCCTCGGGGGCTCCACGGCCGACGTGGTGGAGTTCGCGGTCTCGCTCCAGGGGCGGATCGACGACCTGCACCGCGCGGTCGACGAGGTCGCGGTGGGGCTCACCCGCGTCGACCGGAGGCTCGACGGCGCCGTCACGAACACCTCGGTCGTCCGCTACGACGCCTACGGAGACGCGGGCGGGCAGCAGTCGGCCTCGTTCGCCTTCCTCGACGCCCACCGCACGGGCACGATCGTGACCGCAATCCAGGGCCGCGACTACGCGCGCGTGTACGTGAAGGAGCTCGAGCGCGGCCGGCCCTCGCTGGCGCTGTCGCCCGAAGAAGCGGAGGCCGTCGAGCGGGCGATGGCCCGCTGATTCCCGGCACTTTCCGAGCTTTGCTCGCAAAGTGCCCCTGCTACGTTTCGGCCGTGCACCACGTACTCGTGTTGAATGCGAGCTACGAGCCGCTGAACGTGTGCTCGACGCGGCGTGCGCACGTGCTCGTCTGGAAGGGGAAGGCGGAGGTCGTGGAGCGCCTCGACGAGCCGATCCGGACGGCGACGAACACCTACGTGCGGCCCCACGTGATCCGGCTCGTGACGTACGTGCGGGTGCCGCAGTCGGTGAAGCGCCGCATCTCGCGGCGGGCGCTGTTCGCACGCGACGGCTGGCGCTGCGCGTACTGCGGGGACAGCTCGTCGCGTCTCACGCTCGACCACGTCGTCCCGCGGTCGCGCGGAGGGGACTCGGTCTGGGAGAACGTCGTCACCGCGTGCGCCCCGTGCAACCTCCGCAAGGGCGACCGGCTGCTCGAGGAGACGCACATGCGCCTCGTGCGGCCGCCGCGGGCGCCCGCACCGGTGCTGTTCATCAGCCTCGCGCTGCACGCGGTGCCCGAGTCGTGGCGCCAGTACCTGCCGGGGCTCGAGGAAGCCCCGTCCAGCGCCGCCGCCGCGGCCTGACGCGAGTAGCTCAGGCAGCCACAGTCTCCCAGCCCTCCTCGCGGTCGGCGCGGTAGGAGCCGAACACGCGGAGGCGTGCGGTCTCGGTGCGAAGCTCGGCGAGCGCCGCGGAGACGTCCTCGTCGAGCGGGTGGCCGCCGAGCACGCAGTCGAACCGGTAGTCGAACGGCCGGGTGGGGATCGGCCGCGAGACGAGCTGCACCATGTCGATGCCGCGCCGGGCGAGCGGGCCGATGGCGCTGTGCAGCGCGCCGGGCTGGTGGTGCGTCTCGAACGTGAGCGCCGTGCGCCACTCCCCCTCGCGGCGGTCGAGCCGCGTGTACGGCGCGAGGGCCGCGAAGCGCGTGTAGGCGGTGTGGTCGCCGACGTCGTCGGCGAGCGCGACGAGCCCGTGCACACGGGCGGCACGCGCGCTCGCGATCGCGACCACCGACGGATCACCGAGTTGCGCGACCGCGGCCGCCGCGTCCCCGGTCGTCGCCGAGACCATCGCGGTCGCCCACGGCATCGACGCGAGCAGCGCACGGCACTGGTCGAGCGCGACCGGGTGCGAGCGGATCTCACGCACGTCCTCGAGCGAAACCTTCGCCGGCCCGACGAGCGAATGGCGGATCGGGAGGATCGCCTCCGCGACGATCGAGAGCGCGGAGTCGTAGAGCAGGTCGTGCGTCTCGTTGACGGGGCCTGCGAGCGAGCTCTCGATCGGCAGCACGCCGTACGTGCACTCGCGCGAGGTCGCGGCCGCGACGACGTCGACGAACGACGCCTGGGGAACCAGCCGCGCCGCGGGGAACAGCCGGTCGCACGCCGCGGCGCTGTGGGCGCCCTCGCGGCCGGGGTAGGCGACGGTGATGTCGTTCGAGGTCACGTTCCTGCCTTTCGGAGTCGTCGCCCGCCGAGATCTGGGCTAGCCGGCGCGGGCGGGGAGACGAAGCCGCCGGCTAGCGGCGAAAGGCGAAGGAGAGCGTGAAGAAGAAGGTGCCGGCAGGGCTCTCCATGCGCGCAAATCTAGGTCATTCCGCGAGCGCCCGCAAGACGGCGTCCCCGACGTCGCGTGTCGTCGCGGAGCCTCCGAGGTCCGGCGTGCGCGCCGTCCGAAGCGCGACGTCGACCGCCTGCTCGAGCGCGTCGGCCTCCCCGGCGCGGTCGAGGCCGTGGCGGAGCATCAGCGCGGTCGAGCGGAGCATCGCCGCCGGGTTCGCGATCCCCTGACCCGCGATCTGCGGGGCGGAGCCGTGGACTGGCTCGAACAGCCCCGGACCGGCGTCGCCGAGCGAGGCCGAGCCGGCGAGCCCGAGCCCGCCGGTGACCGCCGCCGCGACGTCGGACAGGATGTCGCCGAACGTGTTCTCGGTGAGCACGACGTCGATCGTCTGCGGGTGCGTCACGATGGTCATCGCGAACGAGTCGACGAGCGCGTGGTCGAGCGCGACCTCCGGGTACTCCGACGCCCCGAGCTCGGTCACGACGTCCCGCCAGAGCCGCGAGGTGTGCAGGACGTTGACCTTGTCGACCGAGGTGAGGCGGCCGCCTCGAGCCCGCGCGAGCTCGAAGGCGCGCCGGGCGACCCTCTCGACCTCCGGGCGCGTGTACTCGCACGTGTCGAACCACGTCCCGTCGTCCCGCGTGCCCTTCTCCCCGAAGTAGAGCCCGCCGACCAGCTCGCGGACGATGACGAGGTCGATACCGGCGCCGCGGTCGTGCGCCGGGCGGAGGTTCGCGTAGACCGCGAGCTCCTTGCGAAGCGCGAGCAGGCCCTGCTCGGGACGCACCGGCCGTCCTTC
>DASSUT010000337.1:0-4221 GCA_035706725.1 Gaiella sp. | reverse complement strand
AGCGCGCGATGCTCCAGCACCTCCATCACGAGGACGTCGAGATGGTCGGGCTTCTCGGCGACGTGGCTGCCGAGCTGCGGTCCTAGAGGCTTGATGCGGGTTGCAAGCACGCACGGATGGGGGCCTGCGCGCGGCGCATCGTCGCCGTCTCGGTTGGCATGCAGGCGTCCAGCCTGCACGCCGCCCGAGCCGACGCCGCTGCTTGGCGCATGCCCTCCCCGCACGCACCTCCGACCCACATCAAGCCTCTAGGCTCGTGGACGCCCCGACGCCCGGTGCGGGCGGCGCGACGGCGCCGGCCGCCGTCGCCCGGTCAGAGCGGCCGCCGGTGCTCGTCTGCCTCCACGGGCTCTCGGGCTCCTCTCGCTGGTGGGCGGCGACGCGCCCGCGGCTCGAGGAGGGCGGCCCGGTCGTCGTGCTCGACGCGCCGAGGTCGCTGCGGCCGGACGAGGTGCCGCACTGGGTCGCCGAGGAGCTCGAGGCGCTCGAGCCCCCCGTCGACCTGGCCGGTCACTCGCTCGGCGGGCTCGTCTGCGCGCGCGTGGCGTCCCTGCGGCCGGACCTCGTTCGCCGCCTCGTCCTCGTCGCGCCGGCGGGCATCGCCGCGCGTGGCCCCGCGACCTACGCCTGGCCGCTCGTGCGGACGCTCGCCGCGAGCCGGCCCGCGCACCTCGCGACCTTGACCGCCGACGCGCTCCGCGCCGGGCCGTGGAACATCCTCCGGGGCGGTCTGCACGTCTGCGCGCCGGGCAGCGCCGGTGATCTCGCCGGGATCGAGGCGCCGACGCTGCTCGTGTGGGGCGCGCGCGACCGGCTCGTCCCGCCGACCGAGGGCCACGTGTGGAAGGAGCGGCTCGCGGGCTCGCGTCTGGTCGTGCTGCCGGACGCGGGTCACGTCCCCATGCTCGAGGCCCCCGACGACCTAGGCGCCCTGATCGCCGCGTTCCGCGAGGAACGACTCGACGAGAACGGCCACTTCGGCGGGATGTGACACGTGCGCCGCGTGCGCGGCGCCCCGGACCTCCAAGGACCTTCCCCGCGGTGCGAGCTCGGCCAGCCGACGGGCCCAGGCCCGCGTCACGATCGCGTCGCGCTCGCCGCGAACGACGAGCAGCGGTGCCTCGAGCGCGGGCAGCCGCCGCTCGGGCCGGTCTTCGAGCGCAGCACGAGCGGTCACGAGCAGGCGGCGCGCGCCCATCCGGAGGTAGTCGACGAACGCGATCCGCCACAGGGCGGGCGGCTCCCGTGCGGCGTCGAGCAGGAGACGCGCGGCATGGACGATCCACCCGCGATAACGCGGATCGACCGTCGGCCCGATCATGACGAGCCGGCCGACGAGAGCCGGATGGCGCTCGACCAGCCGGAGCGCGATCTGACAGCCGAGCGAGTTCCCGACGACCGCCGGCGACCCTCGCTCGAGCTCGAGCAGGACGGCGAGGACGTCGGCCGCCTCGTCGAGCGTCAGCGCCTGCCGCGGCCGCTCGCTCCGCCCCCACCCCGGCAGGTCGGGAACCACCACACGGTGGGTACGCGCGAGCCGTCGCGCGAGCGGCTCGAAGTAGCGCCCCGAGACGCCGATGCCGTGGACGAAGAGCACCGGCTCGCCGGCGCCTCCTTCCCGCACGTACACCCGCAGCCCGAGCGCCTCGACCGCCCCGGTGCGCGTCACGGTCTTCCTCTAGTTGAAGGTCCGACCGCCGTTCACCCAGACGTTCTGGCCGGTGACGAAGTCGGAGCCGGGGCCGACCAGGAACAGGAGCGTGCCGACCATGTCCTCCGGGGTCTGCTCCCTGGCGAAGATCCGCTGCGCGGCAAGCGTCGGTGCCATCTCCGGCTGGCGGTTGTCGTAGTCGCGGTCGAACGCGATGTAGTCGGGAGTCAGCGTGTTCACGCAGATCCCGTCGGCCCCGAGCTCCCGCGCGAGCGCACGCGTCAGGCCGACGATCGCGGCCTTCGACGCGACATAGTGCGCGAAGCCGGGTGGCGCCGTCGGCACGGTCGTCGAGGAGACGTTCACGATCTTGCCGCGGCCCTGGCGGCGCATCGCCGGCGCGACCGCTCGCGCACAGAGCCACGCTCCCTTGACGTTGACCTCCATCACACGGTCCCATTCCCCGTCCGGGATCTCCTCGAACGGCTGCTTGACGATCGTGCTGTAGACCGCGGCGTTGTTGACGAGCGCGTCGATGCGGCCGAAGCGCCCGAGGACGGTCTCTGCGAGCCGCTCGGTCGAGGCGCGATCGGTCACGTCGACGCGGACCGCGAGCTCGACGCCCTCCACGGGCGCGACGTCCGCGCCGACGACCGTGTATCCGGCCGCCGCCAGCTCGCGGCAGTAGACGGCGCCGAGCCCCGAGGCGGCGCCGGTGACGATCACCACGCCGTTCACGTGTCCCACTCGACGTCGAGCGAGCGGAACCCGCGCGCGAAGAACACCGCCTCGCGGACGGGAGCGCGGCGGCCGGGACGCAGGCCGGGAAGCCGCCGCAGGAGCATCGGGAGCGCGATCCGCAGCTCGAGGCGCCCGAGGGGCGCGCCGATGCAGAAGTGGATCCCCTTCCCGAAGGCCAGGTGCGCGCCGATGTCGTCTCGCCCGGGCCGGTAGGCATCGGGGTCGGCGAACACGCACGCGTCGCGGTTCGCCGACGCGAAGTGCGCCATCACGCGCGCGCCCTCGGGCAGCACCGCCCCGCCGAGCTCGACCTCCTGCGTCGTGACCCGGAAGAGCCCCTGGGCGGGAGACTCGAGCCGGAGGATCTCCTCGATCGCCTGCGGCGCGCGCTCGGGGTCGAGGAAGTGCTCGCGGAGCGCCGGCTCGGAGAACATCCGGTGGAGCGCGCTGCCGATCGCACGGGTGACCGTGACGTGACCGGCGACCATCAGGTCGAGCGCCAGCCCTGCGATCTCCACGGTGTCGAGCGGCTCCTCCGCGACGTCGTTCGCGGCGACCATCGCACCGAGCAGGTCGTCGGTCGGGCTCGTCCGCCGCGCGGCGACGGCCTCGACGCAGTACCGCTGGAGGGCGACGAGACCCTTCGCGTGCGTGAGCTGCTCCTCGAGCGGGCGCTCCTGCTGGAGGAGCAGCCAGTCGTTCCCCCAGCCGTGGATCTGCTCGAGGTCGTCCCGCGGGAAGCCGAAGAGCTCGCCGAGCACCCGTAGCGGCAGGGGCCAGGCGAACGCCTCGACGATTTCCGCATGGCCGTGGGACGCGAACCCGTCGATCAGCTCCGACGCGATCGCCTCGATCCGCGGCGCGAGAGAGTCGATCCGACGCGGCGTGAAGGCGCGCGCGACGAGCCCGCGGATGCGGTCGTGGAGCGGCGGGTCGAGCTCGATGATGTACGGCATCTCCGGGTACCCCTCGTCCAGCACCGCGAGGACCTCGGGCGGGAGCGGCGCCGACGACGACTCCAGCGCGCCGGTCGACGAGAACGCCCGGTGGTCCTTGAGCACCGCGAGCACGTCGTCGTGGCGCGTCACGACCCACAGGTCGAGCGCGGGCGCGTAGAAGACGGGTTGCTCGCGCCGCGCGAGCGCGAGCACGTCGAACGGGTTCTCGCGCTGCTCCGGCGTCGTGGGGTCGAACGGGATCGCGGTCTCGCGGCTCACGGCACTCCTCTTGGGAAACCGTGAACGAGTCTACGGTCGCACTTCGGCGCCTGGCGCCGCCGCTATTCTCGCGGGATGGCCGAGGCGGGGACGATCCGGGACGAGCCGGCTCTGCGAGAGCTCCTCGGCTCGCCGACGGAGCTCGTCGCCGCCAAGATCGCCGCCCGGCTGAACCACCTGACGCGCCAGTTCGTCGAGGCGTCGCCGTTCGTGTGCGTCGCGACCGCCCGCCCGGACGGAGGGCTCGACGTCTCGCCCCGCGGCGACCCGGCGGGCTTCGTCCGCATCCTCGACGAGCGCACGCTGCTCCTGCCCGAGCGTCCCGGGAATCGCCTCGCCGACACCCTGACGAACGTCCTCGCCGACCCGCGCATCGCGTTGCTGTTCCTGATTCCGGGCGTCGGCGACACGTTCCGCGTCAACGGACGCGCGGTCGTCGTCGACGATCCCGAGCTCCTCGCGCCGAGCGCGCTCGAGGGCAAGGTGCCGCGCCTCGGGATCCTCGTCTCGATCGAGGAGGCCTACACGCAGTGCGCGAAGGCCGTCATCCGCTCCGACCTCTGGAACCCCGAGCGGCACATCGACCGCTCCGAGCTGCCGAGCTCCGGCGAG
>DASSUT010000336.1:0-9066 GCA_035706725.1 Gaiella sp. | reverse complement strand
TCCTCGCGGAGGAGCCGATGCACGGGTACCAGATCATCCAGGAGCTGGCCGAGCGAACCGGCGGCGTCTGGCGGCCGAGCCCCGGCTCGGTCTACCCGACGCTGCAGCAGCTCGAGGACGAGGAGCTCGTGCGCGAGACCGCCTCGGACTCCGGCAAGCGCGTGTACGAGCTGACCGACGCCGGGCGCGAGCAGGCCGCGACGGCCCCCGCGCCCTGGAGCGCCGTCGCAGGCGACGAGGCGGACGGGCTCGTCACGCTGCGTGACCTCGCCCACCAGGTGATGGCCGCGACGCGTCAGGTCGCCCTTGCCGGGACCGACGCGCAGATCGAGTCTGCGCAGGAGATCCTGCGCGACGCACGGCGCCGGCTGTACCGGCTGCTCGCCGACGACGCGGACGAGGCGTAACGCCGAGGCGGGCCGGGCCGCAGTCGGCCCGGCCCGCCTCCCTCACAGCTCAGACGATCGTGTGCTTCGCCCGGAACACGCCGTCCGGGTCGACGCGCTCGCGGATCTCGGCGAGGCGGCGGTAGTCACCCTCGACGTAGAACGAGACCGGGTCGACGTCCCGCTCCGCGAAGTTGTGGTACCGCTGCCGCGCGAGCCAGGGCTCGGTCGCGGTCCGGACCCGCGCGATCCGCTCGTCGACCGCCTCGACCGCCTCGGGGCCGGGCGCCGGGCCGAGGGAGTACATCGCGTACGGCGCCTCGAGGTGCGAGAGGACGCCCCCGTTCGGGTCGGGCCGGCCGAGCGCCCCGCCGAGCTGCCGGATCTCGACGGAGAGGAGCGGCGACGAGCCGTCCATCGCGGCGGCGTCGACGAGGACGTCGGCAATTCGGCGATCGAACGCGTCGAGCATCCACCCTTCGCCCCGCGCGGGCACGGGCGCCGGCGGATCCTGGTGCAGCTCGGTCAGCGCACGTGCGGGGACGGTTGCGAAGCTGTCGATCTCCGGCGCGAGCTCGAGCAGCGGCGCGAGCAGCTCTCGCCCGCTCCGCTCGTCGCCGAGATAGGCGGCCTCGACCACGGCGAGCTGCCGGCCGCGCAGCGGCTCGGGCAGTTCGGGAAGCGGCGGCAGCTGCAGCAGGCGGCCGACCGACGTGATCTCCTCCGGCACCGAGGACGTCCACTCGGCCCAGCCGGCGAGAACCTCCGAAGCACGCTCGAGCGGCCAGATGAGCCACCCCGCGAACGCCTCGGTGACGGGGAAGAGCGCGACCTCGAGCTCCGTCACGACGCCGAAGCTGCCGCCGCCGCCCTGCAGTGCCCAGAGGAGGTCCGCGTTCGACTCGCGGTCGGCCCGGACGATCTCTCCGTCGGCGGTGACGACCTCCGCCGAGACGATGGTGGAGGACGCGAGCCCGTGCTTGCGCGCGAGCCATCCGATGCCGCCGCCGAGCGAGTAGCCCACCACGCCGACGTCGCCCGCCGAGCCGTGGAGCGCCGTGAGGCCGTGCTCGACCGCGGCCTCGACGACGTCGGTCCAGACCGTTCCGGCGGCGACCCGCGCGACCCGCGCCGCAGGTTCGACCTCGACGCCGAACATGCGCGCGGTGTTGATCAGCAGCGTCCCTTCGAGCGAGGTGCTTCCGGCTCCGTGCCCGGTGCCCTGCACCGCGACCTGGAGCCCGAGCGTCCGGGCATGGTCGACGGCGGCGACGACGTCGTCCACGCTCTCGGGAAGCGCGATCGCTGCGGGCCGCTGATCGACCGCGAGGTTCCACGCGCGGCGCGCGTCGTCCCAGCCGGGCTGTCCCGGAAAGACGAGCAGCTCCGGTTGCGCCGCGGTGGTGCGGCGTCGCGCGGTCTTCATGCCTGCGAGTGGCGTCATGTCCTGTCTCCTGAAATCCGTGTGCGTGTTCCGAGGCTCGCAGCGGCGCGAGCGCCGGACGGTGGGGTTAGCCGCACCGGGCCGGTGTGCGAACCGGCGTCTCGAGACCGCTCAGCGCCGGGCAGTGAGGCGCGACGCAGCGTCGGAGACGAGGCGCGAGGCGTCGCGCATCGCAGCCGCGGACGAGCCGGCCACTTCCGTCAGCGTCACGAGCGGAACTCCCGGCGGCGTGGGTGCGCGGTCGTCGGCGTCGCCTGCGATCACTGCCGCCGGGACGTCGCGGGCGGCAGCCTCGCGCAGGACGTGGCCCACGACCTTGCCCGCAAGCGACGTCGCGTCGAAGCGGCCCTCGCCCGTGATCGCGAGCGACGCCGACTCGAGCGCAGCCCCGAGCCCGACGACGTCCGCCACGAAAGCGGCCCCGGGAACCAGGCGAGCGCCGAGCGCCGCAAGCCCACCCGCGAGCCCGCCCGCCGCGCCCGAGCCGCGCAGCGCGCGCACGTCGACGCCCCGTTCCTCCGCGTAGCGGTCGGCGAGGCGCTCGAGGCGACGCTCGAGCTCGGCGACCGCGTCCTCGTCCGCTCCCTTCTGGGGGCCGAAGACGCCGGCCGCCGCGACGAACGTCGTGTCGACGTCGCACGCGACGACCACATCCGCGTCGCGGAGATCGTGGTCGAGCGCCTCGAGGGCGCCGAGGCCGCCGTCGACGGTGGCCGACCCGCCGACCGCGACGATCACGTGCTCGGCGCCCTCCTCGAGCGCGAGCCGGATCAGCTCACCGGTGCCGCGGGTGGTCGCGCGCAGCGGGTCGTTCGCGCTGCCGACCAGGGCGAGGCCGCTCGCCTGCGCCATCTCGATCACCGCGGTGCCGTCCCGCAGGCCCCAGCGCGCCTCGACGGGGTCGCCGAGCGGGCCCGTCACCCGCGCGGTGCGCACGTCGCCGGGGTCGGGGCAGAGGACGGCGAGCGTCCCCTCCCCTCCGTCGGCGAGCGGCAGCCGGCGTGCCTCGCGCCCCGTCCGCTCGACGCCGGCCGCGAGCGCGCGTACGGCCTCGGCGGCGGTCAGGCTCCCGCGGAACTTGTCGGGGCAGCAGAGGACCGGGCCCGCTCGCGTCATCGGGGCGCTTTGGCCTCGGTGGGACGGGTGCCGTGCGTGCGCACGACCGCGAGCATAGGATCGACCCGATGGCTGCGGTCGACCTGCCGATCGCCGAGTTCGGCTTCCCGGGCCCGTTGCGCGACCGTCTCGTGGCCGCGATCCTCGCCGGGGAGAAGATCACGACCACCGGTCTCCTCGAGGAGTACCGGCGCGAGGGCACCGAGCCCGAGCGTGCCGGGGAGCGTCAGCTGGTCGTCGACTCGGACGGAAGGGGCGTCGCGGTCATCGAGCTCGTCGAGGTCGAGGTCCGGCGCATGGGCGACGTCGACCTCCCGTTCGCGATCGACGAGGGCGAGGGCTTCACGTCGGTCGCCGAGTGGCGCGACGCCCATGTCGGGTTCTTCACGAGCCCCGAGCTCAGCGCCGCGCTGGGCGACCCGCCCGTGACGATCGACGACGACACGCCCGTCGTCTGCACGCGCTTCCACGTGGTCGAGCGGCTCTGACGGCGCCGCGCCCGGCGCTCAGCCTTCGAGCTCGACCCAGAGCGGCCACTCGGCGCGCATCTGAGCGCGGTGGCGCCGGGCGTCGGGCGGCTCGGAATGACGCTTGTCGAGGTACGCGAGGATCGCGTCGTCTCCCTCGATCACGACGTCGCCGTCGACGAGCGTCGGGATCGAACGGCCGCCCGTGGCGGCCTCCATCGCGTCGCGTTCGTCCTTGTCGGCCGGGACGGCGCGCGCGAGCCAGTCGAGGCGCAGCTCCGTCAGCCGGAGCCGGACACGGTGCGAGTGGGGGCACCACTCCGCCTGCCAGAGCTCGAGCATCCTGATCGAACTGTTGCAGAGACAGCACGATCACGGCACAGACACGTGACAGCGTCGGCCGTATGGTGGCCGCATGGCGACGACGCAGACACCCTGGGGCAGGGCGAACGCGGTGGAGGAGGTCGCGATCCCGCAGCGGGCGGCAGAGCGGCGCTTCTCGACCGTCGTGCAGCTCCTCGAGCTGACCGACGGGGAACGGCTCGTGCGGTTCTCCTACTCGACCGGCGGCGCGACCCGGCGCGGCCCCGTGACGCTTCGGGCCCGGGATCTCGAGCGGCTGCGGGAGGCCCTCGCGACCGCACCCGCGTTGCGGCGCGTGCTGAAGGGAGGCGCTGTGACGCACTGACCACCACGCATCCCGCCGCGAGGCGTCGACGCCGGGCGGCGGTGCTTCTACGCCTCGACGGCCGCCGCCTGCTCGCGGGCGCGTGCGACGAGCCCTTCGAGGAGCGGCCGGCCGCCGGTCGGACCGAGCAGCGGGTCGACGGCGTGCTCCGGGTGCGGCATCAGCCCGAGGACGTTCCCCTCTTCGTTCGCGACGCCGGCGATCCGGTCGCGCGAGCCGTTGACGTCATCGACGTAGCGGAGCACCACCTGTCCGCGCTCGCGCACCCGAGCGAGGAGGTCGTCGTCCGCGACCCAGCATCCCTCGCCGTGCTTGACCGGGATCACGAGCGCCTCACTCGGGCCGCAGCCTGCGGTGAACGGCGTCGCGGTCGACTCGACCGTCACGACCACGTCGGCGCAGACGAACTCGAGCTGATGGTTCGGACGCAGCGCGCCGGGAAGGAGTCCTGCCTCGCAAAGGATCTGGAAGCCGTTGCAGATACCGAGAACCGGGCCGCCGTCGTCGGCGAACGCCCGAACCGCGTCCATCACCGGTGCGACGCGTGCGAGCGCGCCGCAGCGCAGGTAGTCGCCGTACGAAAAGCCCCCCGGCAGGACGACGCCGCCGACGCCGCGCGGCAGCTCCGGCTCCGTGTGCCAGACGGGGACCGCCTCGGCGCCGAGCGAGGCGAGCGCGAGGCGCGCGTCCCCGTCGTCGTTCGATCCGGGGAAGCTGACGACCGCGATCCGTCCCGGCCCTGTCACGCGTCCTCCTGCACCACGATCTCGTAGCCCTCGATGAGCGGGTTCGCGAGCAGCTCGTCGCACATCCGCTGCACCTCGAGACGCGCCTCGGCAGGATCGTCCGCGTCGACCTCGAGGTCGACGAGGCGCCCGACGCGCGCCCGCGAGACCGCAAAGCCGAGCGACGCGAGCGACCCCTGCACTGCCTCGCCCTGCGGATCGAGAATCCCGGTCTTCGGGCGGATGAGAACGGTCAAGCGCACAGCACGGCGTCCGGCTCGTCGAGGTAGCGGTCGAAGGAGAGGCCGGTGAGACGCTCGAACGCCTCGACGTAGCGGGCACGCGTACCGGCGACCACATCGGGCGGAAGCTCTGGGCCCGGGGGGTTGCGGTCCCACCCGCTCGCGGCGCACCAGTCGCGGGCGTACTGCTTGTCGAACGAGGGCTGGGGCCGTCCGGGCTCGTACCCTGCAGCGGGCCAGAAGCGCGACGAGTCGGGAGTGAGGGCTTCGTCTCCCAGCATCAGGGCTCCGTCGCGGCCGAGCCCGAACTCGAACTTCGTGTCCGCGAGGATGATCCCGCGCGACTCGGCGTGGTCGGCGGCGTGGACGTAGAGCGCGAGCGCGGCGGTGCGGACGGCCGCGTACCGCTCCGCGCCACAGAGTCTCTCCGCGTCACGCTCCGAGATGTTGAGGTCGTGCCCTTCACTCGACTTCGTCGCCGGCGTGAGGATCGGCGCGGGTAGCCGCTCCGACTCTCGCAGCCCGCTCGGCAGCCGGTGGCCGCAGACCTCCCCCGTCTCGCGGTAGTCCACCCAGCCGGAACCGGCGAGATACCCGCGGACGACGAACTCGACGGGCAGCATGTTCAGCCGGACGCACTCGAGCGAGCGACCGTCCGGTCGTAACGCGAGGAAGTGGTTGGGGACGAGCTCGCGCGTGCGCGTGAACCAGTAGGCCGACAGCCCGGTGAGCACGCGCCCCTTGTCCGGGATCTCGGTCGGAAGCACGACGTCGTAGGTCGACAGGCGGTCCGACGCGACGAGGAGGAGCCTGTCGTCCCCGAGCGCGTAGAGCTCGCGCACCTTCCCGCTTCCGACGCGCAGCACCTCAGGCATGCAGCGCCGCCTCCCGCGCCGTTCGCAGCGCGCGCAACCGCTCGAAAACCGTGTCGACGTGCGCCGTATACGGATCGAGCGACAGCACCGAGCCGAGGTCAACGCGGCCGGCGATGCGCTCGTCCGCGCGAACGAGCTCTCCGAAGTCGAGGCCTTCGTCCCAGGAGCGCATCGCGTGGCCCTGGACGAGGCGGTACGCGTCGGGACGCTGGAGCCCGCTCTCGACGAGCGCGAGGAGCAGCCGCTGGCTCGCGTAGAGCCCGTGGCTCGCACCGAGGTTCGCGCGCATCCGCACCGGTCGGACGACCAGTCCCTCCATCAGCCACGCGAACCGGTCGAGCGCGTAGTCAACCGCGAGAAATGAATCGGGAAGCACGATGCGCTCGGCCGACGAGTGCGAGATGTCGCGCTCGTGCCAGAGCGCCACGTTTTCGAGACCGACGGTCGCGTTCGCCCGGACCACCCGGGCCAGCCCGCAGATCCGCTCGGAGACGATCGGGTTCCGCTTGTGCGGCATCGCGGACGACCCCTTCTGACCGGCGCCGAACGGCTCCTCGACCTCGCGCACCTCGGTCCGGGCGAGGTGACGGATCTCGGTGGCGAAACGCTCGAGCGAGGACGCGAGGAGAGCGAGCGACGACAGCAGCGCCGCGTGACGGTCGCGCTGCAGCACCTGGGTCGAGCTCTCGGCCGGCTCGAGCCCGAGGTGCTCGCAGGCGATGCGCTCGACCTCCGGCTCAACCGCCGCGTACTGCCCGACCGCACCGGAGAGCTTGCCGACGCGTAGACCAGCGAGCGCCGCCGTGATCCGCTCACGCTCACGGTCGAGCGTGAAGGCCCAGCCGACCAGCTTGAGCCCGAACGTCGTCGGCTCCGCGTGGACGCCGTGCGTGCGCCCCATGCAAACGGTCTGCCGGTGCTCCTCGGCCCGGCCGGCAACCGCCTCGAACGCGCGCTCGACGCCGTCGAGTACGAGCGACCCTGCCTCCTGGACCGCGAGCGACAGCGCGGTGTCGAGCACGTCGGACGACGTCAACCCGTAGTGCAGCCACCGCCCGTCCTCACCCAGCGACTCCCCCACGGCGTCGACGAACGCCGCAACGTCGTGCCCCGTCACGCGCTCGAGTTCGGCGACCCGCTCCGCGGTCGGCGGCAGGGCGTTCGCGCGGATCCGCCCGACCGTCTCGGGGGGCACCACGCCGAGTGAGGCCCAGCCGTCGAGCGCCGCAAGCTCGACGTCCAGCATCCGCTCCAGCTTCCGCTCCTCCGACCAGACCCGGGTCATCGCGGGCCGGGAATAGCGAGCGATCACGGAGTGAGTCTAGATGCGGCTCCGGGCGTTCCCGCGGACACTGACACGGTCCCGGCACGAAGTTGGCACGCTCTCGCCACCGTCGTTGTCTGTTCTGACGATAGAATAGAAAGTGGGTGGTGGGTTGGGGTGCCCCGAGAGAGGGCCGCAACGTGCGAAGAAGCCCTAGCCCGCTCGCGTCGCCTCCGGGTTCGGCGCGCCGGCGGCGTCGAGCGCGATGTCCTCGCGGCGCCGGGAGCCCGGAATGACGATCTCGTCTGCGGCGGCGTAGGCGCTCGTCCGCGCCGCGGCGAGCGACGGGCCCGTCGCGGTCACGCCGAGGATGCGGCCGCCGTTCGTGACCAGCCTCCCGTGACCGAGCGCGGTGCCTGCATGGAAGACGAGCGCACCGTGCGACTCCGCCCGCTCGATGCCCTGGATCGGCGTTCCGCGGTCGACGGTCTCGGGATAGCCGCCGGCGGTGAGAACGACGGTCACGGCGCTTGCATCGGAGCGTCCGAGCGTGACACCCGCCAGAGATCCTGCGGCGGCCGCCGCGAGCGCCGTCAGGAGGTCGCCGTCGACGAGCGGCAGCACGGATTGGGTCTCGGGGTCGCCGAACCGGCAGTTGTACTCGAGCACCTGCGGGCCCTTCGCGCTCAGCATCAGGCCGGCGAACAGCGTCCCCACGAACGGCGTCCCGCGCCGCGAAAGCTCGGCGAGCGTCGGCCGCACGCAGGTCCCGACCAGCTCGTCGAGCAGGCCGTCGTCGACCTCGGGCACCGGCGAGAACGACCCCATGCCGCCGGTGTTCGGCCCCGTGTCGCCGTCGTAGGCACGCTTGAAGTCGCGCGCCGGCGCCAGGGGCAGCGCATCGAGCCCGTCGCACAGCGCGAGCACCGAGACCTCCCGGCCCTCGAGCAGCTCCTCGACGATGACCTCGCCGCCGAAGGCGCCCGCAGTCTCGAGCCCGTGTGCGAGCTCGTCGTCGGTGCGGCAGACGAGCACCCCCTTGCCCGCCGCCAGGCCGTCCGCCTTCAGAACGCACGGCGCCCGAGGCTCGTCGAGAAGCGCGGCGGTCGGAACGCCGGCCGCGGCCATCACGTCCTTCGCGAACCGCTTCGAACCTTCGATACGCGCCGCCGCCTGTGACGGGCCGAAGACCGGGATTCCGGCGTGGCGCAGCGTATCGGCGACACCCGCCACGAGCGGTGCTTCGGGGCCGACGACGACGAGGTCCACGGCGAGCGAACCGGCGAGGCCGAGCACGCCGTCGGCGTCGTCCGGCGCGACGGGATGGCAGGTGGCGAGAGTCGCGATCCCGGGGTTGCCGGGGGCTGCGTGGAGCTCCGTCAGCCCCGGCGACCCGGCGAGTCGCCACGCGAGCGCGTGCTCCCTGCCGCCGGATCCGAGGACGAGGACGCGCACCGGACGAGTCTACGAGCTTGACGCGGACGGCCTGCCGCCCCCACGATGCACGGCGTGGCCCGGGAAGCCGGGACGTTCGAGGCGGCGGCCGCAGAGACGTACGACCGACACATCGGCCGGTACGGGCCCTCGCTCGCCCGCGCACACGCCCGGCTCCTCGACCTCCGCAAGCGGAACGACGTGCTCGAGGTCGGCTGCGGGACCGGGGCGCTCACCGCCGCGCTCGCGGATCGGGTCGGGAGCCGGCACGTGTGCGCGGTCGATCCATCGAAACAGTTCGTCGAGGCGTGTCGTGCCCGCGTCCCCGGGGCCGACGTCCGCGTCGGCACGGCGGAGGAGCTGCCGCACTTCGGGCGCGAGTTCGCGGCCGCCACGTCGCAGCTCGTGCTCAACTTCATGACCGA
>DASSUT010000335.1:0-3383 GCA_035706725.1 Gaiella sp. | reverse complement strand
TCGCGGTCACGCGGTGCACGGTGCCCGGCCGGTATCGAAGGGCGTCGCCGGGGCCGATCTCGATCGTCTCGAGCGGGCCGTCGACCTCGCCGAGCTCGAGCGACGCGCGGCCCTCCTGGACGAGCCACGCCTCGTCCTTGATCTCGTGGTACTGGAGGCTCAGCGCCTGGCCCGCACGGACGAACAGGAGCTTGCCCACGTAGGCGTCGGTCTCCGCCCATACCAGCTCCCAGCCCCAGGGCTTCTCCACGCGACGGGGCTCGACCGAGAAGCGGCTCTTCACCCGAGCCACCCCGGGTGCGCCGTCACGTACTCGTCCGCGCGCCGGAGCTCCTTCGGCGTGTTCACGGTGAGCCAGAGCCCGGTGTGCCGGAAGGCCCGCAGCTTTCCCTCTGCGGCGAGCTCCGGGAACGTCGTGGTCTCGTGGTCGCCCTTCTCCGGAAAGCGCTCGAGCGCCTCGGCCGAGAGCGCGTAGATCCCGCAGTTGACCCAGTACGGCACGCGCGAGACCTCGTGGAAGCCGGTCACCACGTCGTCGTCGGTGAGGTCGACCTGCCCGAACTGCGACGGAGGCTGCGCCACGGTGAGCGTCGCCGCCGCCCCCGTCGAGCGGTGCCGCTCGAGCAGCGCCCGGAAGTCGACGTCGACGAGCTCGTCGCCGTTCATCGCGAGCACGTCGCCCGTCTCGCGCCGCGAGCGGGACGCGAAGCGGATGCCGCCGCCGCGACCGAGCCGGTCGGGCTCACCTGCGCACACGACCTCGACGCCGAGCCCGTCGAGGCGCGAGTCGAACTCGCGCTCCTGGCCGCCGAAGCAGCTCACGATCACCCGCTCGACGCCCGCCTCGCGCAGCCGGCCGATCTGCCACGCCATGAGCGGCCGACCTCCGACCGGAACGAGCGACTTCGGCAGCCCGTCAGCCGCGTCACCGAGCCGTTCGGCCTTCCCGCCGGCGAGGACGATCGCCTCCACGTCGTCAGCGCGCGGCGCGCCCGATCGCGTCGTACGTGAACCCTGCCGCACGCATCGCCGCAGGATCGAGCATGTTGCGGCCGTCGACGAGGACAGCGCTCCGCATCCGCGGCGCGAGCGACGCCCAGTCGACGTGGGCGAGCTGCGGCCACTCCGTGACCAGCACCGCCGCGTCCGCACCCTCCAGCGCCTCCGCGACCGACGCGACCTCCACGACGCCGTGGAGGCCGTCCGCGTGCGCGACGGGATCCCACGCCACGACGTCGGCGCCCTCCGCGAGCAGCCTCCCGGCGAGGACGAACGCGGGGGACTCGCGCGTGTCGTCGGTGTTCGGCTTGAACGCGAGCCCGAGCAGCGCGACCCGTCTTCCGCGGAGCGAGCCTACGAGCTGCTTGAGCTTCCCGATCACGCGTCGCTTCTGCAGCTCGTTGACCTCGATCACCGCGTTCAGCACCTGGAAGTGGTACCCGGAGCTCGCGGCCAGCTGCTTGAGCGCGAGCGAATCCTTGGGGAAGCAGTTCGACGTCACGAGGCCGCCCGTGGTGACGAACGTGTGGGTAGGCGGCACTTCGAGCGAGTACACGAAACCCGAGAACGGCTGGCGCGTCACCTCGACCACGCGTACCCAGGCGGCGTTGTCGCCGCGACGGAAACCCGTGGAAGTGATGCGCTTCTTCTGGCGAGCGATGGACGCGAGGATGCCGTCACGGTCCGCCGGCTTCGCGAGCTCGATCATGCGTTCGACCTGATCCGCACCGGACACGCGTACCCAGTACGTGTCGACCGTCGAGAGCGATGTCCTTCCGACGCGCACCGAGGCGACGATGCCGAGCTCGCCCAGAAGACGTTGGACGCCGTCCGCGAGCTCGCGGCTGGCCGTCCCGAGCTCGAGGATCACGCTCGGGCCGCCGCCGACGAGCGACCAGGAGCCGTCTCCGTGCCAGAGGCCGGAGAGGAACGCCCGCTTGTGCTCCTCGGGCTCGTCCCAAAGGCGGTCCGGAACCCGCTGCCCGTAGCAGTTCCGCCCCAACCCGAGGTGCTGCACCCACCAGGTTCCCAGGATGCGCGAGCTGATCCGCACGACGCGGGACGTCGGCGCCGTGTACACGGTCGGCGAGACGCCGACCGACCGCCAGTACGTCGCAACCTCCTGGACGAGCGTCTCCTCGCTCGTAGGGTGGAAGCTCCAGGCGAGTCGCTGCGTTCCCTTCTTCGGATCGCGCGACAAATGGCCCTCGGCCGCGTAGAGGCCGACAACGCGCCAGAACGCAACTGTCGAGTCCAGCGAGGCCGGGACGTATGTGCCGTTCTTCGCCGTTCCGAGGCAGGCGTCGGCGAGCTCAATGTCGAGCTCGCTCGCCTCGGCGAGGCGCAGCGTCCCAGAGCGAGCGACATCATGACCTCGCGCGCGACCGCGCGGGTGACGCAGCGACACGGCTGCGTGAAGCTCGTCGCTCGAGACAACGGCGAGCTCGTCTGCGTGCGGGCGCACGATCACCTCGCCGGCGGAGATCGCGTCGCCGACCGCCTCGAGCACCCACAATCGCCTCGGACGGTCCCTCACGGGCGGCGTCGATCCCAGCGCAAGCGGGAGCCAGTGCTCGGTCGTGAGGTCCGCGGCAAGCACGCGCGTCCCGTCCCGGACGACGAATGGGTGATCGGGCGTGCATCGCACCCGGCGACCCATCTTCGTGCGCAGCTGCAGGAGATCCCCGTTGTAGTGGCGCCGCGTGAGCAGGTCGACCGGGAGGAACTCGGGGCCCTCGCCGTCCCTTCGCCAGGTGAGGATCTCTGTCTCCGAGAGCGGCTCGGTCTCGTCGTACAGTCGCTCGAGGGTGCGAAGCAACGTCGTGCCGCCCCTGCGGATGATCACCGTCTCGTCCCCGGCGAGGCACGAGCCGCCGAAGCCGATCCCCGCGCGGAGGAAGCTCTTGCCGATGCGGCGGTCGAAGCCGATCCCCTCTGCGACCTTGACGACGTCCGCGCCGGTCGCCTCACACACGTTCGCGATCTCGTTGATGAACGAGATGCGCACCATCAGGGCCGCGTTCGCGGCGAGCTTGATCATCTCGGCGGAGGCGACGTCGGCACGCACGACCGGGGCGTCGATGCCCTCGTGGAGCGCCGCGACCGCGTCGCCGTCGGCCTCGTCGAACGCGCCGATCACGATCCGGTCCGGCTCCATGAAGTCGCGCACGGCCGTCCCCTCCGCGGTGAACTCGGGGTTCGAGACGTACCCGACGTGCGCGAGGCCGCGGCCGTCGAGCCGGTGACGCACCTTCTCCCCCGTCCCCACGGGGACCGTGCTCTTCATGCACACGACGATGCGGTGGCCGACGTCCGGTAGCTCGTCGATCACCGTCCACACGGCCGAGAGGTCGGCGTCGCCCGAGTACGTCGGCGGTGTCCCG
>DASSUT010000334.1:0-5342 GCA_035706725.1 Gaiella sp. | reverse complement strand
CCTCGGGGGGCTCCGTCGCGAGCACGAGGAGCGTCGGGATCCGCGCATCGGCGAGCGCATGCCAGCGCTCGCTGGGACGCCTTCGCATCGCCTCGTAGACCGCCGCGCCCTGCACCTCGGCCGACGCGCGAACCGTGACGGAGGCGTTGGCCTCCACCCTGGTGGCGTCTCGCCACGCGTCGAGCGTCCAGGGCTGGTCGAGACCTTCCGCGCGCAGGATCTCGACGAGACGGTCCCAGCTCTCGAAGCTCGAGTACTCGCGCGCGGACTCGACCAGCTGCTCCTTCGTCGCAGTCAGATCGGCGAGCGGGTGGTCGGCGAAGTCGCTCGCGCCGCTGTCGTAGAGCACGAGCGCCGTCGTCCGCCCGGGTTGCGCGGCGGCGGCGAACACGGCGACGGAGCCGCCCCAGGAATGCCCGGCAACGACCGCGCGCTCGACGCCGACACCGTCCGCGACCGTCCAGATGAGCGCCGCGAGCCGCTCGAGCGCGTAGTCCTCGTCCTCCGCCGCGGGCGAAAGCCCGAAGCCGGGCGCGTCGACCCCGAGCACGCGGAAGCCCGCCGCGGCGAGCGGCTCGGCGGCGACACGGACACTCGAGCCGCTGTGCCCCGGCCCGAGTGCGTGCCAGAACAGGAACGGCATGCCGTCGGGCGGGCCGAGCTCGCGCACCGCGACCGTCCGGCCGTCGACCCGGACCGCGCGGACGTTCACCCGTTCAGAGCTGCTCTTCGGGCGGGATCGGCGCCGGGTCCGGCTTCGGCGTCGGCGGCGGCTTCGGGGTCGGCTCGGGTCTCGGCTGGGGAGTCGGGGGCGGCGTCGGAGCGGGACGCTCGGTCGTGGGCGGCGTCGGCCCGGCGCCGCGCAGGTCCTCGGCGAGGTCCTGCTGTCGTCGGCGCGCGGCGTCCTTGCCGGCGTCCATCGCGTCGGACACGCTGCGGTTCTTCTTGAGGGAGGAGAAGCCGTGCGCGATTCCCGCGGCGAGCCCCGAGACCTTCTCCACCGGGGTCGCGATCGCGGTCGACACCGCGCGGACGGCCGTGTCGGCGCTGTCGGCCATCGAGACCGCGCTGTCGGTCACCGTGTCGAGCTTGTCGAGTTGGTAGTTGACGCGGTCGACCGTCCCTCCGGTCTTGATCAGCACCGGCAGGAGGTCGCGCTCCGTCCCCCGGATGAACGAGGACAGCCGGTCGAACAGCCGGCCGAGCTTGACGAGCGCGAGCAGCGATCCCACGCCGAGGAACACCAGGAAGATCGCGAGGCCCCAGTACGCGGCGTCGCCGGCGGAGAAAGCGACCGTCATCGCGCGGGATCCTACCCGGTCGCTCTTCCGCTCACTCCGCGTCGGTGCCGCGACTCGGCCGCATCAGGCGACCACGCGGGAGATCACGCCCGCGCCGACGACCGCGTCGTCGTCGTAGAGCACCGCAACCTGCCCGGGAGCGACGGCTTCGACGGGCTCGCCGAGCTCGAGCTCGAAGCCGCCGCCGACCGGCTCCACGGTTGCCGGCACAGGCCGTGAGCGGTAGCGGAGCTTGGCTTCCGCCCTGGTTACCGGGACGTAGAGGTGCCCGGTCGCGGTGACCCGGCGCGCTCCGAGCCCGCGCCGCGGGCCCACGACGAGCGTGTTCGTCGCCGGCTCGGAGCGCATCGCGTAGAGCGGCTCTCGCCCCGAGACGCCGATCCCCCGTCGCTGCCCGGGCGTGAACCGCCACAGGCCGTCGTGGCGGCCGAGCACCGTGCCCGACTCGTCGACGATCGCCCCCGGAAGCGCGGCGACACCTTGCCGCTCGAGGAACGACCGGTAGTCGTCGCCGGCGAGGAAGCACGCCTCCTGGCTCTCCGGCCGATGCGCGACGGCGAGGCCGGCGGCGTCGGCCTCCGCCCGCACGTCGGCCTTCATCGCGTCGCCGAGCGGAAACCCGACGCGTCCGAGGAGCGCCGGGTCGACGGTCGCGAGCATGTACGACTGGTCCTTCGTGGGGTCGGCCCCGCGCGCGACGAGCCGCCGGCCGTTCCGCTCGACGAGCTTCGCGTAGTGGCCCGTCCAGACGACGTCGGCGCCCCCTCGGTCGGCGAAGTCCACGAGCGCCGAGAAGCGAAATGCGCCGTTGCAGCGCATGCACGGGTTCGGCGTCAGGCCGCCTGCGTACCCGTCGACGAACGGACGGACGACGGTCTCGCGGAACGCCTCCCGCAGATCGAGCGTCACGTGGGGCAACCCGAGCGCATGGCACGTCTCTCGCGCGCGAACGACCGCATCGGGCGAGCAGCAGGCCCGTTCGGCGCTCGGGCCCGCAGGGTCCAGCCAGAGGCGAAGAGTGACGCCGACCGCGTCTCGGCCCGCGCGGAGCAGCGCGACCGCGCTGTCGACCCCGCCGCTCATCGCGACCGCGACGCGCCCGGGCCGCGACGGCGCGGTGAACACCGCCGCGAGCGCGTTCGCAACCGCATCCGCGGCGATGGTCTCGCCGGGCACGGCCGCGGCCTCGAGCAGCGTGAGCCCGCTGAGCGACCGCGCCATCCCCGGTGGAGTGTCGGCCTCGACGATGTGGTCGCCGTCGACGACGAGGCGCGCGCACGCGTACTCGTCCCCGCGCGCTGAGTCTCCGAGCGTCTCGACGGCCATCGACCCAGGCTAGCGCCGCGACGGACAGACGTCCCTGGCGCCGGGCGCCCCACCGCCTGGCAACAAAGCCTCCAACCTCCCCCAGGGGCACTCCCGTGTCCCTGCTGTCACGCTACCTGCCATACCGTGACGGGAGCGTCACGGCTTCGTGCCGACTGTGTGACGACCTGGGCGAACCGCGACGGCAGCGCGAGCGCGGACGACGACGGGCAAGGGTCGGCGCCCGCACGGAGAAATGCGTGGGCAGCCTCCCGCACGGGAGCAAGACGACGCAGGCGAGCAGCAGGCCCGGGTGGCGCACGGACGCGAGGGGCAGGGACGGCGACGAGGCCCCGGGGCGGCGGCGCGCCGAGCGCGACACCGTCTGCGTGCCGGCCCGCGCCCCGCGCGAACCGCATCCCTGAAAGAGCAGGAGTCGACTCCGGACGGGTCGGGCTGCGACGCGCGCGACCTTGCAGCCGGATCCGAGGCCGAACCGGGGGAGCCGGACGCCCGGCTCCCCCGGTTCCGTCTTCTTTACCCGTGCAGGTTGACCTTGAACGAGACCAGTCGGCGCGTGGACACGCCGCCGAGCAGGTCCTCGCCGCTCTTGCGCGCGCGGACGAACACCACGAGCAGCTGCTGCTGGTTGCTCGCGGGGAAGAACCGCAGCCGCCGCATCGTGAGCACGGCCCGCCCGTCGGCGCCGGTGGGCTGCTCGGTCGCGGAGAACTGCTGGTACGGCGTCGGTGTCGCGTAGACGAGCGCACCGGTGACCGAGCGGCCGCCGCATGCGGTGATGCGGAAGCTCAGCCTGATCACGGAGGTGTTGCGCGTGACCGGGGACGGGACGATCCGCTGCCCGCCGATGCTGAGGCGCGCGGGCGGCTGGAGGTTCGCGACGTCGATCGGGCCGGTCCCCGCCGGGCACCCGGTCGTCGTGGGCGGCGCGGTGCCACCCGTCACGACCGCGGTCTGGGCGGACGTGACGCTGTTCTCCCCGCTGGCGTTCTTGCCGGTCACCTGAACGCGGATCGTGTGACCTGCATCGGCGTCGACGAGCTTGTACGTGTTCGCGGTCGCGCCGGTGATCGCGGCGCAGTTCGCGCCCGCCGTGTCGCAGCGTGACCACGCGTACGTGAACGTGATCCCCGTTCCGGTCCAGGTGCCCTGGCTCGCGGTCAGCGTCTGGCCGACGGCGGCCTGACCACTGATCGTGGGCGGCTGCGTGTTGGGCGGGCCCTGCGACGCGGTGACGGCAGCGGTGGCGTTCGAGGCGGCGGTGTTCGGACCGTCCGCGTTCGTCGCCGTGACGCGGAATCGCAAGCGGAAGCCCACGTCACCGGCCCCGACGACGTAGGCGGTCGTCGAGGCGCCGCCGATCACTGCGCAGTCCGAGCCGTCGGCTGCCCCGCCGTCGGCGCCGCAGCGGACCCACTGGTACGTGAACGACGTCGGGCTGTTGCTCCACGTGCCCTGCGTGCCCGTCAACGTCTGGCCGACGGCAGGCGTGCCCGAGATCGTCGGCTGTGTCGTGTTCACGGGCGCCGCCTGCTGCGCGCCGAAACCGACGGGGACGACGACTGCGAGAACTGCTGCGGCCGCGCCCAGGATCAGGGCCACGCGCCGGGTCGTCACACGTCGCGTCCTGCGAGCGATGCGAGTCATGGCATCTCCTTCGTCTTGTCGTGAACGGCGGGGAGATTGTCCCCGGCGTCTGTGTGGGGGACGTGAAGATGCTCGGCCTCGGATCAGGCGAGCAACTCGACCCGGTTTCCCCACGGAACGAGGATGTGCAAACGCACCGAACGGGGTATTTCAGCCGGATCGGGGCGGCTGGTCGCGAGCCCGTGGCCCTCGAGCCGCGCGGGGAGGCGGCAGAGCTCGACGGGCGACGCCACGCGAAGCGCAGGATGCGCCTTCGCCGCAGGGACGAAGTCCTCGGTCACGCGGACGTGGAGCTCGCTCGTCCCGACACCGAACCAGACGCCGCCTCGGGCGGCGAGCGGCGGTGGCTTCTCGATCTCGTCGAGCCCGAGCAGGCCTCCGTAGAACCTCCGGGCCCCGGCGAGCCGGCCGGCGCGGCGATCTGGGCGTGGTCACCACCGACGACGAACGCTCGGTGCTCCGCGTGACCCCGGGCCGGAAAAGCGAACCCGCTTCTCCAGGTGGGTGCCCTGCCGGGCTCCGGCGACGCCGGCTCCCGGACCCGGGCTCCCTTCGTGTCGACGTTGGTTCACGTTGAGAGCCCGAGGTCACGCGCAACACCGAGCACTCACAGTGTAGTCGTCGGCGGAGCCGCGGCTACCGGGTAGCGTAGCGCCACTCCACCGACTGCGTCCCGTCGAGCCCCACCAGGCGCGCGAGGCGCGGCGTGAGCTCGAACTGCCGACCCGTCTCCTGGAGCTGGTTGTCGATCACCTCGGTGAGGACGGTCTCGCCGCCGTAGCGGAGGAGGATCTTCGCGCCGCACGGAAGCACCGGGTCTGTGACCCCGTACGAGCGGCTCGTGAGGATCAGCCCGCACCCCGTCCGCTCCGCGTCCTCGCCCGTCCGGCGTGGCGCGGCGAGCGCGTCGTACCACCCCCCGCCGGCCGCCGTCGCGCCCTGTGGCCGCGGAGCGGGAGCGTCGTCGCGTCGCTCGACGACCGCGACGGCGACGAGCCCCGCGAGCAGCGCCACGGCGGCGAGCGAGAGCAGGCGCTGGGCGATGCGCGCGCTCACGCGCGCCCCTGG
>DASSUT010000333.1:0-7777 GCA_035706725.1 Gaiella sp. | reverse complement strand
GGTTTTCAGCCGTGTGCTCTACCAACTGAGCTACCTCGCCCCGCGGGCGGAGTGTAGCCGCCGTCGTTCGGTGTAGCCTCACGCCGCCGTGGTTGCGACCCCGAGGACCGTGACGATCGTCGGCGCGCCGCTCGACCTCGGTCAGGGGCGACGCGGCGTCGACATGGGCCCCTCGGCAATCCGCTACGCCGGTCTCGAGGAGCGTCTCGCGTCGTTCGGCTGCCGCGTCGTCGACCGCGGCAACCTCTCGACGCCGGAGCCCGAGGCGCTCGTGGCGGGTGACGAGCGGGCGCGCTTCCTCGCCGAGATCCTGGAGGCCTGCGCGCGGCTCGCAACGATCGTCACCGAGGTCGTCGGCGAAGGCGCGCTGCCACTCGTGCTCGGCGGAGACCACTCGATCGCGCTCGGCACGCTTTCCGGCCTGCGGGCGGCGGCAGGCCGGCCCGGCGGGGTGATCTGGATCGACGCCCACGGCGACCTAAACACGCCCGAGACCAGTCCGAGCGGGAACGTCCACGGCATGCCGCTCGCGGCTGCGCTCGGTCTCGCCGGCCCGGCCTTCTCCCATCCCGCCCTCGATCTGCCGGCCGTCGACCCGCGACGCGTCGTCCTGCTCGGTGTCCGCTCGCTCGACCCGGCGGAACGCGCGCTGATCCGGGAGACCGGAGTCCGTGCGATCACGATGACCGAGATCGACCGCATCGGAATCGAGCGGGCGGTGCTCGAGGCGATCGACCGCGCGTCCGGTCCGGGATTCGTGCACGTCTCGCTCGACCTCGACGCGCTCGACCCGGAGTTCGCGCCCGGGGTCGGGACGCCGGTGAAGGGCGGGCTCACGTACCGTGAGGCGCATCTCGCCTTCGAGGATCTCGCGGAGTCTGGTCTCGTCGGGTCGCTCGAGCTCGTCGAGGTCAACCCGATCCTCGACCGGGAGAACGGCAGCGCCGCGATCGCCGTCGAGCTCGCGGCGAGCGCCCTCGGCCAGTCGATCCTCTAGAGGCGAGCTCGCCGAGACGAGAGAAGAGCGTCCGGGCCGGCCGACCGCGCCACGAACGCTCTTCGGAGGACCCGAGCCTAGCGCACCGGGGGCCCGGCGCCAAGCGCGGTGATGCCGAGCGGCAGCCCCGGCCGCGCGTGCAGCATCGCCGCCGCACTTCCGCGGTTGATCGCGACCGACATGTTGCGGTAGCTGTCCTCGTACAGGATCACGTCGCCGGGCCGGGCGTCTGCGAACGTCCGCGCGGTGACGGCGTAGTAGCGCTCGCCGTCCAGCTCGAGCTCGACCTGGGTGCCCGGGACCACGCCGACACGCTCGACGTCCTCGCGTCTCAGGTTCAGCGCGATGTTGCCGAAGCTGTCGACGTAGAGCATGGTCGCGACGATGCGGTCGCCGACCAGCTGGGGCTCCGGGAGGTCGAGCCGGACGAGCACGTCGGGATCGAGCGGCGGCCCGAGCTCGGCGAGCGGGACACCGTTCGCGAGGTGCGCGGCGGCGGGCGCAAAGAGGTCGCGGCCATGGAATGTCCGCGAGATCGTCTCGAGCGCGAATGCGGGGTTCGCGATCTCTCGCACCTCTACGATTCCGGCGCGCTCGGCGGCCGGGAGGAGAAGGCCGTTGTCCGGGCCGACGAAGAGCCGGCCCTCCGCGTCGGCGAGGGCCACTGGCCGGCGGACGCCGCCGACGCCGGGGTCGACGACCGCGAGGTGGACGCCCGCGGGCATGTACGGCAGCGTGCTCGCGAGGACGTAGGCGCCCTGGAGCACCGCGGTCGCGGGGATGCCGTGCGTGACGTCGATCACCCGTGCGTCGGGCGCGATCCGGGCGATCACGCCATGGCACGTCCCGACGAAATCGTCCTTGAGCCCGAAGTCGCTGAGGAAGCAGATCACCATCGGCGGCGAGTCTACGACGCGGCCGCTCGCTCGACGGCACCCACGAGGCCGTCAGCATCCGGCATCTCGGCTTCCGCGCTCACGACCAGGCCGGCCGCCGCCGCGGCCCGTGTGGTCTCTGGACCGATGGAGACCACGCGCGCGCCCGGCGACACCCGCGCGAGCGCACGCGCCGCGGACGGCGACGCGACCAGTACGAGGTCGCACTCCGGCCAGTCCGGCGGCGCGAGCTCCAGGGTGCGATAGAGCACCACGACGTCCGCGCCGAGCGCCTCCGGCAGAAGGCTGCGCGCGCCCTCGGCGCCCGCGAACAGCACGCGACCGGGCGAAGAGGGGAGTGCGGCGAGAAGACCCTCCTGCGTCGACACCTCTGCGACGAGGTCGACGTCACCGAACGCCGCGGCTGTCGCGGGGCCGATGGCCGCGACGCGCGCCGGCGTACCGCGCATCCGCCGCCGGAGCTCACGTGCGCCGGTCGCGCTGGTGAGCACGACCCAGTCGTAGCCCTCGACGTCGACCGGCCCCGCGCCGACCGGCTCGATCTCGACGAGCGGCACGTGGACGACGTCGTGGCCGGCGCGTGCGAGGCGGTCGACGAGGGGCTGCTCCCGACCGACCGGTCGGGTCACGACGACGCGCGCCACGGGCCTCTCGAGCGCATCCTCGCCCGACCTCGAGCCTCCGGACGGCGCTCGCGCGGTCTCCGTTCAACCATCCCCAACCCCCACCCACCCGCGGGGACCGAACGGTACGGCGAAATGCGTGCCGTGTCCGTGCCGACTCTGTGTCGACGTCGCAACGTTGCTTCGGGCGACGCCGGCGCGGGGGGAACGAGGGGATCGTCTCCACGGGGCCTATCCCATCGACGCACGCAGCGGCCGAGCACCAGATCGCACATGCGGTTCATCGAGCGAGCGCGACGAGCTCGCGGCCGAGCAGGACGGGATCGTCTCCCGTCCTCCGCTCGAGCCAGGTGCCGTCTTCGGCGGCGACGAGCCCCGTGAGCACGTCGCCGTCGTGGTAGGCCGCCACGGGCGCGAGGCAGCCGCCGCCGACCGCGGCCACGCATTGGCGCTCGGCCTCCACTCGGCGGCGCGTCTCGGCATCGTCCACGTGCGCGACGAGCTCCTCCTCCCCGGCCCGCACCTGAAGCGCGAGCGCCCCCTGCCCCGCCTCGGGAAGCATCAGCTCGGGATCGAGCCGCCGCCCGATCTCCGCCGCGAGACCGAGCCTGTCGAGACCGCAGGCGGCGAGGACGACAGCGTCGAGCCGGCGCTCGCCTCTCTTGCGCAACCGCGTGTCGATGTTGCCGCGCAGCGGCTCGATCGAGAGGCTCGGCTCGAGCGCGAGCAGCTGGGCTCGCCGTCTGACGGAGGCGGTGCCGATCCGCATCCCGGGCCGGATGTCGGCCGTGCCGCAGAGTGCGTCACGCGGGTCTTCGCGCGGCGGATATGCGCCGACCGCGAGCCCGCCGACGTCGGTGGAGGTCATGTCCTTCGCCGAGTGCACGGCGACGTCGATGCGGCCTGCGAGCAACTGCTCTTCGAGCTCCTTGACGAACACGCCGCGGCTGCCGATCTCGCCGAAGGGCCGTGTCCGGTCACGATCGCCTGCCGTCGTGATCGGGACGAGCGCGATATCGATGCCCGGCCGGCGCAGCGCCTCGACAGCGCGCTCGGCCTGGGTCAGCGCCAGCCTACTGCCGCGCGAGCCGACGCGAAGCAGCACGGCACCCGCCTCGGGACTGCGAGATCGGGGCGCCGCAACGGCGGCGTCCGGGTGGGCGGATGCGCACGAATGCCGTCGGCACGAGCAGTGGGAGCGGCCTGTCGACGCGCGGCTCGCCGGACCGCGTCACGACTTCTCGTCCTCGCCGAGCCCGAAGAGATGGCGCACGACGTCAGCATAGAGCAGTCCGTCCGCACCGACCGCAGCCTCCTTCATCCGCACGGTGGGCAGGTGGAGGAGCTTGTTGACGATCTGGGCGGTGACCGCGTCGACCACGTCACGACCGCCGTCCGGCAGCCGGTCGAGCCGGCTCTCGGCGCGCGCGAGCTCGGCTGTCCGGATCTCCTCCGCGCGGGCCCGGAGGGACGCGATCGCAGGCACCACGGCGAGCGAGGCGTGCCATGCCCGGAACCGCTCCGCCTCCTCCGACACGATCCGCTCGGCACGGGCGGCCTCCGCCCGGCGTCCTTCGAGCGTGGCCGCCACGACGCCCTCGAGGGCGTCGACGTCGTAGACGAAGCATCCGTCGATCGAGGCGAGCCCGGGATCGACGTCGCGGGGCACCGCGAGGTCGACGATGAGGATCGGGCGTCCTCGCCTCGCGCGCACCGCCGCCGAGAGGGCGCCGGAGGTCAGAACGAGCCCGGGCGCGCTCGTCGAGGAGATCACGACGTCGGCGTCCGTCACGGCGGCCGCGATCTGGTCGAGCGCGATCGCCTCCGCGCCGAACGCCCCGGCGAGGTGTCGGGCCCGCTCGGGAGACCGGTTGGCCACGACCGCGATCCGGGCACCGCGGGAGCGCAGGTTTCGCGCCGTGAGCTCGCTCGTGCGGCCGGCACCGACGAGGAGGACACTCCTTCCCGCGAGGCCCTCGAAGACCTGCTCCGCGAGCGCAGCCGCTGCGGCGGGGATCGAGGCGGGACTCTCGGCGATCGCGGTCTCCGCACGCGCCCGGCGTCCCGCCCGGAGCGCCATCCGGAAGGTCCGACCGAGGAGCGGACCGGGCGAGCCGGCCTCGAACGCGTCGCGCACCTGACCGAGGATCTCACCCTCCCCGGGCACCATCGAGTCGAGACCCGCGGCGACCCGGAAGAGGTGCAGCGCGGCCGACTCGTCCGCGAGCCGATAGGCCGCCGGCGCAAGCGCAGAGGCCCCGTCACCCGCGAGCCCGAGCAGCATCCGGTCGGCGTGGTCGACGAGAGCGACGTCCTCGCCTGCGAGGTAGAGCTCCGTGCGGTTGCACGTCGACAGCACGACCGCCTCGTGCGCAGGGCCCTCGGCGGCAAGCGCGCGCGCCAGCGTGCGTGCGGTCTTGAGGTCGACGGCCACGCGCTCCCGCAGCTCGAGCGGCGCGCGGTGGTGTGAAACCCCGGCGAGCGCGATCCTCATGTCGCGAAGTGGGTCACGGGGAGGACGGCGACGACGAGCACTGCCCCGCCGAGCAAGAGCCGCGCGAACCGGCGACCGCGCACGCCGGCTTCCCAGCGGACGACGAGCGCGAGCGTGTACAGCACCCAGATCAGCACCGCGACGGCCATCGCGGCGTCGAGGCCGCGAACGTCGAGCCAGCCGAGGCCGACGGTGATCCCGGCCGACAGCAGCACGAGCCCGACGAGCACGGCGCGAGCCGCCAGGCGGTCGAGCGACTCGAGCGACGGCAGGCGGAGCCGGAGCACCCGGGTGTCGCGGCGTTTGAGGCGCCGCTCCTCGAAGACGTACAGCGCGGCCATCGCGGCTGCGACCGTGAAGCTCGCGAGGCCGCCCAGCATCAACGCCGCGTGCGTGGCGAGCGCCCACCCGTCACCGCGGGCGCCGAGCGCCGTTCCTCCGCCGAGCCAGGCGAGGAGGACGAGCCCGGCGGCGAGCGGCATGAGCGCGAGCCCGAGCAGGCGGTAGCGCGGCCGGCATCCCCAGACGAGATAGCCCGAGACCAGGAGCCACGAGAGGAGGTTCAGGGCGCCCGCCCAGGTACCCCACGGAAAGCCGTCGGCGGACACCGCTTGAGCGGCGAGCAACGCCGTCTGGGCGAGCCAGCCGATCCGGACGCCCCAGATGCCGAGCCGACGGTACCGCTCGTGCCCGCGCAGCTCGCCCGCGTACACGAACGCCGCCTCCCCGTAGGCGAGCAGGGTCGGCCAGACGAGAAGCTCAGCCATCGGAGGGCTCACCTGCAGTGACCCGTGCGCGCGCGAGCCGCACCAGCTCGCCCGTCTCGCGCTCGAGCCGCGCGAGCTTCGTCGCGAGGATCGCGACCCAGACCAGAACGAAGACGAGGAACACGCCGTACGCCGCCGCGACGTACTTCTCCCCGGCGCTCACTGCGCGAGTGCCTCGCGCAGCTCCCGCAGGTTGGCGTCGGTGCGCTTCCCGGCGAGCTCGGCGCGGTACATGACGTACGCGAGCAGCGTGATCGCGGCCCACGAGCTGCAGAACGCCGCGAACATCTCGCCGGTCATCTGCGGTCCCTCGCGGGTGAAGACCGTGGGGTGGATGAAGTCGCTCGCAAGGCGGATCGCGAGGAAGCTGACGGGAACGAGCGCGACGCCGAACAACGCGTAGACGGCGGAGATCCGCTCCCGTCGGGGACCCGGCTCGATCGAGAAGCGCAGCATGAAGTACGCGCAGTAGAAGAGGAACAGGACGAGGAAGAGCACGAGCTGGTTCGAGCTCCACGTCCACCACACGCCCCACGACGCCTTCGCCCAGATCGATCCCGTGACCAGCGTCAAGGCGCCGAAGATCGTGCCCTGGTGGACACCCGTGTAGCTCTCGAGGTCGTACCCGCCGCCGCGCGTGGTCAGCAGCCGGAACGCCTTCCACGCCGCGAGGCCGAAGCATGCGTACGCGGTCAGCGCGATCGGCACGTGGACGTAGAAGATCTTCTGCGTGAGCCCCTGGTCCACGTCCTCGGGCGCGACGAAGAAGATCATTCCCACCGCGAGCGCGGCGAGCGCGACGGCAAGTGCCGCGAGAAACGGGAGAGAAGGCTTCGTGATGCTCATCGTGCGAACGTCACTCGGTGACGACGTACTCGAACGCCGCCCAGGAAAGTATCGCGAACACTGCGTCGTAGAGGCCGAGGAACGCGAGGAACTGCCCCGGATCCTCGGAGATGCTGGCGCCCACGCCGCCCACCACGATCGGGATCGCGAGCGGCAGGAAGACGAGCGGCAGAAGCACCTCACGGCCTCGCGAGGCGGCCGCCATCGCGGAGACGAGCGAGCCGACGGCGCAGATTCCGATCGACGACAGGACGACACCCGCGATCGCGCTCGCGTCGAGCGGGGCGAAGAACACCGTGAAGGCGGGCAGCGCGACGATCTCCGCGGCGCCGAGGAAGGCGAGGGCCGCCAGAGTCTTGCCCAGCCAGATCGCGCTCCGGTCGGTCGGCGCGAGCACGAGGCCGTCGAGGGCACCCGCCTCGCGTTCCGGGACCCAGGCGCGCGCGAGGCCGAGGAGCGAAGTGAACACGAGCGCGACCCAGAGGAGGCCGTATGCCGCATCGTCACCCGCGTCCGCCGGGAGCGCGAAGTGGAACACGACGAGCGTCGAAAGGACGAACAGCAGCATCGCGGGGAGGGTGTCGCGCGCCCGAAGCTCGAGGCGCAGGTCTTTCCGCGCGAGCGCCGCGACGTCCCCGAGGTAGCGCGTCACGTGCTGCCGAGCGCGAGGCGCGCGGTTGCGAGCTGCTCCAGGCGCTCCGGCTCGTGGCTCGCGACGACGAGGGTCGCGCGGCCGGCAAGCTCTGCGAGCTCGTGGTCGAGCAGCGCGGCGCCGGCAGCGTCGAGGGCAGAATGCGGCTCGTCCAGGACGAGCAGGTCTGGGTCGTGGAGCATCGCACGACAGAGCGCCAGGCGCTGCGTCATGCCGCGCGAGAACGTCGACACGCGCTCGCCGCGGGCGTCCCACAGCCCGAACCGCTCGAGGAGCATCCCGATGCGCTCGCGCCGTTCGGGGACCCGGTACAGGCGGCCGAACAGGTCGAGGTTCTCGAGCGCCGTCAGCTCGCGATAGACGAGCGGCTCGTGGCCGACGAACCCGACCCGCGCCCGCTCGAGTGCCACCTCCAACGTTCCGCGGGTGGGCGCCGCCAGGCCGACGAGCAGGCGCAGGAGGGTCGTCTTGCCGGAGCCGTTCGGGCCGATGACGACGAGGG
>DASSUT010000332.1:0-6897 GCA_035706725.1 Gaiella sp. | reverse complement strand
CGTGAGACGCTGCCGGTGGGAGACGGGAGCGTCGAGTGCGCTCACGTCCGCTCCCGCACGATGTTCGCGGGCGCGACGACGGGATCGGCCACGTTCGACTTCTGGCTGGCGCGCGACACCGGCGTCCTCGTGCAGGTCACGATGAAGAGCCGGACCACGACCGGCTCGCCGATCGGAGACGTCCACTACGAGGAGGACGTATCGCTCCGGCTCACGTCCGTCACGCCCCACCGGTGACGCCCGTCCGCGGATCGGAGCGGCTGGCGGCGCTCCGCCTCGCCCCGGACGGCCTCCCGAGGCCCGATGCGCCGTTCGGACGGGGCCCACTGGCCGCCCGCGCCCTCCGGGCGACGATCGAGGTGGCGGCGGCGGGCGGGTCGCGCCTGCCCGCCCGCGTGGCACACGGTCTCGCGGACCTCGGCGGCACCGCCGAGTGGGCGCTGCGTCCGCGCAAGCGCCGCATCCTGGCCGAGAACCTGGCGCACGCGACGGGTCTGCCCCCGTCCCACCCGGATGTCCGGGCGCTCGTGCGACGCGAGGTCGTGAACGAGGCGCGCCGCTCGGTCGACCTCCTCTGGGCGCTCGGCAAGCCCGAGGAGCTCGTCCGCACGACCGCGGTCGAGGGCCGTGAGCACGTGCTCGAGGCACTCGAGCGGGGTAACGGCCTGATCGTGGTCTCGGCGCACATCGGGGGGTGGGAGGTCGCGACCGCGATGCCGCGCGTGATCATTCCCGTGCCGACGACGGCGATCGTGACCGACGACTGCCTCGCCTGGGCCGTGGCCGGCCTTCGGGCACGCGTCGGCCTCGGCCTCCTGTACGACACGGAGCCCGTGTCACGCGCGGCGTCCCTGCTTCGGGCGGGCGAGGCGCTGCTCGTGCTGGGCGACTACGCGAAGGACTCCATGCGTACCTATCCGGTGCGGCTGCTCGACGCCGTCGCCGAGTTGCCGGCCGGCGTCGCGACCCTCGCCCGGCTCTGCGGCAGTCCGGTCGTCCCGTTCACGGTGCTTCCACTGGCCCCGAGGCGCTGGCGTGTCGAGATCGAGCCGGCGCTCGACCCGCCGCCCCGTCGGGGCGGCCCCGAGGCCGAGCGCGAGCTCCTCCAGGCGCTCGCCGATCGGTGGACCGCTCAGCTTCGGGCGAACGCCGAGCACTGGGCGGCCGTCTACCGAATGACGTGGAGGCACGCGTGAAGCGCGTCCGGCTCGCCCGCGAGGTCGCGCTCGGGCTCGGCGTCTACGGCGTCTATCTCCTCGTGCGCCGACGGGCTCTCTCCTCCGGCGGCCGCGAGCGCGCGCACCGCGCCGCGGAGCGGCTCGCGGCGTTCGAGGACCGCCTCGGCATCGGGCAGGAGCCCGCGCTCCAGCGGCGGGCCCTGCGCCTGCCACCGCGGCTGCTCCACGGGCTCAACGCCGGCTACGCCGTGTTCAACGTGGGTCTCACCGTGAGCTGGCTGATCCTCCTCTACCGCCGTGAGGATCCTGCGTTCGCCCGGTTGCGGCGCGCCTGCGTGCTCGCGCACCTCGGGGCCCAACCTGTCTTTCTTCTTGCCCCCGTCGCCCCGCCCCGGACGCTGCCGCGGTACGTCGACACGCTCGCCGAGGTCACGGGCGTCGACCTGGAGAACCCGCTGCTCGTCCGGTTCTACAACCCGATCGCCGCGATGCCCAGCCTGCACCTCGCGTATGCGGTCGTGACGGCCTCCGCCGCCGCGGAGCGCGGATCCTCCCGCGCGACGCGCGCGGTCGCATACGGCTATCCGCCGCTCGTCGCTGCGGTGGTCGTCGCGACCGGAAACCACTTCGTGCTCGATTGCGCGGCGGGCGCCGCCCTCGGCGCCGCGGCGTGGAGGATCGCGTGAGCGACCGCGAGCAGGACGTCGACGGGCCCCCGAGGCTGCCGGCCGGACGGAGGCTCCTGTTCGGCGTCGCGGTCACTGCACTCGTCGTCGCCGGGGTGGCGCTGTTGATCGGCCGGGCGGCCGGCTTCTCCCGTGTCCGCGACGAGGTCGCGGACGCCGACGCGAGCTGGTTCGCGGCCTGCTTCCTCGCCGAGGTTCTGGCGTACGGCTCGTACGCCCTCGTGTTCCGCGACGCGATCCGCCGGCGCGGGGGGCCGGACCTCGGGCTGGGGCTCAGCCTCCACCTGACGCTCGCGAGCCTCGGCGCGATGATCGCAGCGGCGAGCGCGGGCGGGCTCGCGGTCACGTACTGGTCGTTCCGGCGCGCCGGTCACGCGACCGAGGAAGCGATCGTGAGGGTCCTCGGGCTCAACACGCTCGTGTACCTCGTCTTCGGCCTGCTCGCGTGGGTCGCGGCGCTGCTGACCACGCTCGGCGTGTTCGGACACGCTCCCCTCGGCCTCACGCTTCCGTGGCTGGTCGTGATCCCCGTCTGCCTCGTCGCCGCGCGGTGGACGACGGAGCCGCGCCGGGTCGAGCGCCTGACGAGGCCCGACGTGGGCATCGCACGCCGGGTGCTCGGCTACGGGATCGCGGGCGCCGCGTGGGTCCGCAGCGTCCTGCGGAGTCCGGGTGCGGGGCTCCCGCTCGCCGGCGCGGTCGGCTACTGGGCAGGGGACATCGCGTGCCTCGGCGCCGCACTGCACTCGGTCGGGCAGCCGCTGCCGCTGGCCGAGCTCACGCTCGCGTTCGCAACCGGGTACGCGGCGATGATCCTTCCCCTGCCGCTCGGAGGCGCCGGCGGCGTCGAGGCCGCGATGACGTACGCGTTGACGGCGGTCGGCGTGCCGCTCGCGCCCGCGCTCGTCGCGGTCGCCGTGTACCGGCTGTTCGGCTTCTGGGCCCCGACGCTCCCGGCCTTCGCCGCGCTCCTGCTCCTGCCGCGCGCGGGCCGGTCACTCGAACGCGCCGCGAACGCGACGGCCGCCCACGCCTGAGCCAAGCGAGCGCGTCGGCGCCGCTACAGCCAGCGTTTTCGCCGGAAGATCGCTAGCTGGACGACGGTCGTCGCCAGGATCAGCCCGACGGACGCGCCGATGCTCCAGTACCAGTCCCGGAAGTGCGCGGCGAAGTTCTGCCCGTAGAACCCGACGATCAGGCTCGGGACGAGCACGAGCGACGCGATCACGGTGAGCGTCTTCGCGACCTCGTTCTGCTGCTCGGCGATCTTCGCCTGGTAGTAGTCGCGCACGCCTCCGAGCAGGTCGCGGGCGACGTCGAGCTCCTCCGTCACGCGCACCAGCGTCTCGTACGTGTCGACGAACGTGTTCTCGACCTCCTGCGGGAACAGCTCGGCCGAGCCGACGTCCACGCGCCCGTCGAGGATGCGGCGCGCGATCGTGCGGGTGGAGCTCGACACGCGCCGGGCGCGGAGCAGCTCGTCGCGCACCGCGGCGATCCGCCTGCGCACGTCCGCGCCCGAAAGCCGTTCGATCTCACTCTCGAGCGCGTCGATCGACTCGTAGACGTCGTCGAGGAGCTCGAGCAGGGCGTCGGCGGCGTCGTCGACCGCTGCATGGAACACTTCGCCCACCGACGCGCCGGCGTCCACGCGGGCCGTGATTCCGTCGACGGGCGCGGCGGCCTCCGAGGGGCCGGTCTTGCGCACCGTGACCAGCGCGTCGGGGCTCGCGACGACGTCGAGCTCGAGGTACTCCGGGCGAGCGCCGGGCGAGGCGATCGGGTAGGCGAGCACGGCAAGCACACAGGAGCCGTGCGGCTCGAGGAGCGGCGCCGGATCCGCCGCTGCCCTCGTCAGGATCCGCTCGATCGTCTCGGGCGAGAGATCGGTTCCCGCCGTCGCCTCCCGAAGCTCGTCCGCCGTCGGGTCGACGAGGTCGATCCAGTGCGCGCCCAAGGCTCCGAGGCTACTGCCCCGGTCGGCCGGACGGCCCTGGCCCTAGGAGACGGCGAGCCGCTCGGATAACGCGGCGTGGCGCTGCTCGCTCAACCAGCGTTCCGCGTCGAGCGCCGCCGCGCAGCCCGAGCCCGCCGCCGTGACGGCCTGGCGGTAGACGTGGTCCTGCACGTCGCCTGCTGCGAACACGCCGGGGATGTTCGTCTCGGTCGACTTACCGCGCGTGACGAGATACCCCGTCTCGGGGTCGTGGTCGAGCTGGTCGACGAACAACGCGGTGTTCGGATCGTGTCCGATCGCGACGAAGAGCCCATCTGTCGCGAGCACGCTCTCCTCGCCGGTCACCGTGTCACGCAGGCGGACGCCCATCACCGAGCCCTCGCCGAGCACCTCGGTGACGACCTTGTTCACCATGAACTCGATCTTCTCGTTCGCCCGCGCCCGGTCGACCATGATCGGGGAAGCGCGAAACTCGTCGCGGCGGTGGACGAGGATCACCCTGCTCGCGAAGCGCGAGATGAAGCTCGCCTCCTCCATCGCCGAGTCGCCGCCGCCGACGACGACGACCGTCTTGTCCCGGAAGAACGCGGCGTCGCACGTCGCGCAGTACGAGACCCCGCGGCCCTGGAGGACACGCTCGGAGTCGAGCCCGATCTGGCGGGCGGTCGCGCCGGTCGCCACGATCACGCTGTCGGCCCTGTACTCGTCGTCACCGACCCAGACGCGAAACGGACGCTCTGAGAAGTCGACGCGCGTCACGTCGTCCGTCAGGAACGACGCGCCGAACCGCTCGGCCTGCCGGCGAAAGTCCTGCATCATCGCCGGCCCCAGCACGCCGTCGGGGTACCCCGGGTAGTTCTCCACGTCCGAGGTGATCATCAGCTGCCCGCCCCAGTTGAACCCCTCGATCACGAGCGGCTCGAGGTTCGCGCGCGCAGCGTAGAGGGCAGCCGTGTACCCGGCCGGCCCGCCGCCGATCACGATCACGTTACGAACGTCTTCCACGGTCTCCAGATGCTCCTCTCTCGAGATATTCCCCCGTGCTCATGAAAACGACCACGTGGGCGTCGATGTTCCTCAATCATGCCGCGTGCGCCTCGCCCGAGCGGAGCTCCGCCGGCTCCTCCTGGGCAAGCTCGGCAGCCGACAGCACCCGCGTCTGCCGCTCGATCGGCACGAGCTCGGGCGCTTCGATCCCGGTGATCCCGTGCTGCTCGAAGCGCCTGGCCTGCGGAAGCACCTGCCGCTCGAGCGAGCCGACGGTCTCGTTGTACGCGCGCACGGCCGCGTCGAGCGAGCGGCCGAGCTTCGACACGTGCGCACCCATCGTCGAGAGCCGCTTGTAGAGCTCGCGTCCCAGGTCGGAGATCTGCCGGGCGCCCTCCGCGATCGTCTCCTGCTGCCAGCCGTAGTGCACCGCACGGAGGAGCCCGATCAGGTTCGTCGGCGACGCCGGGATCACGTTGTTGTCGACTGCGAGCTCGATCAACGAAGGGTCCTGCTCGAGCGCGACCCGCAGGAAAGACTCGTCCGGGAGGAACATCACCACGAACTCCGGCGTCGAGTCGACCTGTCGCCAGTACCCCTTCTGACCGAGCCGCAGGATGTGCTCGCGGACGTGGCGCGCATGTTCCGCGAACCGGGCTTGCCGCTCGTCGTCTCCGACGTCGGTCGCGAACGCCTCGAGGTACGCCGCGAGCGGTGCCTTCGAGTCGACGACGATCCGCTTTCCGCCCGGCAGCCGCACGATCACGTCCGGGCGCAGGATCCGGCCGTCGCCGTCGGTTGTCGTCGGCTGCTCGACGAAGTCGCAGTGCTGGACCATCCCGGCCATCTCGATCACGCGCCTGAGCTGGATCTCGCCCCACCGGCCGCGGACGTGCGGCGCGCGCAGGGCGGTCACGAGATTCGTCGTCTCCCCGCGCAGCCGGTGCTGCTCCTCGCGCAGGTTCCGAACCGCCTCCGTGAGCGAGCCGTACGCCTCCTTGCGCGCGCTCTCGAGCGCGCTCACCTGCGTCTCGACCTTGCCGAGCGACTCGCGGAGCGGCCCGACGTACGCGTCGAGCTTGGTCTGGGCCAGGTCGAGGAACGCCCCTGAGCTCTCCTTCATCGCGGCCGCGGACGCCGTCTTCACCGCGCTGGCGACCCGCTCGTCGAGCGTTCCTCGTTCGGCCGCGAGCTGCGCTTCCGCCTGGACTGCGCGCCGCTCGAGCTCACGCGCCTCCGCGTCGAGCGCGGTGACGCGCGTCGCGGCATCCCGGCCGGTCGCGGCGGCCGATCGCAGCCGCTCGCGCGCGCCGAAGGCCACGCCGAGCGCCCCGAGCAGGAGCCCGACCGTGAGACCGATGAGAAGCGCTGCGATCGTCATGAGGGCCAGGGACCGTAGCGCGGCGACCGGACGGATCCCCTGACGCGGAGAAGATCCAAAACGTCACGGCTATCGTTCCACTGTCGTGCCTCCCAAGCCGCGCGCACAGAAGAAGCCGGGCAAGCCCTCGGCCCCGTCGCGGCAGGGGGCCGACCGCAGGCTCCTGATCGGCCTAGGGGTCGCCGGCCTCGCGGTTCTCGTCGCGGTCGCGGTCGGCGTCGTGCTCGCGTCCGGAGGCGGCAGCACGGCGAACGCAGCGGCCGCGCTCGACAGCGCGGGATGCACGCTGATCGAGAAGCCGGCGCTCCGCGGCGTCCACTCGATCACGACCCCGACCGGCACGTCGAAGGTCTGGAACACCGATCCGCCGACCTCCGGGCCGCACTACCAGATCCCCGCGGTCTGGGGCGCGTACACCGAGCCGGTCAACATGGCCCAGCTCGTGCACAACCTCGAGCACGGCGGGATCTACATCCTCTACGGGCCGAACGTGTCCGACTCGACGGTCGCCCAGCTCCGGTCGTTCTACGACGGCCACACCCGCGGCACGATCCTCGCTCCCCTACCGTCTCTCGGCGACCAGATCGCGCTGGGCGCCTGGACGACGAAGAGCGCGAGCGACCCGGCCGACGGCACGGCGCACCTCGCGAAGTGCGCGACGTACGACGAGACTGCGTTCTCGGCGTTCTTCGACCAGTTCCAGTTCCG
>DASSUT010000331.1:0-8744 GCA_035706725.1 Gaiella sp. | reverse complement strand
GTCGCCGGACAGCACCTGGAGCGACCAGAGCCGGAAGAACAGCACCGCGAAGATCGCGAGCGCGAGCGCGCCGAGGATCGCGACCCGCAGGGCGAGCCCCGGCGTCAGCCGGTACGGCGCCTCGACCCCCGGGTCGGGCGGGAGAAAGCGGGACGAGGGCGCGCGGCGTTCGCCGTACGGGGCGTCAGACAACCTCGACCTCCCGGGCGCGGCGGCCGATCCGGTCGGTCGGCGTGAGGAGCCGTCGGAAGAGCGGGAACAGCGCGAACGCGAGCACGGCGTTCACGGTCGCGCTCGGGAGGAGCGTGGTGAACGCGGCTTCCGCCGAGACCGGCTGGCCCAGCAGGAAGTGGAGCGCGACGTCCGCCGGCGTGCCGAGCAGCGTGATCGCGAACGCGGCGAGCGGCGCCGCGTAGGGGCGGCCGCGTCCCGTGGTCTCGCCGTAGCGGCCCGCCCAGTACCCGGCGACGGTGAGCACGATGGAGGTCGTGCCGAGCGTGTCGAGGGTCATCACGTCTATCAGCAGCCCGCTGGCGAAACCCGCGACCGCACCGGTGACGGAGCCCGTCAGCAGCGAGACCACGACGAGCGTGACGAGCAGGAGGTCGGGCTCGGCGCCGAGCACCCGGGCGCCCGAGATCGCGCCCACCTGGAAGACGGCGGCCACGAACACGAGCAGCGCGACCCGTATCGCGACGTTCACGGGGTGCCCCGGTCGGCGGGCACGAGGACGAGCACTGCTTCGAGCGACGAGAGGTCGGCGAAGGGCTCGAGCTGCACCTGCGTGAAGAGGTCGGTGTCGGCCCGCCCGACGCTCGTCACCCGGCCGATCAAGATCCCCGGCGGGTAGAGGGAGGAGAAGCGCCGCGAGCGCCATCCCGCGGTGACGACGGTATCGCCGACGTGCACGACCGCCTCCTTGGGCACCCGTACGAGCCGGAGCGGGGCGCGCGGGCCGGAGCCCCGCCGGACGATGCCGGCGGCCTCGCGGCCGAGGATCGTCGCCGAGACCGCGCTCTGGTCGTCGGTGAGCAGGAGCACCCGTGCGGTGTCCTTGAACACGCGGCTCACGGTGCCCACGAGACCGCTCGCAGTGACGACGGGGTCGTCGACGCGGACGCCGTCGTCACGGCCCGCGGCGACCACGATCGCCTGCGCGTACGCGCCGGGCGGGCGGTAGACCACCTCGGCCGCGATGCCGCGGTAGTCCTCGGGGAACCGTGGGCCGGACTTGAACTGGAGCAGCGCGTTCAGCCGCCTGTTCTCCTGCTCGGCGGCGATGAGGCGCGCGTTTCGCTGGCGAAGGAGCTCGTTCTCGCGCTGCAGCCGATCGGCGTCGGCACGTGCGTCCGCCAGGCCCCGACTCCATCCGTACGCGTCGCGGAACGGCTCGGCGACCCGGTCCGCCGCCACCTGGAGCGGGCGCAGCGCGGACGCCGCCGCCGACTGGGCGTCGGACACCGGGCCGTTCTGGTCCTCCCGGAACGACAGCGTGACGAGCACGAGCGCGAGCACCACGAGGCCGCCCACGACGAGCCGGCGCCGGAGGGCTGCCGAGGTTCGCGAGGAGGGCTTGACGACGGCGGGGCGCCGGACGCTCGCGCCCAGCACCGCCTGACGTGCGGTGCGGTTCCGGGGCACCGCAGGAGTGTAGCCGGGCCGCGTGTCGCCCTCCGAGGGTGTCGCGCTTCGCGCGCCCCCTGGGAGATCGGGGCACTTCTAGGTGGGCCCGCGAAGGCGGGACACCCGCGCGCTAGCGCCGGCTGCCGTTCCTCCGAGCACGCGACCTGTTGGAGCGGTGGATCGCCTCGAACTCCTCCAGGCTCCTGCCCGAGCCGACGGCGACGCACGTGAGCGGGCTCTCCGCGAGGTGCACGGGCATCTGCGTCTCGTGGCGGAGGCGCTCGTCGAGCCCCTGCAGGAGCGCGCCGCCGCCGGCGAGCACGATGCCGCGGTCCATGATGTCCGCGGCGAGCTCGGGCGGCGTCTTGTCGAGCGTCGACTTGATCGCGTCCACGATCTGGGAGACCGGCTCGTCCAGCGCGCGGCGGATCTCCTCGGTCGTAATCACGACGGTCTTCGGGAGGCCGGTCAGCATGTCCCGGCCGCGCACCTCGGCCTGGACCTCGTCCGGGAGCCGGAACGCGGAGCCGATCTCGAGCTTGATCTCCTCCGCCGTCTGCTGGCCGACGAGGAGCTTGTACTCCTTCTTGATGTGGTTGACGATCGCCTCGTCCATCTCGTCGCCGCCGACGCGGAGCGACTGGGAGACGACGATGCCGCCGAGCGAGATCACGGCGACCTCGGTCGTGCCGCCGCCGATGTCCACGATCATGTTCCCGGTCGGCTCGGCAACCGGCAGGCCGGCGCCGATCGCGGCCGCCATCGGCTCCTCGATCAGGTACGCCTGACGAGCCCCGGCGGAGAGCGTCGCCTCCTCGACCGCGCGCTTCTCGACGCCGGTCACGCCGGACGGCACGCACACGACCACGCGCGGGTGCGCGAAGCGGTGCTGGTGGACCTTCTGGATGAAGTGCCGGAGCATCTGCTCGGTGACGTCGAAGTCCGCGATCACGCCGTCCTTGAGCGGCCTGATCGCGGAGATCGAGCCGGGTGTGCGGCCGAGCATGCGCTTCGCCTCGACGCCGACCGCGTGGACGTCCCCGGTCCGCTGGTCGATCGCGACGACCGACGGCTCGGAGAGCACGATCCCGCGCCCCCGGACGTACACGAGGGTGTTCGCGGTGCCGAGGTCGACTGCCATGTCGCGGCCGCCGAAGCCGGTCATCGAGCGGAACATGCTCATGAGTCGGGGAGTGTAGCTCCCACCCGATTTGCAGCACTTTGGCCTCGACCGCGGCGGCACGAGCGCTTGCAACACTGTGTTGCAAGGGCGACCGTCACGCGCCGGTGAGGAGCTGCGGCGCCTCGGTCTCCAGCACGTCGAGGAGCAGCGCGCCCGGGAGACCGACGACGTTCAGGTAGTCGCCGTCGATCCGCTCCACGAGACGGCCGCCGAGACCTTGGATCGCGTAGCCGCCCGCGCGGCCCTCCCACTCGCCGCTCGCGAGGTACCGCTCGAGCGCCGGCTCGTCGAGCCGGCGAAATGTGACGAGCGTCTCGGCGTGCCCGACCGTCTCGCGCTCGCCGGCGAGGAGACAGAGGCCCGAGAGGACCGCGTGCGTCCGGCCTGCGAGCTCACGCAGCATCGTTCGCGCGTCGTCCTCGTCCCGCGGCTTGGCGTATATGCGGTCGCCGAGGTGCACGGTCGTGTCGACGCCGAGCGTGACGCCGCGTTCGCGATGCACCGAGCGTGCCTTCCCCGCCGCGTGCTCCGTGACGAGGGCGATGGGGTCCGCGTCGGGCGGTTCGTGCTCCTCGTAGCGCGGCGCCACGGCCTCGAACGGGATGCCGAGCTGCTCGAGGATCGCGCGACGCTGCGGCGACGTCGACGCGAGGAGGAGTGGCACGGGCTACAGCAGGCCGTCCGGGAAGAACAGCCGGAGCTCGCGGCGCGCGCTCGCGCGGGAGTCCGAGCCGTGCACGACGTTCTCCTGCAGGAGCGTCGCGAGGTCGCCGCGGATCGTTCCCGGGGCGGCGTCCTTCGGGTTCGTTGCGCCCATCAGGCCCCGGACGCCTGCAATCGCGTCCTCGCCGCGCACCGCGAGCGCGAGCACAGGCCCCGACGTGATGAACTCGACGAGGTCCGGGAAGAACGGCTTCGTCCGGTGCTCCGCGTAGTGCTCCCGCGCGAGCGCCTTCGTCACCCGCACGAGCCGCGCGCCGCGGAGCTCGTAGCCGCGCCGCTCGAGCCGGGCCACGACCTCGCCGCAGAGCCCGCGACGAACGCCGTCCGGCTTGACGAGGACGAGGGTGGTCTCGACCGGCATGGGGGCGGAATCTAGCCGGAGCGTCGCTGGCGGCGCGGGCGAACCGGCTGGAGGACGTCCTCGCCCGTCACCAGGGCCGGCGGCACCGGGGTCGCGCAGTACGGGCAGACCTGCCAGATCGGCTCGAGCGGCGCCGCGCACTCGGTGCACGCCTGCTTGAGCCGCGTCGTGCACACCGGGCAGACGAGGTACGAGGCCTCGACCGGTCCACGGCAGACCGGGCAGCGCAGGTCGTGCTCTGCGAGCCGCTCCTCGATCGCGAGCATCTCGAGCTCCCGCTCGCGGACGTCCTCGAGGTACTCGGGCGGGCGGAACAGCATGTAGATCAGGGGGCCGACGAACGGTGGCACGAGCCCGAGCACGGTCGCCATCGCGACCAGCCACGGGTCCTCGACGCGGCGCCTCGCGTCCTTGAAGACCCAGTACGCGGTCGCGAGCCAGAACACGACGCCGAGCAGGATCGCGACGTTCCGCGCCGCGTCCCAGGTGGTCGAGTCGGAGAAGGTGTCGGCGACCGGAAGCGTCATGGACTAGAGGAGAAGCTTGCCGAGGATATACCCCGCGGCAAACGCCGTTCCCACGATCACGGCGAGCACGAACGCCGCGAATCCGAGCACGGCGAGGCGCTCGCGCATCCGCCTCGGCCTCATGCGCCGCGCCTCTCGAGGTCCGCGAGGAGGTAGAGCGACCCCGTCACGAGCACCGGCTCGCCGAGCACATGCGCGAGCGCGAGCGCCTCGGCCGGATCCTCGCGTGCCTCGACAACGGCGAAGAACGCGCGCGCACGACGGGCCAGCTCCGCCGCGGGGAGCGCCCTCTCACTCGATGATCGCGTAGCGACGAAGCGCTCCCCGAGCCGAGCGAGGCGCTCGAGCATCCCGTCCACGTCCTTGTCCTCCAGGATCGACGCCACCACCGTGTAGCGCTCCGGCTCGAGCCGTTCCACGAGCCACCGCATGCCCTCGGGATTGTGCGCGCCGTCGCGGATCTCCCCGTTGCGGCGCTCGAGCCGCCCCGGGAGCTCCACGCGCTCGAGGACGGCCGGGTCGACGACGGTTCCGAGGAAGAGCTCGGCGGCGGCCACGGCGAGCGGCTCCGCACGGCCCTCGGCGACGACCACCTGCCCCGCGCCCGCCGCGCGCGCCGCGCCCTCCCATTCGCCTTCGCCGAGGACGACCGCGCAGCCGGGCTGCACGACCGCGAGCTTCTCGGCGGCGATCGCCTCCCGGGTCGAGCCGAGCACCTCGGTGTGCTCGAGCGAGACGTTCGTGAGCACGACCACGCGCGTCGCGTCGAGCACGTTCGTCGCGTCGTGACGCCCGCCGAGGCCGGCCTCCACCACCGCGGCCTCGACGCCGCCCGCGCGGAACGCAACGAACGCGGCGGCGGTCAGCACCTCGAACTGTGTTGCGTCTAGCCGTTCGGCCGCAGGCCGAACTGCTCGAAGCCCAGAGGAAAGATCGGCCTCCTCCCCGTCCACCCTGATTCTCTCGCCCCACCCGCGGACGTGCGGCGAGAGGTACGCGCCCACATCGAGATCGTGGGAGAGCAGCAGCGCCTCGACCATCCGCGTCGTCGTGGACTTTCCGTTCGTGCCGACGACGTGCACGGCTGGGAGCCCGCTCTGAGGGTTGTCGAGCCGCTCGAGGAGCGCCCGCATCCGATCGAGCCCGAAGCCGTCGCGCGGCCAGGGCGAGAGCCCCTCGAGCCAGGCGACGTCGTCTCCCTCGGCCACGGTGCTACTCGCCGAGGAGGGCGAGCTCTCCGCGATAGCGCTCGAGCTTCGCGCGCTCGGCCTCGACCACGTCGGCCGGCGCGTTCCCGACGAAGCGCTCGTTCGCGAGCATCCCTTCGGCGCGCGCGATCTCCTTGCGGAGCCGCTCCCGCTCGGCATCCGCGTCCCCGGCGGCCTGCCGGCGCTCGGGGCGCACGACCGCCTCGAACACCCGCCGCTCCTCCTCGCCCCCGAGCTCGACTCGGACGCCGCTCCGACGGAACACGCGGGCCGCCTCCTGGACGCGTTCGAGCGCGCCTTCCCACTCGGCGTAGGCGGCGTCGGGCTCGGGCCACGGCGCGACGACGAGGCGCTCCTCCCGCGCGGGAAGGTACGACCAGATTTCCTCGGTGACGTGCGGCATCACCGGATGCAGGAGAGCGAGGAGACGCGCGAGCGCCGCGAGCCCGGTCGCGCGGGCGTCCTCGTCGCCGTCGTAGAGGCGCGGCTTGACCGCCTCGGCGTACCAGTCGCAGAAGTCGTCGAACGTGAGGTGGTAGAGGACGTTCGTGGCCGCGGCGAAGTCGAACCGGCTCCAGGCGTCCTCGACGGCCGCACGGGCCGCGTCGAGTCGTGCGAGGATCCAGCGCTCCTCGAGCGCGGACGGACGCTCGGCGGGCTCCGCCCCGGCGGTCTGCTGCAGGATCAGCCGCGAGACGTTCCAGAGCTTGTTCGCCAGCTTGCGCCCCTCCTCGATCGCGCCGATCGCGTAGCGCACGTCCTGCGTCGAGGAGATCTTCAGGAGGCCGTACCGCGTCGCGTCCGCCCCGTGCGCCTCGATCGGCTCCATCGGGTCGACCCCCGTGCCGAGGCTCTTCGACATCCGCCGCCCGTCCGCCGCGAGGATCGTCGAGGTGATGATCACGTCGGTGAACGGGATGTCGCCGCGGAGGAAGAGACCGGAGAAGATCATCCGGTTCTCCCAGAGCCGGATGATCTCGCGCGCGGTCACGCTGACGTCGCCGGGGTAGTAACGCGCGAGCTCGTCGGTCTCGTCGGGCCAGCCGAGCGTCGCGAACGGCCAGAGGGCGGAGCTGAACCACGTGTCGAGCACGTCGGGGTCGCGCTCGAGCTCGCTCGCACCGCACTCCGAGCACGACTCGGGCGGCGGCCAGGCAGAGACCTGATGCCCATCCCGGCACGTCCACACGGGGATCTGGTGCCCCCACCAGAGCTGCCGCGAGATGCACCAGTCGGGCGCGTTCTCGAGCGACTCGATCGCGAAGCGGTGCTGGCTCTCCGGGTGGAAGCGCACGCGCCGCTCGCGAAGCGCCTCGATCGCAGGGGCGCCGAGCCCCTCCATCCGGCACCACCACTGCGGCGACACGAGCGGCTCGATCCGTGTGTGGCAGCGCTCGCACGTCCCCACCGCGTGGCGGTACGGGTCACGGCGCTCGAGCTGCCCGCGCTCGGTGAGCCACGCGAGGATCCGCTCGTTCGCCTCCTCCTGCGAGAGCCCCTCGAAGCCCGGGAACACCATCCGGCCGTCCGGGCCGATCGCCGTGAGCGTCTCGAGGCCGTGGTCGCGGCCGATCTCGAAGTCCAGCGGGTCGTGCCCCGGCGTGATCTTGACCGCGCCCGTGCCGAACTCGGGGTCGACGCGCGCGTCGGCGACCACGGGGACGCGACGCTCGACGACCGGGACCACGACCTCGCGCCCGACCGCGCCCGCGTAGCGCGGGTCGTCCGGGTGCACCGCGACCGCCACGTCCGCGAGCAGCGTCGGCGGCCGCACCGTCGCGATCGTCAGCCCGCCGCCGCCGTCGGCGAACGGGTACAGGATCCGGTACAGCGTGTCGTCCATCTCGACGTGCTCGACCTCGAGGTCCGAGATCGCGGTCTCGTGGAACGGGCACCAGTTCACGATCCGGTTCGCCCGGTAGATCCAGCCCTGCTCCCAGAGCCGCACGAAGAACGTCATCACCGCGCGGACGTAGTCGTCGTCCATCGTGAAGCGCTCGCGCGAGTAGTCGAGCGAGGCGCCGAGGCGGCGGTACTGGCCCATGATGGTCATGCCCGTCTTCTCGAGCCAGTCCCAGGTGCGGGCCACGAACGCCTCGCGGCCGATCTCCCGCCGCGACGTTCCCTCTGCGACGAGCTGCTTCTCGACGACGTTCTGCGTCGAGATGCCCGCGTGGTCGTACCCGGGCTGCCAGAGCGTGTCGTACCCCTGCATCCGGTGCCAGCGCACGAGCGCGTCCTGGATCGCGCCGTTCAGGGCGTGGCCCATGTGGAGGTCGCCGGTCACGTTCGGTGGCGGCACGCAGATCACGAACGTCTCGTCGCGGCGGCGCCCGGCGCCGGCGGCGTAGAGGCCCTCGGCCTCCCAGCGCTCCTGCCAGCGCCGCTCGACGCCCGACGGGTCGTACAAGGCTTCCATCGCCGAGGCAGTCTAGGCCCGGTCGAGAACCAGGATCGTGCTCGTCGCGTGCGCGAGCAGGCGGCCCTCGGCGTCCTCGGCGCGCGCCTCGGTCAGCACCACTGTGCGGCCGCGGTGGACGACGCCGCCCATGCAGCGCACGACACCCGTGTGGGCCGTGATCGCGCGGGTGAAGTTCGCCTTCAGCTCGAGCGTCGTCCAGCGCGTCCCCGCCTCGGCGAGCGAGACGAACGCGGTTCCCATCGCCGAGTCGAGCAGCGTGGTCACGAACCCCGCGTGCACGGTGCCGATCGGGTTGTAGAGGTGCTCGCCGGGCTGCCCCTCCCACACGACGCGGCCCGCCTCGACCTCGACGAGCCGCATGCCGATCGTGTCCGCGATCGGCGGGTACGGGAGCTCGCCGGCCTGCATGCGGCGCAGCACCTCTATGCCGTCGAGCGCCCCCATCGCGGCAACGACTTCCCCCGGGTCGCTCCAGGTGGTCGCGCGCCTGCGAGCGGGTGTCCCGTCCTCGCGAGCCACCTAGGGAAGCGCTCTTTCCAGGTGGCCCGCGAAGCGGGACACCTCTCCCGCGAAGCGGGACACCCGTCTAGCCGGTGCCTTCTGCCAGCAGATCCTCGTCGGGCACGCGGTGCGTGACGAGCGTCGGGTTGAGCCCCTTCGCGATCGTCTCGCGCGTGATCACGCACTTCGAGACGTC
>DASSUT010000330.1:0-8175 GCA_035706725.1 Gaiella sp. | reverse complement strand
CCGAAGGGCGGGAACATCCTCATGCTCAGCGGGCCGAAGGGCAACAGCCAGGGCATCGAGGAGAACCAGGGCCTCCACAAGATCCTCGACCCCACGAAGAAGTACAAGTTCATCGGCGAGCAGCCGTTCGAGGTGACCAACTGGGATCCGGCCCTGACCCAGAAGGTGCTCTCCGCCGCAATCGCGAAGTACCCGAAGATCGACGTGATCGTGTCGGACTTCGGCCCGTCGCTCGTTGGCGCGCTGCCGGAGTTCACGAAGAGCGGCCGCAAGATCCCCGCGCTCGCGACCTCCGACGGCAACGTGCTCGGGTGCTTCTGGAAGAAGAACTTCAAGAAGAATCCCACGTTCAAGCTGTTCACGGTCTCGACGCAGAACGATCACGCCCGGCTCGCGATCGACTGGGCCGTCGCGCTCGCCACCGGCGGCAAGAAGCCGGCGAGCACGCACTTCCCGTCGCTCGTCTTCGAGGACTCGACGACCGGGAAGCCGCATCCGGTCGAATGCCAGGCGAAGCTGCCGGGCGACATCTACCTCTCCGCGGAGCTGCCCGCCGCCGTCCAGGCGAAGCTCGTGAAGGGATAGGCGACCTCGAGAGGCGGGCGCGGCGCTCACGACCCGCTGCGTCCGCCTCTCCCCACCGAACCGACGACCGTGGCCAACGAGACGACGACCAGCCCGACCACCACGCCCACCGCACTCGCCGCGCCGCCGACGCTATCGCTGCGCGGGATCACGAAGCACTTCGACGCGGTCGCGGCCCTCACGGACGTGACGTTCGACGTACTGCCGGGCGAGGTCCACGCCCTGCTCGGCGAGAACGGTGCCGGTAAGTCGACCTTGATGAACATCGCGTCCGGTGCGACCGCGCCGGACGCGGGAACGATCGTCCTCGACGGCGAGCCTGTCGGGCACCTCACGCCTGCGGTCGCCCAGGAGCTCGGGATCGCAATCGTCCATCAGCACCCGGCGCTGCTGCCGGACATGACCGTCGCGGAGAACATCCTCGTCGCGGTGCGCCCGGAGCATCTCCGTCGACGTCACCGCGCTCCAGCGAGGGCCATGCGCTCGTTGCTCGCAGACGTGCACTTCGCCGGTCACCTCGACGATCGAGTCTCGTCGCTCAGCGTCGCACAGCGGCATCTCCTCGAGCTCGCGAAGGCGTTTGCCGCCGAGCCACGGCTCCTGATCCTCGACGAACCGACCGCACCTCTTTCGCAGGACTCGGTCGAGCTGCTGTTCGACGCGGTGCGAAAGGCGGCCGCCGACGGCACTGCCGTCGTCTACATCACGCACCGCCTCGCCGAGGTTCGGGAGATCGCTGACCGGGTGACGGTCCTGCGGGACGGAAAGGTGCGCGGAACCGCGCCCGTCGCCGAGATTTCCGACGCCGAGCTCCTGTCACTGATCATCGGGCGCACGCTCGAGGCGACGTTCCCACCGAAGCACGTACCCGAGAACGAGCAAGGCCCCGTGCTGCAGGTGGAAGGGCTGTCCGGCCGCGGCTTCCAGGACATCTCGTTCTCGGCGCGCCGGGGAGACATCGTCGGTGTCGCCGGCATCGTCGGAAACGGGCAGCGGGCGCTCTTACGCGCTCTGGCGGGGCTCGACCGATCGTCTGGCTCGGTGACGGTCGACGGCAAGAGCCTCAGCCGAAAGGCGCTGCTCGAGAGCGCGGCCTATATGCCCGCCGACCGGTTGACGGAGGGGTTGATGGTCGACCTCAACGTCCGCGAGAACGCTGCGTTGACCGCGCTCGACCTGTTCAGGACAGGCCCGTTCGTGAGCAGGCATCGGGAGATCGAGGCGGTGGAGCGCGAGCTGTCGGAGCTCGCCGTGAAAGCGCCCTCCCTCGAGTCGTCGGTCTCTTCCCTCTCCGGGGGGAACCAGCAGAAGGTCGTCATGTCCCGCGCAATGCTCTCCGATCCCGCGCTGCTCGTGGCCGACGAGCCGACGCAGGGCGTCGACGTGGGCGCGCGCGCGGAGATCTACCGGATTCTGCGCGAGGTCAGCGCGCGCGGCGTCCCGGTAGTGGTCGCGTCGAGCGACGCGATCGAGCTCGAAGGGCTTTGCGACCGGGTGATCGTGATGTCCCGCGGTCAGGCCGTGGCCTCGCTCGACGGCGACGACGTGACCGAGGAGAAGATCGTCCACGCCGCGATCAGCGCGACGATCCACAGCTCCGAGCAGCCCGGCCGGCGCTCGACCGGTACCTCTCGCTTCGCCCGCTTCATCGAGGGAGACTACGCACCGGTCGTCGTCCTCGCCGCGGTGATGATCGCGCTCGGCGCGTACGTCTGGACGCAGAACGACCGGTATTTCTCGGACTTCAACATCACCTCGGTGATGTTCGCCTGCGCCGCGCTCGGCTTCATCTCGCTCGGCCAGACGTTTGCGCTGCTGCTCGGTGGGATCGACCTCTCTGTCGGCCCACTCGCAGGCTTCCTCGTCGTGGTTGCGTCGTTCTTCGTCCTCGACGGAAAATCGACGGCAGTCTGGGCACTCGGGTTCGCCGCGATGCTCGGCTGCGCGCTCGGCGTAGGCCTGCTGAACGGGTCGCTGATCCGGTTCGCACGGTTCACGCCCGTTGCGGCGACGCTCGTGACGTACATCGCCCTCGGCGGCCTCGCGTTCACGCTGCGGGACGCGCCGGACGGGTACATCGCCACGTCCGTCACGGACCGCATCTCGACGAAGGTCGGTCCCGTACCGGTGGCGTTCCTCGTGTTCGTCCTCTGCGCGCTCGGTCTCGAGCTCTGGCTCCGCAAGGCGAGAGCCGGTCTGCGCGTGCGTGCGGTCGGGTCGGCGGAGGAGTCGGCCCGCCGCGTCGGCGTGCCCGTGAACCGAACTGCGCTCTTGGGGTATGTCGGCGCCTCGCTCCTCACCTTCCTCGGCGCGGTGGTCCTGCTCGCGCAGCTCGGCGTGGGCGATCCCGGGCAGGGCACCGGCTACACGCTGACGTCCATCACCGCCGTCGTTCTCGGCGGCACGAGCCTGCTGGGCGGACGGGGCACCTTCGTCGGAACGCTGATGGGCGCCGGCTTGAGCGTCCAGGTGTTGAACGCGACGACGTTCCTCAGCCTCAACCAGGAATGGCAGTACATCTTCCAGGGGCTCCTGATCGTCGCCGCGGCGATCATCTACAGCCAGGTGCGCCGCAGTGCCGGTCATGCCCAGGCGGCGGGTGAAGCGTGAGCGTCCCCACCACGTCGACGCGTGCCAGGCACCCGGTGACGAACTGCGCCGACGCGACTCTCTCTCTGGGCCCCCGCCTCCGCGCCATGCGCCTCCGTCACGGCATCGGGCTCCGTGAGCTCGCACGGAGGCTCGACCTCTCCGCCAGCGCGATCTCGCGGATCGAGACAGGGAAGATGCATCCCTCTGTACGCACGCTGTACGCGTTCGCGTCGGAGCTTCACGTCACCGTCGACGAGGTGCTCTTCGACCCGGCCGAGCCGGACGACGGAGCAACCTCGGAGGCTTCGTCGACGGCCCTCGGCGGCCCCGGCGTGGCGCTCCAGCGTGCGGCGGGGAGCCCCGCCATCACGCTCAGTACGGGCGTCGGGTGGCGGAGGTTGATGTTCTGGGCGGACGAGGACGTCGAGTTCATCGAGGCGACGTACGAGCCGGGCGGGGCCTCGGGCCCCGACGACGGTCTCGTCCGCCACAACGGCCACGAGTTCGGCCACGTGCTCAGCGGCACCCTGCGTGTCGTCGTCGGGTTCGACGAGTTCGTGCTCGGCCCCGGGGACTCGCTCACGTTCCCGTCCTCGACGCCACACCGGCTCCGCAACGACGGCGACGAGACCGTCCGCGCGATCTGGGTCGTGCGCGGGCGACGTGGCGCCCAGTCGTCACCTGAGGTGCATGAAGACGGAGCTGACGTACCGTGAGCGGACGCGCGCTCGTCGTCGGCGTCACCGGGATCAGCGGAGGCAACGTCGCGAGACGCCTGCTCGCCGACGGCTGGGAGGTCCTGGGCCTCTGCCGCCGGCCGCATGACCTCGACGACCGGATCACGCCGCTCAGCGCGGACCTCGAAGATCTCGACGCAGTCGCGACCGCCGTTCGCGGGAGCGCGCCGACGCACGTCTTCCACGCGACGTGGTCGCGCCGGCCCACCGAGGCGGAGAACTGCGACGTGAACGGACGCATGCTCCAGAACGTGCTCGATGCGGTGTCCGGCGAGGGGACTGTCCGCCACGTCGCGCTCGTGACGGGCCTCAAGCATTACCTCGGGCCGTTCGAGGCGTACGCGAAGGCCCAGCCGGACACGCCGTTCTCGGAAGACCAGCCGCGGCTCCCGTACGAGAACTTCTACTACGTGCAGGAGGACGTGCTCTTCGCGGCCGCCGACCGCGACGGGTTCACGTGGAGCGTCCACCGCCCGCACACGCTCATCGGCTGGGCGCTCGGAAACGCGATGAACATGGGCGTGACGCTGGCCGTCTACGCGGCGATCTGCCGCGAGACCGGTCGTGGCTTTCACTTCCCCGGCTCGCGCGAGCAGTGGGAGGCCGTCACCGACGTGACCGACGCAAGCCTGCTCGCCGACCACCTCGTGTGGGCGTCGACGACGCCTGCGGCCGAGAATCAGGCGCTCAACATCGTCAACGGCGACGTCTTCCGCTGGCGGCGGATGTGGCCGCGGCTCGCCGACGCGCTCGGCGTCGAGGCCGTCGGGTTCGACGGCGAGCCCGCGCCGCTCGAGCAGCAGATGGCCGACGCCGCCGACGTGTGGCCCGAAATCGTGCGTCGCCACGGTCTCCGCGACATGAACGTCGAGACGCTCGCCTCGTGGTGGCACACCGACGCGGACCTCGGGCGCACGATCGAGACGTTCACCGACATGGGCCGCAGCAGGCGGCTCGGGTTCACGGGCGTCCGCGACACCGAATCGTCGTTCACCGACCTCTTCGGGCGTCTGAGAGAGGAACGGATCGTCCCGTGAGGGCGCTTCGCTTCCACACCGCCCGGGACCTCCGCATCGAGGACGTGCCCGAGCCTCCCGACCCCGGCGAGGGAGAGGTCGTCGTGCGCGTGGCGGCGTGCGGAATCTGCGGCACGGATCTCCACGAGTACGTCGCGGGCCCGATCGTGACGCCGGTGGAGCCGCATCCGCTCACCGGCGCGCGCAACCCACAGATCCTCGGGCACGAGTTCGCCGGGGACGTGACGGCGGTCGGCCCGAGTGTGACGCGGGTCGCCGAGGGAGACCGCGTGGCGATCATGCCCCTCGCGTACTGCGGAGGCTGCGCGTACTGCCGGCGGGGGCTCCAGCACCTGTGCGCCACGATGGCCTGCATCGGGTTGTCCCACGCGTGGGGCGGGATGGGCGAGCTCGCGACCGTCGCGGAGTACCAGGTCGTCCGCCTCCCCGACGGCGTGACGTACCACCAGGGCGCGCTCATCGAGCCGACCGCCGTGGCCGCGTACGGCGTCGAGCGAGCGGGCGTCGCCCCCGGCGACCGCGTGCTCGTCACGGGCGCAGGCCCGATCGGTGCGCTTGCGGCGCTCTGCGCTCGTGCCGCCGGGGCCTCGACCGTGTTCGTCTCGGAGCCGAATCCCGCGCGGCGCGCGCGCGCGGAGGCACTCGGCGTCGCGACCGTGGTCGACCCCACGGCCGTCGACGTTCCGGAGCTCCTGCGCGGCGAGACCGACGGGCTCGGCGTCGACGTGGCGATCGAATGCTCGGGTCACCCGAACGGCTTCACGTCCGCGATCAGGTCGCTCCGCCGACGGGGGACGCTCGCCCAGACCGGGCTGTTCGTCGGGGAGGCGACCGTCGAGCCGATGCTCTGGGCCCTCAACGACCTCACGATCGTCGGGACCTGGTGCTACTGGGTCTACGACTTCGACCGCATCGCCGCGCAGATCGCGGCAGGGGCCCTACCCGTCGAGCGGGTCGTGACGAGCGAGATCGACCTCGACGGCGCGCCCGACGCGTTCTCACGGCTGGCCTCGGGGACGGCAGACGAGATCAAGGTGTTGATCGACCAGTGAGGAGTGAGATCGGATGAAAGCGCTCGTCTTCGAGCAGCCCTCTCGCGCGGTGGTGCGCGACCTCGAGATGCCGGCCATCGGAGCAGACGAGGTGCTCGTCCGCTCGCGGAACGTCGGCATCTGCCATTCGGACTTCGAGCTGTACGAAGGCCGGTACATCATCCCGGTCTCGTACCCGATCGTTCCGGGGCACGAGTGGGCGGGGGAGGTCGCCGAGATCGGCAGCGCTGTGGCGACGCTGCAGTCCGGCGATCGTGTGGTCGGCGAGTGCGTCGTCAACAACGGCGACGACCATTTCGGGTTCTCGATCAGCGGAGCGAATGCGGAGTACTTCGTCGCCAAGGCGTCGTGGCTCCATCGCATCCCCGACGAGCTGTCGTTCGCCCAGGGCGCGTTCGTCGAGCCGTTCTCGGTCGCGTACGCCGCGACGGTTGCGGCTGGCGGGATCGACGCGAGCGACGAGGTCGCGGTGATCGGCGGCGGACCGATCGGTCTGCTCTGTGTGATGGCGGCGGCGACGATGGGTGCGTCCGTCACCCTCGTCGAGCCACAGGCGCACCGACGTGCCCTGGGCCTCGAGGTCGGCGCGAAGCGCGCCTTCGACCCGACCGGGGCCCCCCTCCCGGACCAGGCGGCGGAGGCAACGGATGGGCGCGGCTTCGACGTGGTGATCGAGGCGGCCGGTGTGCCCGCCGCCATGGCGAGCGCCCTGCCGATTGCCGCGCTCGGGGCGCGGCTCGTGTTCGTCGGAATCGACGTGGGCGGGTCCGCGCCGGTCGAGATCGGCCTCGTGCAGTCGAAGGCGCTCCAGGTTCGCGGGATCATCGGCTCGGCCGGCCTCTGGCCCCGCACGATCCGCTTCATGGCTACGAGCGGCCTCGATCCCACCCCGCTGCTCAGCGCGAGCTTTCCGCTGGACGAGGCGCCCGCGGCTCTCGAGGCTGCACGAGACACGGGCCGCAACGTGAAGGTCCAGATCGAGTGTTGAGCGTATGAAGGCTGCCGTCTTCCACGCGGCGCACGACGTCCGGATCGAGGAGGTCCCCGATCCGGGCTCGCCGGCTGCCGGCGAGATCGTGCTGAAGGTGACCCGGGCGGCGATCTGCGGTACGGACGCGGCCGAGTGGGACCACGGTCCCGTGCTCTGCCGGCCCGGTGTCATCCTCGGTCACGAGTTCGTCGGACGCGTCGTCGAGGCCGGCACCGACGTCACGGGCTTTCGCGCCGGCGACCGGGTGGTGTCGGGCGCAGGGATCTCGTGCGGCCACTGCTATTGGTGTCTCCGCGCCCGCACGAACCTGTGCGCCGAGTACCGCACCCTCGGTCTCCAGCTCGACGGGGGTCTCGCGGAATACGTCACGTCCCCGGCCGCGATCTGTCACGTCGTTCCCGACGGCTGTGACGACGATGCGGCGGTGATGACACAGCCCCTCGCCGTCGCGTTGCACGCCCTGTCGCGCGTGGCGCAGAGCCCGGAGGAGTCGATCGCTGTGGTCGGCGTGGGCGGAATCGGCTCGTTCATCGTCGCGGGCGCCTCGCGCCGGACGGTCGGCGGACGCGTCGTCGCCATCGACATCGACCCCGAGCGACTGACGACCGCGAGAGCGCTCGGCGCCGACGAGGTGGTGGACGCGACGGGCCACGATCTCGGCGCGCTGCTGCAGGAGCTCACGGACGGCGTCGGGTTCGACGTCGTCATCGAGGCCAGCGGCGCGCCGCACGCGCCGGCTGCGGCGACCGTCGGCGTGCGCCGCGGCGGGAGGGTCCTGCTCGTCGGCTTGCACGCTTTGCCCCGCGAGATCGACCTCACGCGCATGATCGTCCGCGAGATCGACGTCTTCACGTCGGTCGCGCACATCTGCAACAGCGACCTTCCGGCGGCGCTCGACATGCTCGCGGCGAGCGACGTCGCCGTCGTGACGGCGGGTCCGACGATCCCGCTCGAATCCCTGGTCGACGACGGTCTCCGGCCGCTCGTCGAGGGTAGGGCGGCCGGAAAGATCCTCATCGCGCCCGATTCTCAGCCCGAGCTGACCCCGCTCGAGCCGGGAACCGTCGCCGGCGCGCCCTAGCCCCGGTGTCCCTCGTTCGAGGGATCCGCCGCAGGGGGGTCGAAAGACTCCGACGGTACGTGCATCATCCGGTGCGAAAGGACGTGCCCATGAACAGGAG
>DASSUT010000329.1:0-5216 GCA_035706725.1 Gaiella sp. | reverse complement strand
AGCCGCCAAGGCGAGCGGACGAGTCGCCGTCCTACAGCTCGGCACCGCGCCGTTCGTCGAACGCATCCTGGAGTTCGTTCGCATCGAGAGCGTGCTGCCTCGCGCCCGCCGCCGGGACGAGGCAATTCAGCTCATCGAGCTCGGCGCAGCCCGGGGTGGCGAGCCTGGAGGCATCACCGGCTAGGCGGGGTGACTCCCGGCGCGCGCGCTCGCGACCCGGCGGAGCCGACCGTCCGGAGCGTCGAGCGCCTGCTGGTCACGGGCGCGCGGGGCGGTGTGGGGCACATTGCCGTGCAGCTCACGCGACGCGCCGGCGCAGAGGTCGTGGAGAGCGGGCCGGTCGATGCGGTCTCGTCGTCGATCGCGCCGGCCGGAACGCGGCATGCCGGCGGCGGGTACCGCAAGAATGGCCGCGTGGCGCTTCAACGGATGGACAACGTGGGCATCGTCGTGGAATCGCTCGATGCCGCTCTCTCCTTCTTCGCCGAGCTCGGTCTCGAGCTCGACGGGCGAACCATGGTCGAAGGAGACTGGTCGGGGCGCGTCACGGGACTCCGGGACCAGCGCGTCGAGATCGCCATGATGCGGACGCCTGACGGTCACGGCCGGATCGAGCTCTCACGATTCCTCACGCCGCCCGTGGTCGCCGATCACCGCGACGCCCCGGTGAACGCTCTCGGGTACCTGCGTGTCATGTTCGCCGTCGAGGACCTCGACGATACGCTCGCCCGACTGCAGAGGCACGGTGCGCACGTCGTCGACGAAGTGGTCCAGTACGAAGACGTGTATCGGCTCTGCTACGTCCGAGGCCCCGAGGGGATTCTCATCGGGCTGGCCGAGCAGCTCGGCTGACCATCCGGCGCGGAGGCCTCACCCGACGCTGGGCCACGGAGAAGGAGAGAGCCGCGTCTCCGCGGCCCTCTCCCGGTGATTCGCCGAACGTGTGCGTCAGCTGCAGCCGGTGTTCGTGCCGCAGTCGCGGCAGGTGTAGCAGGAGCCGGTCCTGACCATCCGGCCGCCGCAGCGGGCGCACTCGACCGCGTCCTCCCACTGGTTGAAGAGCGCGGTCTGGCCGGGCGGCGCGGACTCAACCGCCTGCGCGGCGGCTCCTGCGCCCGGGTTCTCGGTGTACGCCGCCGCCAGGCGTGCCTTCACCTCGGGCGTCAGGATCCCCGCTTCCTCCTGCTGGTCGGCGGAGAGGAACTTCTTGCCCATCCAGCGGAAGATGTAGTCGACGATCGACTTCGCGACTCTGATGTCGGAGTCGTTCGTCATGCCGCTCGGCTCGAACCGCATGTGGCTGAACTTCGAGACGTAGACGTCGAGCGGCACGCCGTACTGGAGGCCGAGCGAGACCGAGATCATGAACGAGTTCATGAGGCCGGCGAGTGTCGTGCCCTCCTTCGCGATGTCCACGAAGATGTCGCCGGGCGTCCCGTCCTCGAACAGGCCGACGTGGATGTAGCCCTCGTACTCGCCGACCTTGAACTTTCGGCCGACCTCCGTCCGGTCGTCCGGAAGCCGCCGGCGCTGCGGGTGCGCGTGGCCGGGCGCGACCGGGATCAGACCAGCCGCGGCGCCCGCAGGCGCCTCCTTCGAGGACGAGAGCGGCTGCGCGACCTTGCAGTTGTCGCGGTAGATCGCGATCGCCTTCACCCCGAGCTGCCACGACTCGACGAACAGCTGGGCGATCTCGTCGATCGTCGTCTGCTCGGGCAGGTTCACGGTCTTCGAGATCGCGCCCGAGATGAACGGCTGCACCGCGCCCATCATCTTCACGTGCCCCATGTAGTGGATCGCGCGCTCGCCGATCGCGCAGTCGAACACGGGGTAGTGCTCCGTCTTCAGGTGCGGGGCGCCCACGACGCCGCCGCGCTCGTCGATGAACGCGACGATCTCCTCGACCTCGCGCGGCGCGTAGCCGAGCTCCCCGAGCGCCATCGGCACGGTCTTGTTGACGATCGTGATCTCGCCGCCGCCGACGAGCTTCTTCGACTTCACGAGCGAGAAGTCGGGCTCCACGCCGGTCGTGTCGCAGTCCATCATGAAGCTGATCGTCCCCGTCGGCGCGAGCACGGTCGCCTGTGCGTTGCGGAAGCCGTGCACCTCGCCGATCTCGAGCGCGTCGTCCCAGGCGCGGCGGGCGCCGTCGAGCAGGTCGTCCGGCACCGAGTCGGCGTGGTTGATGTTCCCGACCGCGGCCCGGTGCTTCGCGATCACGCCGACCATCGGCGCGCGGTTCTCCTGGAAGCCCGCATGCGGTCCCATCCGCTTCGCGACCTCCGCGGACTTGCGGTACGCGCGCCCGGTCATGAGCGCCGTGATCGCGGCTGCATAGGCGCGGCCCTCGTCCGAGTCGTACGGGAGCCCGCGCGCCATCAGCAGCGCGCCGAGGTTCGCGTAGCCGAGGCCGAGCTGCCGGAACTTCTTGGCGTTCCGGCCGATCTCCGGCGTTGGGTACGAGGAGTAGCCGACGACGATCTCCTGCGCGAGGAACACGACGTCGACTGCGTGCTCGAGCATCTCGACGTCGAGCTCCCCGTCCTCGCGGCGGAACTTCATGAGGTTCAGCGACGCGAGGTTGCAGGCGGAGTCGTCGATGTGCATGTACTCGCTGCACGGGTTCGAGGCGTTGATCCGCCCGGTGTTCGGCGACGTGTGCCACGCGTTGATCGTCGTGTCGTACTGCACCCCCGGGTCGGCGCATTCCCACGCCGCCGCCGCGATGTCGCGGAGCAGCCCCCGCGCGTCGGTCGTCTCGACGACGGTGCCGTCGGTGCGCGCGGTCAGCGCCCACTCCTTGCCCTCGGTCACGGCGTCCATGAACGCGTCGGTCACGCGGACGGAGTTGTTCGCGTTCTGGTACTGGATCGACGCCCAGTCGGCCGAGTCGAGCGTCATGTCATAGCCGGCCTGCTCGAGAACGCGCGCCTTGCGCTCTTCGCGCGCCTTGCACCAGATGAACTCCTCGACGTCGGGGTGGTCGACGTCGAGCACGACCATCTTCGCTGCGCGCCTCGTCTTGCCGCCCGACTTGATCGTCCCGGCCGAGGCGTCCGCTCCGCGCATGAAGGACACGGGGCCCGAGGCGTAGCCGCCCTTCGACAGCTGCTCCTTCGAGGAGCGCAGCCGCGAGAGGTTGAGGCCCGAGCCGGAGCCGCCGCGGAAGATGATCCCCTCGCGTCGGATCCAGTCGAGGATGGACTCCATGGAGTCGTCGATCGAGAGGATGAAGCACGCCGAGCACTGCGGGGTCTCCTCGAAGCCGACGTTGAACCAGACCGGGGAGTTGAACGACGCGTACTGGTTGACGAGGATCGCCTTGAGCTCGGCGTGGAAGGTGTCGGCCTCCTCGTCGGTCGCGAAGTAGCCGCCCTGCTTGCCCCAGCCAGTGATCGTGTCCGCGACGCGGCCGACCATCTCCTTGACGCTGCGCTCGCGCTCGGGCGACGCCATGCGGCCGCGGAAGTACTTCTGCGCAACGATGTTCGTCGCGGTCTGCGACCAGAACTTCGGGAACTCGACGTCGCGCTGCTCGAACGCGGGGCCGTTCTTGCCCGGGATCAGCGCGTCTCGGATCTCCCATTCGATCTCGTCGAACGGGTCGCGTCCGGGAATCGTGTAGTACCGCGCGGGCGCGACGCTCGCCTCCTCGTCGAGGACGCTGTTGACGAACTCCTCCTCCTGCGGCGGTGCCGGCGTCGCCTGCTTCGCGGTGGCCATGTTTCCCTCCCGGGCCGAGATGTCCGAATCACTCCCCTCGCCGGTCGCGCGACGGCGCGTCCTGCGGGCGGACCGGGCATGCTAGGACGCGGATCGGACAGCACCGAAATTCCTGCAAATTACGGAATTTCGCAGCCATCCGCACCACCTCGAGTGTACCTTCTCGGCGGCGGTCGGTCGCGGGCCCGGCGGCGACTCAGGCGGGGCCGGGCGGCCCACCCTCGCGGCGGGCCTGTGAACGCCGGCTGAGGTATCCGATGCCGCCGGCCGCGAGGAGCAGGAGCGCGAGCCCGCCGAGGATGAGAAGCGGGATCGGCAGGGAGGAGGGGCCTGAGGTGTCCACGTCGCCGGCGGCCGTGGTCGCAGTACCGGAGCCCTCGTCGGGCTCGCCGATGGCGCCGCCACCGGGATCGCTGGGCCCGCCGCCCGAGCTGCCGCCGCCGGGCGTCGCGCCGGGCCCGCCGGTGTTCTGGTCGTTTCCGCCGTTGCTGGTCGTCTGCTCCCCGCCGGAAGGCCCGGGATCCGTCTCGCCCTTCCGCGCGAACGCGAGCGCCCTGAGGATGTCCTGCTTCGCGTTCGAGTAGTCGAGCACGTCGACGGGCAGCGAGCGGATCGCCTCCCGGTAGCAGTGGGTCGGGAAGACCTTGTCGACACGCCCGTCTCCGTACCAGTCCGAGATCACGGCGTCGGCGCAGTTCTTCGACGCCGCGGGTGCCGGGCCCGCGACCGCGAGCGTCGCCAAGACAAGCCCGAGCACGAGCAGGACGAACGACGGGCGGCGGTAATCGGCGTCTGGCACGAAACGTGAGAGGAAGGGGTCCGGCGAGAGTCTCCCCCTCCTCCATGGGTCGTCGATCAGGGAAGGGTAAACGATGTGTAAGACGCCATTCGAGGGTAGCGGCCGAACCCCTGTCGGCGCACGGGGTCGCTCTGGGCACCGTGCTAGCCTCGCGCGCGATGGACGCGGCGCGATCCGCGCTCCGGGCCGGACGCAGCGCGGAGGCCGCTCTCCTCGTCGTGCTGGGCGCTCTGCTCCTGGGCGCAGTCTTCCACGGCGGCGGCTCGCGCACCGACACCCTCGCCTCCGTCGGAATCGCCGCGATCGTATGCGCCGGCGTCGCACTGGGCCTCGGTCTACACGGCACGCTGCTTCTGCCGCGTCTCGAGCGCGGGGCGGCGCTCGCCGTGCTCTCGTTCTGTCTCCTCACGGCGTGGGCCGGCGTGTCGATCGCCTGGTCGATAGCGGGTGATCTCTCGTGGGGCTGGCTCGGACGCGGGCTCGCGTACCTCTCGTTCCTCGCCCTCGGCCTCGTGGTCGGAGTGTCGGCGGCCGGCGCGCGGAAGATCGCGGCCCTGCTTGCCGTGGTCGTCGGCGCGGCCGTCGGGTGGGCGCTGCTCGGAGTGGCGATCCCGTCGCTGTTCCCCGACGGCGACCGGATCGCTCGTCTGCGCGAGCCCGTCGGCTACTGGAACGGCCTCGCGGTGCTGGCGGA
>DASSUT010000328.1:0-7117 GCA_035706725.1 Gaiella sp. | reverse complement strand
AAGGTGGCGCCCGCGTCGGTCGGCCTCGACCCGAAGGCGCTCGAGCGGATTGCCGCGGAGGCACGGAAGGGGAAGTCGAACTGCCTCGTCGTCGTGCGCGACGGCAAGCTCGCGGGCGAGTGGTACTTCCGCGGGACGGGGCCGACGACCGCGCAAAACGTGTTCTCGGTGACGAAGTCCTTCGCGAGCACGCTCGTCGGGATCGCGCAGGACGACGGCGACCTCCGCATCGCACAGCGGGCATCGACGTGGATCCCCAAGTGGCGCGGAACGCGATCCGCGTCCGTCACCGTGCGCGACCTCCTCGCGATGGACTCGGGCCGCGAGTGGAGCTTCGTCACCGACTACCTCCAGCTGCTCCTCGCACCCGACCGCACCGCGTTCGCCGTCGGCCTCGGGCAGGACGCTCCTCCGGGCCGGACGTGGGTCTACAACAACGCCGCAGTGCAGACGCTCGAGCAGGTGCTGCGGAAGGCGATCGGGGGCGACGTGGCGGCGTTCGCGCGACGTCGTCTGTTCGCGCCGCTCGGGATGCGGCACACGAGCATGACGAGGGACCGGGCCGGCAACCCGCAGCTCTTCGAGGGCCTCCGGTCGACCTGCCGGGACCTCGCCCGCTTCGGCGTGCTGATGCTGAACCGTGGCCGTTGGGACGGCAGGCAGGTCGTCTCGTCCACGTGGGTCGCCGAGGCGGTCGGGCGGTCGTCGACGCCGCTCAACGCTGCGTACGGGTACCTCTGGTGGCTGAACCGCAGCGGAGTGCTCGCGAGCCCGCGCGCGGGCACCACTGCGGCCGGCGCGGCGCGCGCGACCGCGAGAAGGGGGCGGATGGTCCCCGGTGCCCCGCCGGACATGTTCTGGGCGCTCGGGCTCGGCAACCAGGTGATCCAGGTCGACCCCGGATCGCGAACCGTCGTCGTCCGCCTCGGCACTGCGGAGCCGACTCCCCGGCCGCCGACCTTCGGCCCGGCGGAGGCGAGCCGGGTCGTTACCGAGGCCGTGCGGCGCTAGCCCGGTTCACGGCCGTCAGTCGTCGGGCTCCTCGACGGTCGTGTCGTGGCCATGCTCGTTGCCGTGCTCGTGGTCGTCCTCAGCCGTCGTCGAGGACGGCAGACCGGGGATGGCCGGCTGCGTGATCGTGGCCCGCGGGCTGAGCTTGCCGACCGGATCGGGCCGGGAGTCCGCGTACCCGAGCAGGAACACGTTCGCCGCGATCGCCGCCCCTGCCAGCGCGGCGACCGCGAGCACGACGAGCACCGTCCGGGGGAGGCGATTGCGCACGCTCAGGCCGCGATCGCCTCGCTCGCGAGCCGGCGGCGGAGCTCGGCTGCGGCACGGGGGCGGTTGACGAGGAGGGCCGCCAGGAGGCGGCCGTCGTCCGCGAGATACCGGGCCTCGAGCGAGTCGTCTTCGTGCTCGAGGACCACGTGCGCCCACCCCGTCGGAACGCCCACGTGCTGGATTCTGACGCCGAACTGGTCGGACCAGAAGTACGGGCTCGGCGACGTGGCCTGCTCGTGGTCGAGGATCGCGCGGGCGACCGCCGTGCCCTGTGCCGCTGCGCTCGTCCAGTGCTCGAGCCGCAGGTGGCGTCCCGCCGGGCGGTGCCAGCGCGCGGCGACGTCGCCGCAGGCGTAGACGTCCCGGAGGGCCGTTCGTCCCACCTCGTCGGTCGGGATGCCGTCCGGCAGCCCGACCAGCTCACCGGCGGCGGCCGCGCCGACCGCGACGAGGACGACGTCACAGCGGAGCTCCGTCCCGTCGGCGAGCGTGAGGGCCCTGAGTGCTCCCGTGCCGTCCCGCCGGATGCGTCCAAGGCGCGCTCCGAGCCTGAGCTCGACGCCGTGGCTTCGGTAGTGGGCGGCGAGCAGCCGGCCGACGTCCCGGCCGAGCGCCCGCTCGAACGGGGTGCTCGCGGCCTCGACGATCGCGACGTCGAGGCCGAGCTCGAGCGCGGTCGACGCCACCTCGGTGCCGACGAAGCCGGCGCCGACGATCGCGAGACGGCGTCCCGGCGTCAGCTCCGCGCGGAGCCGCTCCGCCTCGGCCCGGGTGCGGAGGACGTGGACGCCCGGGCCGACGAGCCCGGAGATGCGCCGGGGGCGCGCACCGGTCGCGAGTACGAGCGCGTCCCACTCGAGGTCGCCGCTCGCTGTGCGTACGATCCTCCTCCCGGGGTCGATCCGCTCCACGCGCGTGCCGAGTACGAGCCGCACCGCGGGCGGCCGCCAGTCGCCGGGGAGGGTGAGGCTCTCGCGCGCGCCGGCGAGGAACGACTTCGACAGTGCCGGTCGCTGGTACGGCAGATCGGGCTCGTCGCCGACGAGCGCGATCTCACCCTCGAATCCCTCTGCTCGCAGGCTCTGCGCGCAGCGGGCACCCGCGAGCCCGGCGCCGACGATCACGACGCGGCCGTGCATCACGCGGCCTGCGCGTCGGTTGCGTCGAAGACGACGATCGCGCCCATCGGGCACGAGGCGGCCGCCTCGAGCACGTCCTCGTCGTCGGTCTCGGCCGCGAGCGGCTCGGCGATCCCGTCGGGGCCGAGGCGGACGCTCGCCGGCGCGAGCCCGATGCAGCTTCCGAACCCGCTACAGAGCGAGCGGTCGATCTCGATGCGGTACACGTGGTGCTCCTTTCTGTGGTGGGACGAGCGCGCGCCAGGCTGTGGCGGCCAGCACGGCTCCCGTGGCGCCGCCGTAGAGGCCCAGCGCCCAGGTGGCGCCGCTGTCCGTGCCGGCCGCGAGGCCGTGCACGGTTGCGAGCGCGAACACGAGGTAGGTCGCCCAGTGGAGCCTGCGCCAGGCGCGGGCGCCGATCCACTTCCGGGCGGCGAACGAGGCGTAGACGACGACCATCGCCTCGGCCGCGAGCACGCCGAGCGCCGTCCAGAGCGGCCGGTACGGCGCGAGGCCCGGGACGACCAGGGCCGGGAGCGAGAACTGCACGGTCCGGTCGAGCACGAGCGCGAGCCCGTGGACGGCGACCGCCCCGAGCCCGAGGAGGGCGAGGAAGCGATGGAGGTCGGTGATCGCCGCAGGCCTGAGCGACGTCCCGAACGGCCGGGACTTGAGCACGAGCCCGGCGAGCACCGAGGCAGTGAGCAGTGCGTACGCGACGAGGCCGCTCGAGCGCGCGAGGATCCAGAACGTGGGGTCGCCTCTCATCCGAGCGCCCCCGAGCGAAGCGTCCGGCCGTCCGCCGTCACGATCACGGCCGGGATCGCGTGCGCATCGGCCTCGCGGAGCGCGTCCGACGAGCCGGCGAAAAAGAGCGCCTTCGCGAGCACCTCCGCCTCGGCCGCGCTCGCCGCGGCGACCGTCACGCGCAGGACGTCGCTCTCGGACGGACGTCCTGTGCGCGGGTCGACGAGGTGGTGCTGCTCGTTGCCGGCCCGCGTCCAGCGGCGCCGGTCGCGACCGGAGGTCGCGAGCCCGCCGCGAGGAAGCTCGAGCGTGAGCGTGCCGTCGGCAGTCTCGACGCCGATCGGCCACGGCCGTCCCTCGACGGCGATGTCCCCGCCCGCGTCGACGAGACACGGGCCGGCGGCCGCGAGGAGCGCCGCGGCCCGGTCGGCGGCGTAGCCCTTTCCGATTCCGCCGAGGTCGAGACGGACGCCGGGCTCGAGCTCGATCGTCGCCCGCGTTCGATCGACGACGATCCCCCCGCCGCACGGCGCGGTGCCCGCCGGCGCGTCGCCGAGGCGGGGGACGCGATCGAAGGTCCGGTCGTACCCCGCGGCCACCAGCGCGTCGTGCACCGTCGGATCGAAACGACCGCCGGTTCGCTCACGGGCCGCCACCGCGAGCTCGGTGACCTCGAGCAGCTCCGGCCCGACCGTCGTCGTCTCGCGCTCGTTCAGCCGCGAGAGCTCGGAGCCGGGGTCGAAGCGCGAGAGAAGGCGCTCGAGGCGGTGGAGCTCCGCCTCCGCGCTCGCGAGCGCGTGCATGGCGACTGCGGTCGGTCGCGCGTCGAGCACGAGCTCCATCCCCGTCCCCATCGCATGGAAGCGGCGCCGGAGCATCACGACGTCCTCGTGGTCGTGACGGGTGGCAGTGTCACGACCCGCACCGGTGGCGCCGGAGCCGCCGCCGACGCGCTCGCATGGGCGAGGGCGGCGCGGTTGTCGACGATCTGCCGCACGAGCGCCGCGTCGCGCTGGAGCCGCTGCTCGAGTGCGCCGACCGCCGCGACACGCGTGTCCTGGGGTGGCGCGGCCCACGGACGAGCGGCGATTCCCGCCCACGTGAGGAAAAAGGCGGCGAGCGCCGCGGCGGCCGCGTAGAGGCGGACGACGGGGCTAGTCATCGCCGACCTCGTGCTCGTGGTCGTGGTCTCCGTGGTCGTCGGCGTGCTCGTCTTCGTGGTCGCCGGCGTGCTCGTCGTCGTGCCTCGATGCGCTCGACTGGACGAACACGGTTCGCGCCGACGCGCGAGGCGCCGGGGACAGGGGCCTCTGCTCGGCGAGCGCGCGGCGGAGCGATGCCTCCAGACGGTCGACGGCGTGGGTGCGCGCGGCGATCTGCGCGTCGAGCGCCGGCGACGCCTTCGCGTCCTGCTGCACCCCGCGGGTGAGCGCGAGCAGCCCTGCGACCGCGGCGGCCGCGAGCAGGACGACGACGAGAAACAGATGTCTGCGTGCCATGTGAGCCTCCTGGTCGATACGCATCGACCGTAGGCGGGGTCACGCAAGCGCCGGGGCAAGCGGAGGTAAACCATCCCCAACTGCGCGTAAGGCTTCGTGTGCCCCCTCGTCGTCGCGCGCGACGGCGTGCGACGATCCGGCGGTGCGGATCCTGATCGTCGAGGACGACGACGCGATCGCGACGCCGCTCGCGGACGGGCTCCGCAGCGAAGGCTTCGACGTGACGCGGGTCGCGACCGGGGAGGCGGCGCTCGAAGCGGCGGCGCCCGACCTCGTGCTCCTCGACCTGCGCCTCCCGGGGATCGACGGCACCGAGGTCTGCCGGCGGCTGCGTGCACGCTCCGACGTCCCGATCATCATCGTGACGGCCAAGGGCGAGGAGGTGGATCGCGTCGTGGGGCTCGAGCTCGGCGCGGACGACTACATCGTCAAGCCCTTCGGGTTCCGCGAGCTCCTCGCGCGCATCCGCGCGGTCATGCGCCGCACGCGTCCGAGCGGCGACCGGTCCCGGATCCTGATCGGGCCGCTCGAGGTCGACGTGCGCGGCCGGCAGGCGACCCTCGAAGGCGATCTCTTGCCGCTGACGACCAAGGAGTTCGACCTCCTCGCGCTGCTCGCGTCGGAGCCCGGCTCGGTCGTGCCCCGCCGGAGGATCCTGCGCGAGGTCTGGGACACGGAGTGGTTCGGGCCGACGAAGACCGTCGACGTCCACGTCGCGTCGCTGCGCAAGAAGCTCGGTGACCCCGCGTGGATCGAGACGGTCCGCGGCGTCGGCCTGCGGCTCGTGCCGCGCACGTGAGCCGCCGGCTGCTCCTCAGCTACCTGACGCTCGCCGTCGTCGTGCTGGCGCTGCTCGAGATCCCGCTCGGCGTGTCCCATGCGCGGAACCAGCGACGCGACCTGAGCGCGAACGTCGAGCGGGACGCGGTGGCGATCGCCTCGCTCGCCGAGGACGCGCTCGAGCGTCGCCTCCCGGCGCCCCCGGCGCTGACGGCGATCGCCCGCCGCTACCAGGACGACACCGGCGGCCGTGTCGTGGTGGTCGACTCGCGGGGCCGGGCGATCGTCGACTCGAGCTCGAGACGCGTCGGCGAGAACTTCTCGACGCGTCCCGAGCTCGCGGCGGCGCTCGAGGGCACGGTGGCGACCGGCGTCCGGCACTCGCGGACCCTCGGCACGGACCTGCTCTTCGTCGCCGTCCCCTCGGCCTCGGGCGGGGTCGTCCACGGCGCCGTACGCATCACGTATCCGACCTCGGAGGTCGATGCGCGCGTCACGCGCTTCTGGCTCATCCTCGCAGCGATCGCCGCCGTCGTGCTCGCCGTGAGCGCCGCGCTCGCGCTGGGGTTCGCACGCTGGATCGCCCGTCCTCTCGCCCGCGTCGACGCGGCGGCCGAGGAGGTGGCCGGCGGCAACCTCGCGGTGAGGGTCCCGCTGACAGGGCCGCCCGAGCTGCGTCGCCTCGCGGGCTCGTTCAACGACATGGTCGTGAAGCTCGAGGCGCTGCTCGACTCGCAGGAGCAGTTCGTCGCAGACGCCTCGCACCAGCTGCGCACGCCGCTCACGGCACTGCGGCTGCGGCTCGAGAACCTCGCTCGCGACGGCGAGACGGGGACCTCCGCCGAGCTCGAGGGCGCCCTGGACGAGGTGGAGCGCCTGAGCGCGCTCGTCGACGGGCTGCTCACGCTCGCGCGCGCGGACCGCGCGGGCAGCGCACCCGTGGACCTCGACGTCGCGTCGGTCGTGGAGGAGCGCGTCCAGGCGTGGGCGGCGCTCGCCGCCGAGCAGAACGTGCAGCTCGATGCGCACGTCGACGGGCGTCCGCGCGCACGTGCCACGTCGGGCCGGGTCGAGCAGGTGCTCGACAACCTCCTCGCGAACGCGCTCGAGGTCGCGCCGCCCGGGACGAGCGTCGACGTCGACGCGGTGCGCGCGGACGGCTGGGTCGAGGTTCGTGTCGGCGATCGGGGGCCTGGGATGTCCGACGAGGAGATCGCCCGTGCGTTCGACCGCTTCTGGCGGGCGGGCGCGGGCGAGGAGGGGTTCGGGCTCGGGCTCGCGATCGTGCGGCGGCTCGTCCAGGCGGACGGGGGCGAGATCGAGCTGCGGCCGCGCGCCGGCGGCGGCCTCGAGTGCGTCGTCCGCCTGCGTGCCGTCGGCAGCCGCTGACGCTCAGCCGGAGACCGAGACGCCGATAGCCGCGCCGATGCCGTAGGTGACCCCCGCGGCCGCGAGCCCGAACGCGACCTGCCTCGCCCCCGAGAAAAGTACCGATCGTCCGGTGAGGAGGGTGATCGCGGCGCCGATCCCGAAGAGGGCGACCCCGCTCGCGACGAGGCTCGTGACCACGGCGGCGGTGCCGTCGAGGAACACGAACGGGATCACGGGGACGATCGCGCCGACGACGAAGGGCACGAACGAGGAGACGGCCGCGACCCACGGCGAGCCGCCGAGCTCGTGGGGATCGATTCC
>DASSUT010000327.1:0-4516 GCA_035706725.1 Gaiella sp. | reverse complement strand
GACGGCGCGTAGCGAACGCGTAACGCTTGAACGGCCTGTCCCGCTCGCACTTTGGGCAGAACGCCGTCTCGCCGTCCGGCGAGTAGCGGGTGCGCCAGAGGTAGCGCAGGCACGTCTCGTCGTCGGGCCACTCGCGCATGAACTCCAAGAGGGTGTAGCCCGATTCCGACGATGCGGCGCGGATAGGCTTAAGGCGGTCAACCGGGGGCATCTGACGCTCCTTGTTGGCAAGAGCGCGTCGTCGGCTGCTACCGGCGGCGCGTTCGCTTTATCTATCCCGAATCCTAGGGGTGGCGTCGGACGGAGCTTCTACAGAGAAGGGGCAATTCCCTCAAGCACGTCGCGACAGGACGCACCAGCGTGGTCGCACGGCCGGGGTTCGTCTGCGCCGTGAGCAGCACCGCGAGCGTCTGCTCCGTCGCGCGGACGAGGCGGAACCTCGTGTGACGGTTCGCGGTCACGACGCCCGCGGCGCAGGTTCCTCCCGCAACCCGCCGCGCGGAGACCACGAGTCGCGCGCTGGCCTGCGTGTGGCGCCCGTCCAGCAGGCAGACGCGTGCTACCGCTCCCTCGGCCGCCGTCAGCTCGACAGACACTGTGCGACGCCCGAGCGCGACGGTCGGTCGCTGGGCACCGAGGACCGCTCGGGCCGGCCGCCAGACCGGGGCCACCTCGGCGCAGCCGCGCGCAGTCTCCGCGATGGCGCTTTGCACTGCCTCGAGGGCCGGACGCGGCGATCCGTCGGCCCGGTACAGGCCCGCCTGAAACCCGGTGCGGAGGGCGTCGTCGCGGAAGCCGAACAGGTTGACCGCTGCGACGTCGGGGTCGCACGCCGCGGCGCGCACGAGCGCGGCGTACACCTCCGCCTGACTCCGCTCGTCGGTCACGGGGACGTTTTCGTCGCCGGTGTAGCCGTCGCGGCCGGCGGTGTCGACCTGCCACCCGACCTCGTCGAGGTAGAGCCGCAGGCCGTCGAGCGTGGTCGGCTGCGCGCTGCCGGCGAACGCGTCCCAGACCGCCTGCTTGACGCGGTCGAGGTTCGCGAAGCCGGCGTTCGGCCACGGATAGCCGCGGTCGAGCGCGTCGGTCGCGCTGTTCGGGTACGGGTGGAAGCTGAGCCCGTCCATCAGCGGACGGTCACGGCCGCTCGCGCGGTACCACGCCCCCAACGCCGCGAGGAACCGCACGGGCGAGGTCGACACGTTGCTGCGCGCGTCGGGACGGTCGTTCCCGCGCGGCGAGAGCCCGACGCCGACGACGATCAGATCGGGGTCGACGGCCTTGATCGCGTCGTAACCGGCGGCGAGGAACGGGCCGAACGCACGGGCGGACAGCTGCGCTCTGCGCGAAAGCTGCGGGCGCCAGAACGCGGGCTGGTTCGGCTCGTTGCCGACCACGAACTCGCGGACGTCCGGGTACTGACGGGCGAGCTCGGCGAGCCACGCGCCGAACGCGTCGGGGCGTGCGACCCCGTCCGCGATCTCACGCGGCGGATAGGGGTACGTCGCGAACACGACCGCGAGGCCGGCCGACCGAGCCGCGGCCACCGTGAGGTCCAGAAGCGGCCGCTCGGCGAGCCCGAGGGGGTCGCTGGGGCGCCAACGAACCGTGATCAGCGCCTCCCGCATGCCGAGCGACGCCATCTCTCGGTAGCTCGCGGCACCCGCGTCGTCGGCGTACTTGCCGGCATCGTCGTTTGCGCCGAAGTCCGCTGCCGGCACGCCGGACACGCACGCGAGCACGGCCGCGAGCATCCCCGCCAGCACACACGCAACCCCCCTCGCCCCCACTCGCCGCAGTCCTCTCCCTCGCCTTGCCGCCGACCGTCCTCGCCGGGACGGGCGCCGATCCTACACCGGCCGGCCGGACGGTCAACCCGCGACCGCGAGCACCGCCTCGAGGAGCTCGGCGGCGCCGTGGCGGACCGGGTCAGCCGCGGTGAGCCCCGTCTCCGCCGTGGCGGCGGCGACCGCCGCGTCGGCGGCGGCTGCGTCGAGCCCCGCCGTGTTGAGGGCAATGGCCGCGACCCGGGCTCGCCGCGCCGGCAGCGACATCCGCTCATGGAGCTGCACGAGATCCGCGAGCGGAGGGAGCGGATTTCCCGGATAGCCCTCGACTTCCGTCGCGCCGGCCCGGTGACACAGGACGAGCGCATGGGGCACGGAGCCGTGGTACAGCCCGAGCGTCACGCCCGAGTACGCGGGGTGGAGCAGCGAGCCCTGCCCTTCGACCCAGAGCAGCTCGCCCCCGCGGCGGTGCCCCTCGACCACGAGGCGCTCGGCTGCTCCGGCAAGGAAATCCGCGACGACCGCGTCGACGGAGATCCCCCAGCCGGCGATCGCGATGCCCGTCTGGCCGGTCGGGACGAAGACCGACGCGATACCGCGCTCCCGCGCGGCACGGTCGAGCTCGAGCGCGACCGTCATTTTCCCGATCGCGCAGTCGGAGCCGACGGTCAGGACGATCCGCGAGGGAACCGCGAGGTTCTCGCCCGTTGGGCAGTCGAGGCCTCGGGGAGGCCGCCGCAGGTCGCGCAACTGGACGTCGTGCGCGTCGGCGAGCGGACGCAACTCCGGGTCGTCGTCGAGCATCTCGTGGAGCCCGTTCTCGATTGCGAGGCCGTGCCGGATGCACTCGGCCAACAGGTCGCGCCAGGCAGGCGGAAACCGACCGCCCTGGGTCGCGACGCCGACGAGCGCGACCTTCGGCCCCAGAGCGAGCGCGGCGGCGACGTCCCCGACGATCGGCACCCCGCCCTCCTCCTCGCCGGAGCGCGTCGAGTCGAGGATCGCGACCACGTCCTCGCGCCGGTAGCGCAGGATCCCGCGCATGGTCTTCCCGTAGTGCGTGTCTCGGGAGAAGCCCTCGGCGAGGATCAGCGTCGGCTCACCCGCAGCCAAGGCCCACCCCCTCCGAGGCACGCTGGACCCCGTCTCGGAAGACGGGGCCCGGCGCCGGGTCGTGGGCGAGCAGGAGGTTCCCGTCGAGGTCGACGTGGTCGCAGAGCGGCGCGACGGCGCATCCTGCGGCGATCCCGAGCCCCGACTCGATCATGCAACCCAGCATCACGCCGAGCCCCAGCGCGCGCGCCGCGTGCGCCATACGGATCGCCTCGCGGATCCCGCCCGACTTTGCGAGCTTGATCGTGATCCCGTGAGCGATCTCGCCGCAGCGTGCGACGTCCGCGAGCGTGTGGCAGTCCTCGTCGACGTAGATTGGGACGCGCGAACGTCGCCCGAGCTCGGCCCCGCCGGCGTCCCCGGCCGGGAGAGGCTGCTCCACGTAGGCGACGCCGAGCGACGCAAGCTCCTCGCACGCGTCGAGCGCCTCGTCGAGCGTCCACCACTCGTTGACGTCGACCTGCAGGGGCAGATCGGTGACCTCCCGCACCGCACGGACGCGCTCGACGTCCAGACCGTCACCGCCCCCGAGCTTGAGCTTCAGCCGGCGAAACCGACCCGCCGCGTCCATCGCCCGCCGCGCCATGTCGTCGGGATCACCGAGCCAGACGGTCCACGACGTCGGGGGCCCGCCACGCGGGAGCCCCAAGAGACGGTTGACAGGGACGCCGAGGAGCTTTCCCTGGAGGTCGTGGAGCGCCGCGTCGAGCGCCGCCTTCGCGGCCTGCTCACCGGGGATCCCCGCGAGTCGGCCCCCGATCTCCTCGAGAGCGAACGGGTCGTCCCCGACAAGCGAGCCGTGTCGCTCCGCGAACGCGAGCGACGACGCAGCCGTCTCGCCGTACCGCTCGATCGGTGCCGCCTCCCCGCGGCCTTCGACGTCCCCGTGACGCAATGTCACATGGACGACCTCTGCCCAGTCCTGCGACTCGCGGCTGATCACGAACGTCTCCGCGAGCTCCAGCCGGACGATCTCGGCGCGCACCTCCATGCCGGCCGAGCCTACTGCGGCGCCGGCCATACGGAGGACGGAGCACTGAGCAGTCCTCGTCTACACTCCTCGTCTCCGCGCCCGTAGCTCAGGGGATAGAGCGCGCGCCTCCGGAGCGCGAGGCCGAAGGTTCGAATCCTTCCGGGCGCATGGCGAGCTTCGTTGCCGTCTCCGCGAGCGGCGCGTCAGGCGTCGCGGACGGCGCCGACGGGGCCGGTCCCGTCGGCCCTCGAGGGGGACTGCACCGGCGCTGCCCGTCGGGTCACCTCCTCGTACAGGAACTCGAAGTGCTCGTACAGCCTCGGGTCGTATCGCTCACGCGCCTCGCGGATCGCCGGGACAGCCTTCTCCCACAGCTGCCGGGTGGAGTTGCCGAGGAGATCGTCGACCATGTCGAAGTCGATCAGGCGCCGACGCAGCAGCACCCCGACCTGGTCGTAGAAGCTGAACAGGTACGTCCAGATTTGGCGCTCCCCTCCCGTGATCGCCATGGCGGAGTCGTAGTCGTGGAAGTCGGCCCAGTAGACGGTGTGGAACGCCCGCTGGAACTCGAGGCTGTCGAAGGTCGTGTACAGCCGCATCACGAGGTCGGTCTTCCTCACTCGAATCTGGTTCCTGATCTGAA
>DASSUT010000326.1:0-3665 GCA_035706725.1 Gaiella sp. | reverse complement strand
CCGAGCCGGTTCACGAGCTGCTGCTTCACCGAGCGGAGGTGCATCCGCTTCTCCTTGAGCGAGTGGCTGTCCGGGAAGTGGAGCTCGAACGAGAGGATGCCGACGTAACCGGTGGACATGTTCGGATCTCGTGTGCGACGCCCGGCAGGAACCGCCCGATGCCTACCGTAGACGATCGCATGACGCACTCGGCCCGTCTCGTCGTCGCCGTCGGCGCGCTCGCGTGCGCGCTGGTCGTCGGCTCGCCCGCGGGCGCAGCGGGGAGCCGGGACGTCCTGAGCTACGGCGACTCGCTCTCGGTCGGCACGAACCTCTACCTCGGCAGGTACCTCCGGGGCTGGAACGTCCGCTCGGTCGCGGCGATCTCGACGCACGCCGAGGAGGTGCCCGGCGCCCTGCGGAGCTTCGGCTCCTCCCTCCCCCGCGTCGTCGTCGTGAGCGCCGGGACGAACGACGACCCGGGCCGCGTCTCCGGCTTCGCGCGCATCGTGCGCCAGACGCTCGCGATCGCCGGGCCGCGCCGCTGCGTCGTGTGGTCGACGATCGTGCGACCGCCGTACGGGGGCGTCTCGTACTCGGGCTACAACAGGGCGCTCGCCGCGGCCGCGGCCCATCGCCGCAACCTCCGCGTGTTCGACTGGGTCGGGATGGCGCACGCGCATCCGTCGTGGTTCGGCTCCGACGGCGTGCACCCGACCGTGACCGGCTACCGTGCCCGCGCGGCCGCGATCGCGCGGCTCGTCAGAAGCTGTTAGCCGGCACGTCCGCGCGGCGAACGTGCCCTACTCCGTCGCGCTGACGGACAGCTCGGTTCTCTCGACCTCGCGGGTCTCGAAAACCTCGAGGACGTCGCCTTCCTTCACGTCGTTGAAGCCGTCGAGCAGGATGCCGCACTCGAAGCCCTCGGTGACCTCGCGCGCGTCCTCCTTGAACCGCTTGAGCTGCGCGATCGAGGTCTCCTGCACGACGGTCCCGTCGCGCACCACGCGGACGTGGGCGCCACGCCGGACGACGCCGTTCGTGACCATGCAGCCCGCGATCGTCCCGAGCCGGGAGACCTTGAACAGCGCGCGCACCTCGGCCTCGCCGAGGACCTCTTCCGTCGTGACCGGCGAGAGCATCCCGACGAGCGCCTGCTCGATGTCGTCGGTGAGCTTGTAGATCACCCGGTACGTGCGGATGTCGACGCCCTCGCGCTCGGCGAGCTGCTTCGCCTCCGCGCTCGGCCGGACGTTGAAGCCGATCACGAGGGCGTTCGACGCGGACGCGAGGTTCACGTCGTTCTCCGTGATGCCGCCGACGCCCGTGTGGATCACGTTCACCCGCACCTCGGGGTGCTGGATCTTCCCGAGCTCGCCGACGACCGCCTCGACCGAGCCCTGGACGTCGCCCTTCAGGACGATGTTGAGCTCCTGCACCGCACCGGCCTGCATCTGCTCGAACAGCGTCTCGAGCGACACGCCGACCGTCGGCGCGCGCTGCGCGAGCTGCTCCCGACGGAGGCGCTCGGCGCGCTTCTCGGCCAGGTCCTTCGCCTGGCGCTCGTGCTCGACCACCCGTGCGAGCTCGCCGGCCGCGGGCGGACGGTCGAAGCCGAGGATCTCGACGGGCTCACCGGGGTGCGCGTCCTTGGTGCGCTCGCCGCGGTAGTCGTAGAGCGCCCGCACCTTGCCGGCGGCGTCGCCCGCGACGATCGCGTCGCCCACCCGCAGCGTCCCACGCTGGACGAGCATCGTCGCGACGGGGCCGCGTCCGACGTCGAGCCGCGACTCGATGATCGGACCGGAGGCCTCGGCATTCTCGTTGGCGCGCAGGTCGAGCTCGGCATCGGCGACGAGGAGGATCCGCTCGAGCAGGTCGTCGATGCCGGTCTGCTGTTTCGCCGAGACCTGGGCGAACTGAGTCGTCCCGCCCCAGTCCTCGGGCTGGAGCCCTTCGGACGCGAGCTCGGTCTTCACGCGATCCGCGTTCGCGTCGGCGACGTCGACCTTGTTGATCGCGACCACGATGGGCACGTCCGCGGCCCGCGCGTGGTTGATCGACTCCTTCGTCTGCGGCATGACGCCGTCGTCGGCCGCCACGACGAGCACCGCGATGTCGGTGACCTTCGCGCCGCGCGCGCGCATCGCGGTGAACGCCTCGTGACCCGGCGTGTCGAGGAACGTGAGCTTCCGGCCGTCGACGTCGGTCTGGTATGCGCCGATGTGCTGCGTGATCCCACCCGCCTCGGTGTCGACGACCGACGTGGACCGGATGGCGTCGAGCAGCGTGGTCTTCCCGTGGTCGACGTGCCCCATGATCGTGACGACCGGCGGCCGGGCCGTGAGGTCCGCCTCGGTGTCGTCGACGATCACCGGCTCCTCCTCGTCGGCCGCGTGCTTGACCGTCACCTCGCGGCCGACCTCGGCCGCGATGAGCTCGACCTCGTCGTCGGAGAGCGACTGGGTCGCGGTCCGCATCTGACCGAGGCCCATGAGGATCTTGATGATCTGCGACATCGGCACGCCGAGCGCGCCGGAGAGGTCCTTCACCGTGACGCCGGACTCGACCGTGACCGGCCCGGTCGGCGGCGCAGGGGCCTGCGTACGGGGCGGCGCCTGCTGCGAGCGGTCGCGTGCGGCGCGCGCGTCGCGCCCGCGGGCCGCGCCGCCCTCGATGACCACGCGACGGCGCCTGCCGCCCTGGCCACCGCCACGGGGACGGATCGGGCGGTTCGGTCTGTTCGGGCCGTCAGCCATGCGACCCCTCAGTGTAGAGACGCGCGAGCTCCGGCCCCACCGCGACCGCGTGCCGCAGCGAGCGCCCGAACGCACCGCGTGCTGCGGCCCTGTCGAAGCACGCTGTTCTGCGGCACGTGTAGGCGCCTCGACCGGTTGGCACCGGGACCGCTGTCAGCACGCCGTCCACCGCCTCGAACCGCAGGAGCTCGTGTCTTGACGCCCGGCGGCCGCATCCGACACACGTCCTGTGAGGAGCAGCGGGCTCACGCGTCGTCCCGGCCCTCCTCGGCGGGCTCGCCGGCCGGCTCCTCTGCCAGCGCCACCTCGACCGCGTCCCCGATCACCTGCTCGGCGGCCTCCGCCTCCTCGGCGCTCAGCTCGCCCGCGGCGAGCGCCTCCTCGACGTCGTCGATCGCCTCGGTCGCGAGCGCGACCCCGGTCGCGACGCCGCCTTCGCCCGCGGCCTCGGTCTCCTCGGCGGTCTCCGCGCCCCCGTCCGACAGCGGCACGGACGCACCCCGCGAGGCGGCCGTCGGGTCGTCGGCGAGCGCCTGGTGCGCCGGCACGCCGCAGTACCTGGAGCCGGGCAGCGCGGCGTTCGGACACCGCTTGCCGTTCGAGAGCAGCGCCGCGCAGCGGCCCGAGAAGTCGCCGTCGCCCTCGTCGTCGCCCGCGAACGCGGCCTCCGCCTCCTGCTGGGCGAACTCGGTGTCCGACTTGATGTCGACCTTCCACCCGGTCAGGCGGGCAGCGAGGCGCGCGTTGAGGCCCTCCTTGCCGATCGCGAGCGCGAGCTGGTCGTCGGGCACGACGACGGTCGCGTCGCGGCTCTCGTCGTCGATGTAGACCTCGCGGACGCGGGCGGGCGAGAGCGCCTTCGCGACGAACCGCGCCGGCTCCGTGTTCCACGGGATGATGTCGATCTTCTCGCCGCGGAGCTCGGAG
>DASSUT010000325.1:0-6380 GCA_035706725.1 Gaiella sp. | reverse complement strand
TGGTTCGAGGAGCCGGCCGAGCCGCTCGCGTTCCTCGAGGAGCACGGCATGACGTACGTGACGGTGGACGCACCGCCCGGCGTGATCCCGCTCGTGGTCGCGCGGACCTCGCCGACGGCGTACGTGCGCCTCCACGGCCGGAACGGCGAGACGTGGTTCAAACGCACCGGCAGCAGCGCGGAGCGCTTCGACTACCTCTACGCACCTGCGGAGCTCGAGGAGTGGTCCACCACTCTGCGCGAGCTCGACCGGGAAGCGACGGTCGTCTACGCGATGTTCAACAACAACGGCCGTTCGGGCTCCGCCGAGGCGCCGCGCGACCTGCTCGGCGAGCGGAGCGAGGTCGCGCAGGCACCGACGAACGCGGCGATGCTGAAGGAGATCCTCGCGAAGCGCTGAGTTACGAGGTGCCGACCGGCACGAGGCGCCCGCTCGAGACGTCGTATACGAACGGGTGGAGGATGTAGCCCTCCGGCAGGAGCCCCGAAGCCCGCACCTGCTCGACGCTCGCGGCGACCCGCGCGGCGACGTCCGGGAACGGGAGAAAGTCGACGTCTCCGGCGTCGACGCCCTGGCGCTCGCGGAGGAGCCCGTGCAGCGTCTCGTTCTCGAACGTGAGCATGCCGCAGTCGGTGTGACCGATCACGAACGCCTCCTGCGTGCCGAGGAGGTGGTGGGAGATCACGAGCGAGCGCAGAGCGTCCTCGGTCGCGATCCCGCCCGCGTTGCGGATCACGTGCGCGTCCCCCTCCTCGAGCCCGAGCGCGCGGGCCGGGTCGATGCGCGCGTCCATGCAGGTGAGCACGGCGAACCGCCGGGCGGGCGGCATGTCGAGGCTTCCCTTCGCGAACCCGGCCGCGTACGACTCGTTTGCGCTCGTCACGTCCGACAGCACCGACATCTCGACCTCCCTTGCTTTGGAAAGTGAAGTATCGAAGCTATATCAAATGAAGCATTACGCGGCTTCGGGAAGCTCGGCCTCACGTGACGCCGGCTCGGGTCGCACCGCGCGCGTCCGGCGGGCGAGGAGGTTGTTCGCGACGAGCGCGCCGATAGTGAGCGCCGCGCCTGCGAGCTCGGCGACGTTCGGCCGGTATCCGCGGACGATCTCGATCGCGAACGTCGTCACCGGGATCAGGTTGCTGAACAGCACCGCGTTCTGCGGTCCGATCGCCGCGATCGCCGCGTTCCAGGTCAAAACCGCGACGAACGCGCCGGGGATCGCGAGGTAGACGATCTCCGGCGTGACGGCCCAGAGCTCCGCGGAGGACGGGCGCGGCACGAGGCCGGCGCCGGTCGCGACCACGGTCACCACGGCGATCGTCACCCAGCCGAGCGCTGCCGTGAGCGCCGTGTAGCGGAGCGGCGAGAACCGCGCGAACTCGGCGGCGCCGAGGCTGTAGAGGACGAAGCTGAACACGCCGCCGAGGACGAGCGCGTCGCCCCAGCCGACCGCGCCGTGGACGATCGACAGCGGATGGCCGGCGCTCACGACGAGCGCGACCCCGAGGAGCGCGATCCCGAGCAGCACGAACGTCGAGCGCGCAGGGCGCACCCGCGTTCTCTGCCACAGGACGAGCGCAGTGAGGAGCGGGCCGAGCGCGACGATCAGCGAGGCGCTCTCGGGGCGCGCGTGCGCGAGCCCGGTGTACGCGAGCAGGTTGAACCCCGCGAAGCCGAGCGAGCCGAGCCAGAAGAGCCGCCGGCCATGACCTTCGAGCCGGAACGCAGCGCGACCCTCGAGCACGAGCAGCACGACGAGCCACATCGCGGCCGCGACCGCGTAGCGGATCGTGGAGAGCGGAAACGCGTTCACGCTCTCGAGCGCCGACTTGCCAACCACGAACTGACCGCCCCACACGACCGCGGTCGTGGTCGCGAACAGGACGCCGACCGTGGTCGTCCTGGTCCTCACCCGTCTCCCCGCGTCGGACGCACGAACATTGTGTGGTCAACGAACCGGCCGCCCTGCCTATTTCGGCGCGTCCCCGTGCGGCACAGCCGAGCGAAAGTGTGAAGATCTCCTCACACTCGGGCGCAGGGAGGGGGTCGTCCACATACTTGACGCCATGCGCCCGGAGCGTTTCGTCAGCATCCGTTGGTGGCTTCCCGCCGCGTTCGCGCTGATCGCGGCGGTGACGGCCCTCGCGGTCGCGCAGGTGTTCCAGAGCCAGAGCCGGAGCGCGCTCCGCGCCAAGGCCGAGGATCTCGCAGCGGGGAGCGCGGTGGGCGCGGCCGCGCGAATCGCGGGCGCCTCGAGCCTCGATGGGCAGCGGGCGCGGACCGAGGAGCAGGCGAGCAGGCGCCGCGTGGCGCTGTTCCTGTTCGACGCCGAGGGCCGCCTCCTGAGCAGTCCCACGTCGCTCGGAGTGCGGTGGGCGGGCGTGCCGAACGGCCGGGAGCTCCTCGTCGAGGCGCTCGCGGGTCACCGGATCGTGCAGAGCCTCGACGACGGCCGCCGGGTCACGGTCGGACTCCCGCTCCGCAGCGGGCCCGGGACGGCCCTCGTCGAGGTCGCCGCGCGCCCCGACCTGATCCGCGCCTCGTCGATCGTGCGCAGCCGCATCTGGGTCGCGGCCGCGTGGGCGACGCTGATCGGCGCGATCGCGGGCATCTTCGTCTCCGCGCTGATCACCAGGCGCGTCCGGCGGATCAACGCCGCCGCGGAGGCGATCGCGGAGGGGGAGTTCGGCGGCGGCCTGAGCACGCGGTTCCCGGACGAGCTCGGGCGTCTTGCGACCGCCGTCGACACGATGCGACGCAACCTGCGCGCGTCGTTCGGGCAGCTCGAGAGCGAGCGCGACCGGCTGCGTGCACTGATCGAGCAGCTCCAGGAAGGCGTGATCGCGATCCGAGAGGACCTCACGGTGGTCGTCGCGAACGCTCGGGCGTCCACGCTCCTCGGCGAGGAGGTAGCCGAGGGCCTGCCGCTCGGGAACCCGTGGGCCGCCGCCGACCTGCGGGCGATGGCCCGGCGCCTCTTCGCCGCCCCGGAGGCGGGGCTCGAGACCATGCAGGTCGCGCCCGCGCTCGAGCACACGTACGCGATCACCGGGGTCCCGGCAGCGGGCTCCGGCACGGCCGTGATCGTGATCACCGACGTCACCGAGCAACAGCGGCGCGAGCGCGCGGAGCGCGAGTTCGTCGCGAACGCCGCCCACGAGCTGCGCACGCCGGTGACCGCGATCGCGAGCGCGGTGGAGGTGCTCCAGCTCGGGGCGAAGGAGGAGCCGGCGGAGCGTGACCGCTTCCTCGCGCTGATCGAGCGGCAGACGACCCGGCTCGGTCGCCTCGGGCGCGCGCTGCTCACCCTCGCGCGCGCGCAGTCGCGCGCCGAGCCGGTGCTGCTCGAGCCGGTCGACGTGAAGCGCCTTCTCGACGAGCTCGCCGCAGACCTGGAGATCGCCCCGACGGCGCTCGAGGTGGAGGATGGCCTGGTGGCGCTCGCACACGACGACCTCCTCCGCCAGGCGGTCGAGAACCTCGTCGCGAATGCGCGCAAGTACGCCTCGTCCGAGGCGCTCGCGGTGTCCGCCCGCTCGGCGGGGCGCGAGACGGTCGTCGTCGAGGTCCGCGACGGCGGGCCGGGGCTCACGCCGGCCGATGCAGAGCGCGCGGTAGAGCGCTTCTTCCGCTCCGGCGACCGCGACGCCGAGGGGTTCGGGCTCGGTCTCTCGATCGTCCGCGAGGTCGCCCACGCGCTCGGCGGGCACCTCGAGCTCGAGTCGGGCCCGGGCACCGGGACGACCGCCCGCATCGTGCTCCGGTCGGCGCCCGCGACTCCCGCGGAGCCGAACGGCGGCGAGCGGCAGGAGGTCGAGGTCGGATGACGGCCCGCATCCTGCTCGTGGACGACGAGCCGGACATCCTCGCGCCCGTCCGCTACGCGCTCGAGCGGGCGGGGTACCGGGCCGAGGTCGCGCACGACGGCGCGCGTGCGCTCGAGCTCGCACGGCAGGACCGGTTCGACGTCGTCGTGCTCGACGTGATGCTGCCGCGGATGAACGGGCTCGACGTGTGCCGCGAGCTGCGGAACGAGAGCGACGTGCCGATCCTGATGCTGACCGCACGCGACGCAGAGGTCGACAGGGTGCTCGGCCTCGAGCTCGGGGCCGACGACTACGTCACAAAACCCTTCTCGACGGCCGAGCTCCTGAGCCGGATCCGGGCGATCCTCCGCCGGAGGCGCCTCGACCGCGCTGCCGGGGGGTCGATCCGCGAGGCCGCAGGGATCCGGATCGACCTCGACCGCCACTCGGTCACGGTCGACGGCAAGGAGGTCGACCTCACGCGTTCCGAGTTCCGCGTGCTGCTGCTCCTGACCGAGAGCCCCGGACGGGTGTTCACGCGCGGCCAGATCATGGAGCACCTCTGGCAGACCCCGTACGTCGGTGATGCACGCGCCTGCGACGCCCACATCGCGAACCTCCGTCGGAAGGTGGAGCGGGACGGCAACCGCCCGGAGCGGATCCTCACCGTGCGTGGCGTCGGCTACAAGCTCGCGAGCCGGTAGCGGGGCGTTCGGGGAGGTCTTGAGCAAGTCCTCACAGAACCTTCGTCCGATGCTCGCGGGCGCCGTGGCGCCGCTCACCTCCCCTCCGTACCGTGGATTCGGCCGGCCCCACCGTCGCCGAGGTGCCGCATGCCCGAGACCGAGCTACCGACATCCGTCAGCACGATCGCGCTCGGTCGCCGTGTGCGCGTGATCGTCCTGCGCGGGCGCATCTGCGCCGGTGCGGAGGACGAGCTGCGCGAGCAGCTGATCGCGGCGCTCGAAGAGGGCGCGCAAGGGGTGCTGCTCGACCTCACCCGGGCCGACAGCATCAGCGTCTCGGCGCACGAGGTCGTGCGCGCGGCGAGCCTCACGCTCGACGACCGAGGCGGCGTCCTGCTCGCCTGGCGGTGGAACGGCTCGATCGAGGAGCCGACGTACGTCCTCGCCGAGCTCCGCGACCACGACGTCTCGGAGCTCGTACCGGTCGAGGACGAGGACGGCGAGGCATCGTGAAGCCCCTGTCCTGCCTGACCGGTGCGGACGCCTCAGTCGCGCGGCTCCGTGCGGCGTTCGACGCGTCCCCGCTCTCGCTGACGGTCGGCGCCGAGGAGGAGCTCATGCTCGTCGATCCCGGCGACGGGTCGCTCGTCGGCGCGATCGAGGACGTCCTGCGGCACACGGGCGGCGACGCCCGCTTCCAGGCGGAGTTCCGCGCGGCCCAGGTCGAGCTGGTCACGCGCCCGTGCCTGAGCGCGGCGGACGTGGGGCGCGAGCTCGCGACTGCCCGTCTCGACCTCGACGACGCGATCGGCCCGGGGCTCGCGACCATGGCCTCCGGCTCGCATCCGACCGCGCTCCGCCCCGGGCCGCTCACCCGGGGCGAGCGGTACCGCGCGGTCGCGCGAGACAACCCCTGGGCCGCGCGGGGAATGCTCACGTGCGGTCTCCACGTCCACGTCGGTGTCGAGGGCGCAGAGCGGGCACTGGCGGTCTACAACGTGGCCCGGAGCTACCTCCCCGAGCTCGCGGCCCTCGCGGCGAACAGCCCGTTCCACGCCGGCGAGCGCACGGGGGCTGCGTCCACACGGATGCTCCTGAACCGGTCGCTCGCGCGGTGCGGCGTGCCGCCTGCGTTCCCGGACTGGGACGCATACGCCGACTTCGCGAGCTGGGGACGGGCGGGCGGGGCCATCCCCGACACGAGCTACCACTGGTGGGATCTGCGGCTCCATCCGGGGCTCGGGACGCTCGAGCTCCGCGTCTGCGACGTCCAGACCGAGCTCGAGGACGCGGTCGGGCTCGTCGCGCTCTTCCAGGCGCTCGTCGCCTTCCTCGCCGAGCGGCACGACGCCGGCGAGGCGCTTCCGGTACACGACGGCTACCGGATCGCGGAGAGCCTGTGGCTGGCCTCTCACGTCGGCACCCGCCGCGAGCTCGTGGACCTCGACACGGGCATGCGGCGGCCCCTCGCCGACCGCGTCGCAGAGCTGCTCGAGGCGCTCGCGCCCACGGCGGAGCAGCTCGGCACCGAGCGGGAGCTCATCCGGGTCGCCCGGCTCGCGGCCGCGTGCGGCGCCGACCGCCAGCAGCAGATCGCCGCGGACATCGGCCTCGAGGCCCTTCCCCTTCGCCTCGCGGCGGAGACGGTGGCATCGGCGCGACGTCTCCGCACCCGCGCGGACGTGAACGGCGACCGGGGATCCCGCGCAGAACGCGCGCTCCGCATGCGCGCCGTCGCGACGTCCGCCTAGAGGCTTGATGTGGGTTGGAGGTGCGTGCGGGGAGGGCATGCGCCAAGCAGCGGCGTCGGCTCGGGCGGCGTGCAGGCTGGACGCCTGGATGCCAACCGAGACGGCGGCGATGCGCCGCGCGCAGGCCCCCATCC
>DASSUT010000324.1:0-4276 GCA_035706725.1 Gaiella sp. | reverse complement strand
TCGGCGAACGTCAGCGCGAAGCGGTCGGTCATGCCCGCGAGGTAGTCGGTGAGGCGCTCCGGAACGGTTCCCTCCCCGGGCGGCAGCAGCGCCGGCTCGTCGGCGAGGCGGGTGAAGATCGCGCGGATCACACGGTCGGCTTCGCGATGTTGCGGCTCGACGTGTGGGCCGAGGTAGACCCGCTCGAACATGAACGCCCGGAGCGAGAGCATCGCCTCCCCCACCTCGTCGCCCTGCACGATCTCGCCCGCCGCCTCCGACGACTCGACCAGGTCGTGGACGAGGCGGTCGATCCGGCTGGACCCGGTCGATCCGAGGAGCGCGATCTCGTCGGACGGCAGATCGCCCTCGGACAGCAGCCCGTACCTGAGCGCGTCGTCGATGTCGTGGTTGACGTACGCGATCCGGTCGACGATCCGCACGACTCTTCCTTCCTGTGTGGTCGGCTCGCGCGGCCCCGTATGCGTGAGGATCCCGTCGCAGACCTCGTACGTGAGGTTGAGCCGTCGTGCGATCCGGTGCGACTGCTCGTTGTGGCGGAAGCCGCCGCCGAATCGCTCCCGCAACGCTGCGTCGAGCGCCTGCTCGCCCGCGTGCCCGAAGGGCGTGTGACCCATGTCGTGACCGAGGCCGATCGCCTCGACGAGATCCTCGTTGAGGCGGAGCGCACGGGCGACCACGCGCGAGATCGCGGTGGTCTCGAGCGCGTGCGTCATCCGCGTCCGGTAGTGGTCGCCCTCGGGATCGATGAAGACCTGCGTCTTGCCCTTGAGGCGCCGGAAGGGCTTCGAGTGCACGATCCGGTCACGGTCGCGCTGGAACGGCGTGCGCAAGCGGCACTCCTCCTCGCCACCCGCTCGGCCGAGAGTCTCGTACGAGCGCACGGCGCGAGGCGAGAGCGCCGTCTCCTCGAGCGCCCGTGTCCGCTCCGCGAACGAGTCGCCGACTCTGCCTGCGACCTCCATCCCGTTCAGGGTAGTCAGCGCACCGGCCCGATCCTCGTACGCCGCGGGCGCATCGTCGGCTCCGAGCCGTGCGACTGCTACGGCCGGTGCTGCACCGAGCTCGTGTCGACTCGACACAAGCTCAAAACGCCCGCGACTGGCCCCCGTCCACGACGACCGAGGTGCCGACGACCCACGAAGCACGCTCCGAGACGAGGAACGTCACGGCGTCGGCGACCTCGTCGACGGTGCCGAAGCGGCCCCACGGAAGGTCGCGCTCGATGAACGCGGCGATCGCCTCGGGGTCTTCGCGCTGACGGCGGTCCCAGCTTCCGCCGGGGAAGAGCACCGAGCCCGGAGACACGCTGAACACCCGGATCCGGTCCTGAGCGAGGTCGCGCGCCATGGTCTTCGCGAGGCTGATCTCTGCCGCCTTCGCGAGGTTGTACCCGGGGCCGCCCCCGAGTTCCCGCCCGAAGATCGAGGCGATCAGGGCGATCACCCCGCCCCCACGTTCCCGGAGGACGGGCACCGCCGCTCGCGAGACATTGAGCGCCGGAAAGACGTTCTTGCGCAGAACCGCGTCGAGGTCCTCCGCGTCCATCGCGTCGAAGGTGCTCGCACCGGAGCCCCCGACGTTGTTCACCACGATGTCGAGACCGCCGAACGTCGAGACTGCGGCGTCCACGACACCGCCGGCTCCCTCGGGCGTGGAGACGTCCGCGACGACGCCGTGGGCACGTCCCGGCCCCTGGGCGGCGGCGACGGCACCTTCGAGCGCCTCGGCCCCGCGCGCGCAGAACACGACGTCGGCGCCCTCGTCCACGAGTCGTGTCGCGATCCCGCGGCCGATCCCGCGGCTCGAGCCCGTGACGAGCGCCACCTTGCCGTCGAGGCGGAGATCCACCGGGCTAGCCTACTCGCGTGCCGACCACCCGGATCCTCCTGGCCCGACACGGCGAGACGGACTGGAATCGCGCGGGGCGGTGGCAGGGGCAGGCGGACCCGCCGCTGAACGAGCTCGGTCGGCGCCAGGCCGGGACTCTGGCGGATCAACTCGCGGAGGACGGCGTCGCCGCGATCTACTCGAGCGACCTGAGGCGGGCAAGAGACACGGCGCGAATCGTCGCCGACCGCCTGGGTCTCGACGTGACCGAGGACCGGGCGCTCCGCGAGATCGACGTCGGCTCGTGGTCCGGCCTCACCCGGGAGGAGGTCCGGGAGCGGTTTCCGGACGGGTTTGCGCGCTGGCTCGCCGGCGAGATCGGCCACGACGGCGAGACGCGCGACGAGCTCGCGCAGCGAGTCGTGCCGGCCGTGGAGTCCATCGCGCACGAGCACGCCGGCGAGAGCGTGCTCGTCGTCACGCACGGTGGTGTGATCCGCGCGCTCCGGCGCCATGCGGCCGGAGATCCCGGCGAATCGCTCGCGAACGGCGCCACGTTCGCGCTCGCGCTCGTCGAAGGAGCGCTCGTCGTGCACGAGGCGTGACCTGGGAGCCGCGACGAGGATACGGGGCGCCCCGCGGGGGAGGTGCAGGACGCCCCGTCTCACCGTCCGGCCGCAGGACCCCGGAGCGGCGACCTCGCGTCAGCGCCCTGCCTCGGCCCAGTGTCGGGCCCGAAGAGCGAAGCGCTCGTTAAGAGACGCCGAACCGCTGATTCAGCAGCGCTGCCGGTCAAAGCTCGCGTGGAACTACCGATGGCGCGGACGAGCGAATCGCCCTATCCCAGAGCCGAAGCGCCGGGCGGCCCTTCCGCATCCGACGGCCTGGGAGGGGGCCGAGCCGGTGCTCGTCCGCCCTTGCCGCCACGCACGGGTGGTCGCCCGGCCCGGCACCGGCGCTGTCTTCGAAACTGACAACCGCTCGTGACGCGCGTTTGGCTACGCTGCGACGCGTGGAGGACTACACCAACAAGTACAAGGGGGAACAGGTCGAGCTGGCGTTGTTCGGCGGTGAGTACCAGGAGGGCGTGCTGACCGCCTACTGCTCTATCGAGGACGTCCCCCACGTCGAGCTGAACGGCCACATACTCGTCCCCCTTCAGAACGTCGCGAGCCTCCACTGCTCGAGCCGCTGTGACGCGCCGGAGCCGGACTGGCCCCCGCGCGGCCTCGAGGAGCTCGACCGCGACGACCGCCCGGAGGACGAGGACGACGACGGCTGAGCGGACGCGCGTGCGCGGCGCGGCCGCCCGCAACATCCTCAAGGTCTGGATCCTCGCGGCAATCCTCGCCGCGGTCTTCGCGGGGATCGGCTGGCTGCTTGCTGGCCAGCGTGGTGCCGCGCTGTTCGCGTTCGCGTCGCTCCTCGCCGGCGCGGGCGCGTACGCAGTCGGCGACCGCGCGCTGCTCGGGACGCTGCGTGCGAGGCCGTTCGCCCTTGCCGAGGACCCGCTCCTCCGCTCGACCGTCGACACGCTCGCAGCGCGTCTCGGGGTTGCGCCGCCGCGGTTGCAGCTGATCGACGACGGCTTTCCGCGGGCGTTCGTCGTCGGGCGAAACCCACGAAGCTCGACGGTCGTGGTCAGCAGCGGTCTCCTCACCGCGCTGACTCCGGCGGAGCTCGAGGCGGTGCTCGCGCACGAGCTCGCACACGTGCGTGCCCGCGACGTGCTCACGCAGACGCAGGCCGTGCTGCTCGCGACGACGCTGCTCGAGCTCAGCCGGGTCGGCGGCTTCCTGAGCCGTTTCCTCGTCGCGGTGCTCGCCCCGGTCGCGGCGGCGTTCACGCATCTCCTGCTGTCGCCGCGGCGGGAGCTCGCCGCCGACGCCGCCGCGGCCGGTCTCGTCGATCCGCACGACCTGGCGGATGCCCTCCTACGACTCGACCGTGCCGCAGAGCTCGTCGAGTTCCACGCGTCGCCGACCACCGAGCCGCTCTACACCGTCAGCCCGTTCGACCACTCCGAGCGCGTGTCCCGGATGTTCGTGACGCATCCGCCGCTCCAAGACCGCGTGGCCCGGCTTCGGGCCTGAGAAACGCGTCGAGGGCGCCTTCCGGGCGCCCTCGAGCGAAGAAAACCGGCGGCGTCCTACTCTCCCGGGGGCTTGCGCCCCAAGTACCATCGGCGCGAGCGGGCTTGACTTCTCTGTTCGGAATGGGAAGAGGTATTTCCCCGTCGCTATGACCGCCGAAGTGTCAAAGGTCGCGGTGTGTCGGACTCCCAGTCCAACACATGGGCCGAGCCCGCGGTACCTTCAAAACTCCATAGCAACCCAACGTGTTCAAAATCAAGACCTCGGGCAATTAGTACGGGTCAGCTGAACGCATTGCTGCGCTTGCACCGCCCGCCTATCGACGTGGTGGTCTTCCACGGCCCTTACTCACT
>DASSUT010000323.1:0-7144 GCA_035706725.1 Gaiella sp. | reverse complement strand
GCCGTGCCGCCCACGAGGAAGCCCCGCGCGCGGCTGTCGCCCGCCGCCCATGCGAGGTCGCCCACCCGCTGGAAGCCGAACATCGAGTAGAAGACGTAGAACGGAATCATCGTCTCGCGGTGGTTCGCGTAGGCGGTTGCGGCGGCGAGCCAGGACGAGAACGCGCCGGCCTCGTTGATCCCCTCCTGCAGGATCTGGCCGTCCCGGTCCTCGTGGTAGTACATGAAGTCGCCGGCGTCCTCGGGCTGGTACAGCTGCCCGACCTGCGAGTAGATCCCGAGCTGCCGGAACATCCCCTCCATCCCGAACGTGCGCGACTCGTCGGGGACGATCGGCACGACGCGGGGCCCGAGCGTCTTGTCGCGCACGAGCGCGTTCAGGACGCGGACGAACGCCATCGTGGTCGAGTTCTCGCGGTCGCCGCTCCCCTCGAGCACGCTCGTGAACGGGTCGGGCGTCGGCAGCGGCTCGGCGTCCGCGTGACGCGCCGGCAGGCTGCCGCCGAGCGCCCTCCGGCGCTCGAGCAGATGCCGTAGCTCCGGGCTCGACTCGGACGGACGGTGGAAGAACGCGCCCGTCGCCTCCTCGTCGGTCAGCGGGATGCCGAGCCGGTCGCGGATCGCGAGCCGCGCCTCCTCGTTCATCGCCTTCTGCTGGTGCGTGATGTTGCGCCCTTCGCCGGCGACCCCCATCCCGTAGCCCTTGATGGTCTTCGCGAGGATCACGGTCGGCTGCCCCTTGTGCCGCACGGCGGCGTGGTATGCCGCGTAGACCTTCTGCGGGTCGTGCCCACCCCGGCGGAGCGCCCAGATCTCGTCGTCCGTCCAGTCGGCGACCATCGCCGCGGTCTCCGGGTGGCGGCCGAAGAAGTGCTCGCGCACGAACGCGCCGTCGTTCGCCTTGAACGTCTGGTACTCGCCGTCGACGCACTCCTCCATGACCCGCCGCAGCCAGCCGTCGTGATCCGCGGCGAGGAGGGGATCCCAGTTCGAGCCCCAGATCACCTTGATCACGTTCCAGCCGGCGCCGCGGAAGTTCGTCTCGAGCTCCTGGATGATCTTCCCGTTCCCGCGCACCGGGCCGTCGAGGCGCTGCAGGTTGCAGTTCACGACGAACACGAGGTTGTCGAGGCGCTCGCGGCCCGCGAGCGAGATCGCGCCCATCGACTCGGGCTCGTCCATCTCGCCGTCGCCCATGAACGCCCACACCCTGCGGTCGCCGGCCGGGACGATCCCACGCGCGTCGAGGTACTTCATGAACCGCGCCTGGTAGATCGCCATCAGCGGCCCGAGGCCCATCGAGACCGTCGGGAACTGCCAGAAGTGCGGCATCAGCCAGGGATGCGGATACGAGGAGAGGCCCCCGCCGCCCACCTCCTGCCGGAAGCGGCGCAGCTCGTCCTCGGAGAGACGGCCCTCGAGGAACGCGCGCGCGTAGAAGCCGGGCGACGAGTGGCCCTGGAGGTACACGAGGTCGCCGAGGTGGTCCTCCGAGCGGGCGCGCCAGAAGTGGTCGAAGCCGACCTCGTAGAGCGTCTCCGCGGACTGGTAGCTCGCGATGTGCCCGCCGAGCTCGGTCGACTCGGCGTTCGCCTGGAGCACGATCGCGATCGCGTTCCAGCGTACGAGCGCCGTCGCCATCCGCTCGAGCTCCGGGTCACCGGGCATCTCCGGCTCGTCCTCGGGGAGGATCGTGTTGACGTACGGGGTCGAGAGCCCCGCCTCGACCGAGACCCCGAGATCCTGCGCGTGGTCGACGACCGTGTCGAGCAGCTGCCCCATCCGCTCCCGGCCGTCGCTCTCGACGACCGCGTCGACCGACTCGAGCCACTCGCGGGTCTCGACCGGGTCGGTGTCGTCGATCTCCCTCAGCACGTCGTAAGCATGCCAACAGGGTGTCGAGAGGGCGTGAAAGGGCGTGGCTTCAGGCCGCGTTCGCCGGCTGCGGTGCCGTCCGACGCGCGGCATCGGCCAGGAGCCAGCGCAGCTCGTCGAGCGTGCGCTCGTTTGACTCGAGCTCGTAGCGCTCCGCGCCGAGCGCCATCAGCCGGCGGCGCTCCGCCGTCAGCTGCTGGATCTCCCGGATGAGGCCGGCGACGGCGCGGCGGCCGTCTCGGCGTTCGGAGAACGTCCTCGTCATCTGCGTCCCTCTCCGTCGTCTCGCCATGTCGAAAGTCTTCCTGCCGGGGGCAGCCGTGGGCGGTCGGCTGGCGCCAGTCGGGTGGTACGGCTGACACCACCATCGAGCGCTGATCGCGGAGGCGCTCGCGTCGCCCGACGCGCGCTCACACCGCCCCCTCGAAGACGTCGGCGAGGTACGTCCGCCGGGCCGCCTCGTCGCGTGAGGAGCGAAGGTAGGTCGTCCAGGCGAGCCGCTCGTGCTCGACCGCGCCGAGCTCCCACACGCAGAACGTCGGCCGATGCGTGCTCTCCACCCGCCACGGATGGAAGTCCGGATCGTCGTCGTCCTCCTTCGCCCAGACGGTCTGCCACAACTCGTTGTCGTTGCGCCACGTGAGCACGATCAGGAAGTGGAACCCCATGCGCCCGCAGCGGTGGAGCATCACGAACCCGAGGCCGTCGCCGATCCGGAGCTCGCCGAGCAGCGTCGCCTCGGCCAGCGAACGGCGCGCGAGCGCCCGCATCTCCGCGGGGACCGGATCGTCCGGTAGGGCGACGTCGTACCACTTGAGCACCGCCTCGCCGAGCGCGATGCTCGGCGCCGGCCGCGCGTGCTTCGGCTCGTGGTGGTACGCCGGTGCGACCGCGTGCGTGACGTCCAGCGACGTCGCCGTGCTCACGGGAGGTCTCCGACGCGGGTGAAGTCGGCGATCCAGTTCGTCTCCCAGGTCTCGCCGCCATCTTCGGAGAACGCCTGTTCCCAGCGCGGCGCGGGCGTGTCGACGCGCGACCACGTGAAGCGGACTCGGATCGGCCTGCCCTCGAACGTGTCGTCGCCCTCGAAGACGCCCACGCCGCCCTCGAACCCTCCGACGACGGGCGGGTCGAGCAGGCCCGGCCGGCGGCTGTCGGCCCAGTAGATCGACCACTGCCGGGTCTTCGGGTCGAAGAAGCGGAGCGACATCCCCGCGAACCCGCCCTCGAAGCCGGTGTGGAAGTCGTCCTCGTTGCCCATGCCGTCGAGAATCGGCCAGGCGTTGCTCGTCGACTCGAACTCCTCCCACTCGTCCGATCCCGCCAGCCGCTCGCGCAGCCGCCGGTTGTGCCCCGTCCAGGTGCCCATCCAGAAGTCGAAGTCCCTCAGGGTCGAACCCGTCTCGACGGTCTCGCTCATCTGCGCCTCCCTCTGTTGGCCGTGCACCCGACGCTACACGCGAAATAGGGCAACTTCCGCCCTCTATGTCTGATTGAGTGGACGGCGTGCAGACACCGACGGCCCGCCTGCTGGAGCTCCTCGAGCTGCTCCAGGAGCGCCCGCTCACGACGGGACGGGAGATCGCGGACCGGCTCGAGATCGACGCACGCACGGTGCGCCGCTACGTCGAGGCGCTCCAGGGGCTCGGGATCCCGGTCGAGGGCCAGCGCGGCGTCGGCGGCGGCTACCGAGTGCGTCCCGGGTTCCGGCTGCCGCCGCTCATGCTCTCGGGCGACGAAGCGGTGGTCGTCGTGCTCGGGCTCCTCGCGGCGCGGCGCCAGGGGCTCGAGACGAGCGAGGGCACGGTGGACGGCGCGCTCGCGAAGCTCCATCGCGTGCTCCCCGACCCACTGCGCCGGCGCGTGGAGGCGCTCGAGACCACTCTCGGCTTCACCGCGGCGGAGCGCTCCGGCGCCCCGGTCGCGAGCGACGTCGCGCTTCTCCTCGCCGAGGCGGTCCGGCGGCGCCTGCGCGTCCGGTTCGCGTACACCGCGTTCGGCGGTGAGGAGACCACGCGCGAGGTGAGCCCGCACGGGCTCGTCGTCCATTCCGGCCGGTGGTACCTCCCCGCCTTCGACCACGGGCGCGACGCCCGCAGGACGTTCCGCGTCGACCGCATGGGCAGCGTCTCGCTCGCCGACGGCCGCTGGCGCCCGCCCCCCAAGGGCTTCGACGCGGTCTCCTCGGTGAGCCGGTCCCTCGCGCGCGTCCCGTGGCGGTGGGAATGCGTCGTGCTGCTCGACCTGCCGCTCGACGAGGCGACGCGCCGCGTGCCCCCCACGCTCGCGGAGCTCGTGGAGGCCGGCGAAGGACGGACGCAGCTCCGCATGCGCGTCGACTCGCTCGAGTGGATGGCGGGCGTCCTCGCACGACTCGGCTGCGGCTTCTCGATCGAAGCGCCCGCCGAGCTGCGCGACGCCGTGAGGGAGCTCGCCGCGCGGCTCGGGGCGTCGGTCGCCGCGCATGATGGGCGCTGATGCCCGAGGGAGACGCCCTCTACCGCGCCGCCGTGCGGCTGCAGCCCCTCGTCGGGAAGCGGATCGAGGCCGCGAGCCCGAACCCGCGCGGCGAGGCGACGGGCGTCGCGCGGGCGATCGACGGGCGGGTGCTCGAGCGCGTCGAGGCGGTCGGAAAGCACCTCCTGCTCCACTTCGACGGCGGCGTCGTGGTGCGGAGCCACCTGCGGATGAACGGCCGCTGGCGCGTCGGCCACCGGACCGAGGCCGTGCGCGGGCGGCCGTGGCTCGTGCTCCGCGGCGGCGAGTGGGAGGCGACGCAGTGGAACGGCCCCGTGCTCACGCTCGAGACGCGGCCGGTCCGCAGGCTCGGGCCCGACCTGCTCGCGGACGAGACGGCCGTCGCCGACGTCGTCGATCGCCTGCGTGGTGCGGCGCCGTCACGGCTTCTCGGAGAGGCCCTCCTCGACCAGCGACTCGTCGCCGGGATCGGGAACATGTGGCTCGCGGAGGCGCTCTGGCACGCCCGCGTCTCGCCGTGGGCGGCGCTCGGCACGGTGCCGGACGAGGCGCTCGCCGACGCTCTCGGCTGGGCGCGGGACGCGATGCGGGCATCGGTCGCGGGCACGCGGCCGCCCCGGGCCGCCTACCGCCGGGCCGGGCGCCCCTGCCCGCGCTGTGGCACGCCGATCGCCTCGCGCGGGCTCGGCGACGCGAATCGCACCGCGTACTGGTGCCCGCGTTGCCAGGTGTCCGACCCAAGTCGGACACCGATCGACTGAGCAGCCGCTTGGCGGCGGATCAGTCGATCAGCTTCTTCGTCATCGCGCGGATCGCGATGCGCCAGACGAGGAGCCCGAAGGCGACGAGGACGGAGACGCGGAAGAGGTCGTCCCAGCCGAGGTTCCCGAACACGGCCGCGCGGATCAGCTGCACGCACTGGTAGAGCGGGTTGAACGCAGCCAGCACCTGCGCCCACTCGGGGAAGCCGTCCAGCGGGAAGAACGAGCCCGCGAGGAGGAACAGCGGCGTCAGCACCGCGCTGATCACGTAGTTGAAGTTCTCGAACGACTTCGCGTAGCCCGCGATCGAGATCCCGAAGTTCGCCCACCCGAAGCCGGCGATCCAGCCGATGAACGGCACGAGGAGCATCCCCCACGCCGGGTCGAGCCCGAAGAACATCGCCACGATCATCGGCACGCAGCCGTAGACCCCGGCGCGTGTGGCGATCCAGAGCGCCTCCGCGGTGACGAGCTCTTCCGTGTCGACGGGCGCGGCGAGGATCGCGTCGTACGTCCGCTGGAACTGGTACTTCACGAACGTCCCGAACATCGCCGGGAACGCGCTCGAGAAGAGGACGGCGGTCGCCACCGTGCCCGTGCCGACGAAGTCGACGTAGTCGTAGCCGCCGATCGTCGACACGAGCGAGCCGAAGCCGAACCCGAACGCGAGCAGGTAGATCGTCGGCTCGACCGTCGACGAGAACGTCGTCGAGCGCCAGTACGAGGAGAAGTTCACCACCTCGCGTACGAGGACGCCCGTGAGCGCCGACCGCTCGAGGCGGCCGAGACGCGGGACGCGTGCCTCCTGCGTCGCCATTACGCGATCTCCTCGCCGGTCAGGAGCACGAAGACGTCCTCGAGGTTCGCAGGGCGGCGCTCGCCCTCGAGGTGGAACCCGTTGCCGTCGTCGATCCCGAGGATGGAGACGCTCGTGCCGGTGCGGCGCGTGCGCAGGCCGGACGCGACCGCCTCGGTCTCGACCTCCGCGAGGCGCGACGGCGGCCCGTACACCTCGAGCGCCTGGCGGCCGGCATAGCGGGCCACGAGCTCCGACGGAGGGCCGGCGGCGACGGCGGTGCCGTGGGACATGATCAGCACCGTGTCCGCGAGGCGCTCCGCCTCCTCGATGTAGTGGGTGGACATGAGGAGGGTCGTCCCCTCGCTGCGCAGCGCGTCGATCAGCGCCCAGAGCTCCTGTCGGACCTGCGGGTCGAGGCCGACCGTCGGCTCGTCGAGCAGCACGAGCTGCGGGCGATGGACGAGCGCCCGGGCGATCAGCAGCCTCCGTCGCATCCCGCCGGAGAGCTTGTCGACGCGCTCGCCGCGCCGCTCGACGAGCTTCGCGAGCTCGAGCGCCCGCTCGATCGCGGCACGCCGCTCGGCGCGGGGCACGCGATAGAGGTGCGTGAACACGAGGAGGTTCTGCTCGACCGTCAGGGTCGTGTCGAGGTTGTCGAGCTGCGGCACGACGCCACAGCGGGCGCGCGCCTGCTTCGACTCGTCGGGCAGGCCGAAGCCGAGCACGGAGAGCTCGCCCTCGTCCGCAATCGACTGCGCCGTGAGGAGGCGCATGGTGGTCGACTTCCCGGCGCCGTTCGGCCCGAGGAGGCCGACGCACGTCCCGAACGGGACCTCGAGATCGAGCCCGTCGACGGCGGTGATCGGGCCGTAGCGCTTGACGACGCCGCGGAGGCGGATGGCGAGGTCTTCCGGCATCCGCGCAGGATGCCTGCTCGCGACTACGTGGTCTTCGCGAATCGCTGGACGGCCGCGAGCAGCTCCCTGCTCTTCTCGTTCGCGTTCTCCGCGTCTCCCGAGGCGAGCGCGTCGCTCACGCAGTGGGTCACGTGGTCGGAGAGGATCTCGTACCCGATGCTCTCGAGCGCGGTGCGCACGGCGGCGATCTGCGTGAGGATGTCGATGCAGTAGCGGTCGTCCTCGACCATCCGCTCGATCCCGCGCACCTGGCCCTCCACGCGGTGGAGCCGCTTCGTGATCCGCTCCTTGTCGTAGCCGTGCGTCGCCATGCCG
>DASSUT010000322.1:0-4912 GCA_035706725.1 Gaiella sp. | reverse complement strand
CGAGGAGGGCACGCCCGCGCCCGACTTCGCACCGCAGGCGCTCGAGCTCGCGACCGGCGACCGGCTGTTCTACATCGGCGCACCGGCGTTCCCGGGTCAGGACTCCGGGCTCGTGCGCCTGCCGGAGTCCAGCGTCCCGCGGGCGGTCTTCTCCAAGGAAGGGCAGCTCCGCTTCGAGTTCCGCCCACCGGGCGAGACCCGGACGTTCCTCGCGGTCTCGCAGCCGCTCCGCCTCGAGCCCGAGGCGCCGGCGCTCGGCGCCATCGTCGTCGCGAAGTCCGGGGACGTCGTCCGCGACCAGTGGGTCCCGCTGATTGGCCGGCTCGCGGCCGCGATCGCGATCGGCGGGCTGCTCGCATGGCTGCTCGGGCTGTGGCTGTCGCGCAGGATCAGCCGACCGATCCAGGCGCTCGCCGCTGCCTCGGACGAGATTGCGTCCGGGAACTACGCGGTGCACGTGCCGGTCGGCCGGGGGGGGAGCGAGGTGTCGCATCTCTCGGACCGGTTCAACCAGATGGCCTCGCGGCTCGCGGCGACCGAGGAGCGCGAGCGCCAGTTCCTGATGTCCGTCTCGCACGAGCTGCGGACGCCGCTTACGGCCATCAAGGGCCACGTCGACGCGTTGCGCGACGGGCTGATCGACGATCCCGAGCTCGTGGCGGCCTCGCTCGACGTCGTCGCGAACGAGGCGACGCGGCTCGAGCGGCTCGTCGGCGACGTGCTCGACCTCGCGAAGCTCCGTGCGCACCGCTTCACGGTCCACGCGGAGGAGGTGGACATGGGCCGTCTCGTCGAGCACGCGTACGGCTCGTTCGGCGACGAGGCGCGCCGCCGCCACATCGCGTTCACGGTCGATGGTGCCGAGGAGGCACCCACCCTGATCACGGACGGCGACCGCGTGCTGCAGGTCGTGACGAACCTGCTCAAGAACGCGTTCCGCTGGACGCCCGACGGCGGTGAGATCGGCCTCACGCTCCACGCGGCGAACGGCACCGTGCGGGTCGAGGTCTCGGACAGCGGCCCCGGGATCTCGAGCGACGACGCGAGCCGGATCTTCAACCCGTTCGTGTCCACCGACGTCCAGGGGACCGGGCTCGGGCTGCCGATCGCACGTGAGCTCGCGGGCGCCCTCGGCGGACGGATCGAGCTCGACACCGAGCTCGGTCACGGAAGCCGCTTCCGCCTCGTCCTGCCCGCCCGCTCTGCATGAGCTCGCCTGCGAGCGTCCGTTCCGCATGAGCGGAACGCCGCGAGCTCCGTTGCGCCCGGCTTCGCCGTGCGCAAGGGCACGTCCCTGAAGCGGACGGCCGCTTGCGGCGGCGTCCTAGCCTCCGGCACAGACGCCGGCAGGAATAGAGTCTCCACGTGGCCGAGCCGCTCACCGCGCGGGTGGTCGGGGTTTCCCGCTCCCGGACCCGTGCGGTGGTGGTCGTCGCGGCCCTGAGGCCGCGCCAGTGGACGAAGAACCTGCTCCTGTTCGCCGGGATCGTGTTCGCGGCGCAGCTCGGTGACGTCGACCGATGGATCGCGGCACTCGTGGCGTTCGCGGCGTACTGCACGGCGTCGAGCGCGGCGTACCTCGTCAACGACGTCCGCGATGCAGCCTCGGACCGCCTCCATCCGACCAAGCGCACCCGTCCGGTCGCGCGGGGCGAGCTCACGCCGTCCCTCGCGCTCGCGGTCGCCGCGGCGCTCGCCGGGCTCGCGCTCGTGCTCACGGCCGCACTCGGGGCGCTCTCGCTCGCCTGCATGGCGGGGTTCCTCGCCCTGCAGGCGGCGTACTCGACGCGCCTGAAGGCCATCGAGCTCGTCGACGTGCTCGCGATCGCGGGTCTGTTCGTGCTCCGCGCTGCGGCCGGCGCAATCGCGGTCGACGTGCGGATCTCGCCCTGGCTCCTCCTCTGCACGTTCCTGCTCGCGCTGTTCCTCGCGCTCGCGAAGCGCCGTGCGGAGCTGCGGCTCGAGGACGTCCGGGCGAGGCCCGCGCTCGCGGGTTACTCGAGCCGGCTGCTCGACCGGCTGCTCGCGCTCGTGGCGGCCGCTGCGATCGTCGCCTACACGGCCTACGCGCTCACGGCGCACGAGTCACGCTGGCTCGTGGCGACGGTTCCGCTCGTGGTCTTCGGGCTGGCGCGCTACCTGCGCCTCCTCCACCGCCGCGGGCTGGGGGAGGAGCCGGAGGCGGTGCTCGTCACCGACCTCCCGATCCTCGCCACTGTCGCCCTGTGGGCAGCCGCATGCGCGGTCGCGGTAGCGACCGGCTGAGCGTCCACGACCCGGCGTCGGGGCTTACGCGACGGCTGCGTTGCCGGCCCGATGCGTGTCGGCCGCGCCCGTTTCGCCCCGCTCCGTCGGGAGCGGCACCACGACGCCTTCCATGCCCGACTCCAGCCGTCGGAGCCGCGCATCCACGCCGCTCCAGCCCGAGGTGACGAGGTCGACGAGGATCCCGAGATCCTCGATTCGCGCGTTTCGCTCCGCGAGAACCTCCTCCTCGAGCCGCTCGAGCCGCCGCAGCGCCTGGTTCACACCGCCACGGATCTCCGCGAGGCTCCGGCTGACCGGCACCACTTCGCGGGCGATTCCGTCGCGCACCGCGGTCGAGACCTGCTTGGGGAGGGACGCCTCGAGGTCGTCCGCCACGCGCGTCAACCGCATGATCTCGGCGCGTGCCCGCTCGAGGGCCGCGTCGAGCCGGGCGGCGCCGACGCCTTCTGTGCGCGCCTCGGCGATCCGCTTCCGCGCGCGTTCGAGTGCCTGTTGGTCCATGGGGCCAAGGCTACGCTCGCGATCGGATGAGAGCAAACGAGCTCGAATACGACCTCCCGCCGGAGCTCGTCGCTCAGCGTCCCGTCGAGCCGCGCGACGCCTCACGCCTGCTCGTGTTCGACCGCGCGACCGGCGAGATCCGACACCGCCGGTTCGACGAGTTGCCTGCGGAGCTCGAGCGGCACCTCGTCGTCGTGAACGACACACGCGTCGTGCCCGCGCGGCTTCGCCTGACGAGGGAAACGGGCGGGGCGGTCGAGGCACTGCTCGTCGAGCAGATCGACGACGGGATCTGGGAGGCACTCCTCCGCCCGTCCCGACGGCTGCGCGAGGGAGAGCGCCTCGATCCTCGTGAGCCGGTGTCACGGGGAGAGCCGCTCGAGCTCCTTCGCCGGCTCGACGGGGGAAGGTGGCACGTCCGGCTCGCGGGAGTGCCCGAGGGTGAGATGCCGCTCCCCCCGTACATCCGGGAGAAGCCGGAGGACCCGGACCGTTACCAGACGGTGTACGCCCACGAGCCCGGGTCGGCCGCGGCCCCCACCGCCGGCCTCCACTTCAGCCCCGGGCTTCTCGCGCGGCTCGACCACGAGTCCGTGACGCTCCACGTCGGCCTCGACACGTTCCGCCCGCTCCAGGCAGAGACCCTCGAGGAGCACCGGCTCCACGGCGAGCGCTACCGGGTCGAACGTGCGGCATGGCATCGGATTTCCCGGGCGGAACGCGTGCTCGCGGTCGGCACGACCACCACGCGCGTCCTCGAGACGCTCGCGCGCGGCGCTCCGCTCGAAGGGCGCACCGAGCTCTTCGTCACGCCGGGGTTCGAGTTCCGACGCGCCGACGCGCTGCTCACGAACTTCCACCTCCCGCGGACGACGCTCCTCGCGCTCGTGATGGCGTTCGCCGGCGTCGAGGAGACGCGCGAGCTCTACGCGCTCGCGATCCGCGAGCGCTACCGCTTCTACTCGTTCGGCGACGCGATGCTGGTGCTGTGACCTCCTTCGTGCTCGAGGCGACCGACGGCGCGGCGCGGACGGGCGTCCTGCACACGGCGCACGGCCCCATCCGCACGCCGGCGTTCATGCCCGTCGGGACGAAGGGCACCGTGAAGACGCTCCTGCCCGAGGAGGTGCGGGCGCTCGGCGCGGACGTCGTGCTCGCGAACGCCTACCACCTCCACTTCCGCCCGGGCGAGGACGTGATCGCGGAGCTCGGCGGCCTCCACGCGTTCACCGGTTGGAGTGGCCCGATCCTCACCGACTCCGGCGGCTTCCAGGTCTTCTCGCTCCGCGACACGCTCGAGCGGGTCGACGACGAAGGCGTGACGTTTCGCTCGGTGTACGACGGGCGCCTCGAGCGCCTCACCCCCGAGCGGGTCGCCGAGATCCAGACCACGCTCGGCTCCGACGTCGCCATGTGCCTCGACATCTGCCCGCCCGCGGGCGTCGCGCGGCACGAGCACGAGGAGGCCGTGCGGCGCACCCAGCTCTGGGCCGAGCGGCAGGTCGACGCGCCGAGGGCGCCGGGCCAGCTCCGCTTCGGCATCGCGCAGGGCGGCACCGATCCGGAGCTCCGGACACGCTCGATCGAGGGGATCGTCGCCTTGCCCTTCGACGGCTTCGCGCTCGGCGGCCTCGCCGTCGGCGAGACACGGGCCGCGATGCTCGACACCGTCGCCTGGGCGGCGCCGGCGCTCCCGGCGGACCGCCCGCGCTACTTCATGGGGCTCGGCGATGCGGAGGGCATCCTCGAGGTGGTCGCCCGCGGGATCGACATGTTCGACTGCGTGCTTCCGACCCGCACCGCGCGGACGGGCTCGGCGCTCACCGCGCGCGGCCGCTTGAACCTCCGGAACGCACGGTTCGCACGCGACCCCCGGCCGCTGGAGGCGGGTTGCGGCTGCCCCGCGTGTCGCCGGTTCTCGCGGAGCTTCGTCCGGCACCTCGTGAACCAGGAAGAGCTTCTCGGTCTGAGGCTCCTCACCCTGCATAATCTGTGGTTCACCGTGAGATTGACAGCCGGTGCGCGCGACGCGATCGCGCGTGGCGCGTTCGAGACCTACCGCACGGACGTGCTCGCCACGCTCGCCGCCGGCCCGGAGGAGGAACCTTGGCACAGCTGATCCTGGTCGTCGCGATGCTCGTCC
>DASSUT010000321.1:0-3192 GCA_035706725.1 Gaiella sp. | reverse complement strand
ACATGACCGACGCGAAGGGGCCGGACGAGAAGATCCTCTGCGTGCCGCTGCGCGACCCCGCATGGATGCGGATCCACGACGTGCACGACATCCCCCCGGAGCTTCGCAACGAGATCGAGCACTTCTTCCAGGTCTACAAGGACCTCGAGGGGGAGAAGGTCGAGACAGGCGGGTTCGGGAACCGCAGCGAGGCCGAGACGCTCGTCGTCGAGGCCCGCGAGCGCGCAACCGCATAGGCCTGCGGAGGTCACGGCTAAAGGAATCTCGCCTCCCGTGCGTCAGAGTGGTGTGATCGGACGCGGCGGAGCCAGCCTCGATGAGCTCGAAGCGTTGTACCGCACGCGCTTCGAGGCCTTTGCGCGCGTGGCGGCAAGCGTCACCGGCGACGCAGAACGGGCACGAGATGCCGTACAGGAGGCGTTTGCGACCGCGGTCTTGAGGCGTCGCTCGTTCCGGGGCGACGGACCGCTCGAGGCCTGGGTCTGGCGGATCGTCCTCAACGGCGCGCGGTCGGATGTGCGTCGCCGCGTCGCTCCGGCCGGCAGCGACGAGCACCTGACCGGCAACGGCCACTCGGAGAGCGACGCCGAGCTACGGATCGCACTTGCGCGACTTCCGGAGCGCCAGCGGACGGCTGTCTTCCTGCGCTACTACGCGGACCTCGACTACGCGGCGATCGGAGAGGCGCTGGGCATCGCCGAGGGCACGGTCGCCGCCACCCTCAGCGCGGCGCTCACGACGCTTCGAACCCGCTTGCAGGAGGTACGAACGTGACCGAGCTCGACCCCACGACCCTCGAACGCCTGCTCCCCCCGATGCCGGGCTCGCCCGACTGGGAGGACGTCATGCGCCGGTCCGGCGCGCGCGAAGGGCGTCGCCGTCATCAGTTCGTGGCTCTCGTTGCGGCTGCGATCGTCGTCGTCGCCGGCACTGCGTCGGCGTTCGGCCCCGTCCGCGCCTTCTTCTCCAGCGCGCGAGAGAACTCTCAGATCACGTATCTCCAGGACGGCCGACTGTACGTCATGAACGCCGATGGAAGCGGCGACGAGCGACTGGCCCGCAACGTGGCTTGCTGCGTCGCGTGGAGAGCCGACGGGCGGACCCTCGCCTACGCGGTCCAAGGCAACGGGATCTGGGTCGTTCGCACGGATGGAGGCAGCAGCCCATCGGGGCTCCCGACGGTCGGGGGCAGGCCATGGAGGCTGGCGCGCGACGGAGGCTTCCCTGCCTGGTCGCCCGACATGTGGCACGTCGCCTACTCCGCCGAGGGCGGGATCTCCGTCGTAGGCGCCGACGGAAGCGGCCGGCGAAGGCTCGTCGACGACGGCGCCGTTCCGCTGTGGTCGCCCGATGGGCGACGCATCGCGTTCCTCCGTGGCGGCGACCTCTGGGTCATGGATGCGGACGGAACGGGCCAGCGGAGACTCACGGACAGCCCGCTGGAGACCGAGGCAGAAGCGCAGTGGTCGCCGGACGGGCGGACGATCCTCTTCGAGCGCCAAGCGGAAGCGCTCGACGTGGGAACCCGCTCGACCAGGGGAACTACCGAGATCGTCGTTACGACCGCGGACGGCGGGAAGGAGCGCAGGCTGACGTCGAACTCCGACTACGACGGCCGTGCTTCGTGGTCTCCGGACGGACGCAGGATCGTCTTCGTCTGCGGGCTCGTGAACGCACGCGTCTGCGTCATGAACAGCGATGGCAGCGGTCGACGAGACCTGGGTGCTCGTACGGACGACGAGTGGCCCGTCGCCTGGTCGCCCGACGGGAAGAAGATCGCCTACACGGCACGCGACGGCTCCGAGGTCGAGGTCATGAACGCTGACGGAAGCGACAAGCATCGGCTCACCCAGTCACCGGGAGGGGGCGTCTTCGTCGCGTGGTCGCCCGAGCCGTTCGAGTGGCCCAAGCCGTAGGGTCGGTCCACTCGCGTGCGGAGCGCGCACGACCCTGCGACGCGGCGTCTGCCGCGGCAGGTTCGACAGCGACGAGGATCACGCGAGCGTCTCTTCTCGCAGGACACACCGCTCCCGCGCAGAAGCACGAAGCCTCATGGCCACGACGAAGAAGCGCCGTTCCACGCGAACGCGCCGGCCGAAGAGCCCCGCGCGCGTCCGCAAGCGCACGAAGAAGACACGTGGGCACCACCACCCCGAGCTGTGGGGGCTCGGGCTCGTGGCCGCGGGTCTCGTGCTCGTGACCGTGTTGTGGCTCGGCTGGGACGGCGGGCCTGTCGGCGCCCGGGTCACGGACTGGCTGGACGAGGGGCTCGGCGTCGCGGCGAAGCTCGTGCCGGTGGTGCTCGTCGGGATCGGGGGGCTCATGCTCGTGCGGAGCGCCCTCGTCGACCTGCGTCCGTTCCGGACGGGCGTGGCGATCGGCGTGCTGGGGCTGATGGTGGCGCTCGGCGGAGACCACGGCGGCCGAGTGGGGGCGGCCCTCGGAGGCGGGCTCGCGCGCGTCATCGGCGAAGCCGGGGCGGCGATCGTCGGCTCGGCGCTCGTGCTCGCGGGCGTCCTGCTCGTGACCGGAGCCTCGGCGGGTGCACTGCTCCGCCGGTCGGGCACGGCCGTCCGGCGGGCGGGAACCGCCGCACGGAGATCGCTGGAGAGCCTGGAATGGACGGAGTGGGGTGATGGGGACCCCGAGCCGCTTCCTGCCTCGATGCCGGTCTCCGGCCGTGTGGGCAAGGCGCCGGTGGACGGAATGGCGGCGTTCCCGGACGTCGTCGCGCCGGGGCCTCTCTCGGCGGAGCCGCCTCCGCTTCTGCCGCCCGAGCCGGAGGAGACCACGACGGGGGAGGGCGAGCGCCTGGTGTTCGAGCCGCCCGCGACCACGGGCGAGTACCGGCTGCCGGATCGCGCAGCGCTCCGCGCGAGCCCGCCGGCACGCGACGACGCCGCGGACGCGAGCGAGCGCACCGCACGCCTGCTCGTCGAGACCCTCGCGAACTTCGGCGTCGAGGCGACGATCGTCGGCACGATCGCCGGCCCCCGCGTCGTCCGCTACGAGCTCCAGCTCGCGCCGGGCACGAAGGTGTCGAAGGTCGCGGGGCTCAAGGACGACCTCTCGTACGCGCTCGCGACGACCGAGATCCGGATCCTCGCCCCGATTCCCGGCAAGCAGGCGGTCGGCGTCGAGGTGCCGAACCTCGCCCCTCGCATGGTCACGCTCGGCGACATCTTCGACGAC
>DASSUT010000320.1:0-10443 GCA_035706725.1 Gaiella sp. | reverse complement strand
TCTCTCGGTCGGCAAGGCGGAGGCGGCTGACGATCAGGACGGGCTCCGACGGGGAGACGTGCAGGAGGCGTCCGAGATGCGCACCGGCCGGTGTCACGCGCATGCCGAGCGTCCGGCTCGCGGGAACCATCCCGCGCCGGCGCATGTCCTCGGTGAACGAGGTCATGGTCAGCTCTTGCGCGATCTTCGGCTGGCTCACGAACGTGCCGCTGCCGTGGCGGCGGACCAGGAGCCCCTCGCGCACGAGGTCGTCGAGGGCGGCGCGCACGGTCAGTCGCGAGACGCCGAGCTCCTGCGTCAACTGCCGCTCGGATGGGATCGCGTCTCCCACGCTGAGCCGCTCGATCAGGTCGAGGACGCGACTCCGCGCCTCGCTCTGCTTCGTCCCGACCTGCCTGGCCCCGCCGACTGTCGCCATCACCCGTCCTCGGTTCGAGGTCACCATCGTACCGACGGCGACTCCGTGGTCAATACCACTATTCGGCGGTGAGCACCGGAGCCCTCGCCGGTCCGTCCGGGAGCGCGTCCGTCTCGAGCGCGACGCCGTCGCCCGGATCGAAGAAGTGCAGCCGCGAGGTGTCGACCGCCAGCTCGGTCCGCGACCCGACCGGCGGCGCGAAGCGCGGGTCGACGCGCGCCGTGAACAGGGTCTTTGCGTCGGCCAGGAGCGTTGCGTCGTCGCGCTCCGCACCGGCTCCGTCGACCGCTGGTCGCGGCGCCTCGACCGAGAAGCAGACGTGGGTGTCCGCGCCGAGCTCCTCGACGACCTCGACCACGACGTCGATGCGCGGGAGATGCGGCGACGCGTCGGCGCCGGCCGCGAACGCCTCGGGGCGCACGCCGAGCACCACCCGGCCCGTCCGCTCGGGCCGGCACGCGGGCTCGAGCGGCAGCGCGAACCGGCCGAACCGGAGCGTGTCGCTCTCGATCGACGCCTCGACGAGGTTCATCGACGGGGCGCCGATGAACGCGGCGACGAAGACGTTGCGCGGCCGGCCGTAGAGCTCCTGTGGCCGGTCGACCTGGATCACGGCGCCGTCACGCAGCACCGCCACGCGCTGCCCGAGCGTCATGGCCTCGGTCTGGTCGTGCGTCACGTAGATCGTCGTGACCCCGAGCCGCGCGTGCAGCTGCGCCAGCGACGCGCGCATCCCGACGCGGAGCTTCGCGTCGAGGTTCGAGAGCGGCTCGTCCATCAGGAAGGCGCGCGGCTGCCGCACGATCGCGCGTCCCATCGCGACGCGCTGGCGCTGCCCGCCCGAGAGCTGGGCCGGCTTGCGCTCGAGGAGCTCCTCGAGACCGAGCATCGCGGCGACCTCAGCGACCCGCTGCCGCGCCTCCTCCTTCGGCACCCGGCGGACTTTCAGCCCGTAGCCGAGGTTCTCGCGCACGGTCATGTGCGGGTAGAGCGCGTAGCTCTGGAACACCATCGCGATGTCTCGGTGGCGCGGGGCGAGGTCGGTGACGTCCTGCCCGTCGATGCGGATCGTGCCCGCGGTCACCTCCTCGAGTCCCGCCAGCATCCTGAGGAGCGTCGACTTGCCGCACCCGGAAGGGCCGACGAGGACGAGGAACTCGCCGTCCTCGATGCGCAGGCTGACGTCGTCGACGGCGACGACGTCGTCGCCGAAGACCTTCGTCACGTGGTCGAGCTCGATCGCGGCCATCGTTCAGCCCGCCTCAGCATAGTGGTCCTCCCAAAACAGTTCATGACCAGCGAGGGCGAGTATCGCATATTGGTCTTGACCACTCAAGCGGCCGGTGCGTACACTGCCGCGTGTGACGGGCCAGGTGACCGGGGACAGGGCGTTCGACGGGCTCGCCACCGAGGCGCACGACCCTGCGGCGGGCGACCTCGACCTCCGCTCCACCGACGAGCTCGTGCGCCTCATGAACGACGAGGATGCCGGTGTCCCCGCCGCCGTCGCCCAGGCGCGCGAGCCGATCGCGCACGCGATCGACGCGATCGCCGATCGACTCGCCGCGGGCGGACGGCTCGTCTACGTCGGAGCCGGAACCTCCGGCCGCCTGGCGCTGGTCGACGCGGCCGAGTGCACGTCGACGTTCGGCGTCCCCGAAGGTCGCGTGGTCGCTCTCGTCTCCGGCGGTCCCGCGGCCGCCGCCACCGCGCAGGAGGAGGCCGAGGACGACCGCGACGCGGGTGCCGAGGCGCTGCGCGAGCTCCGGGTCGGCGCAGGCGACGCGGTGGTGGGCCTCAGCGCGAGCGGGCGTACGCCGTACACGCTCGGCGCGCTCGAGGAGGCCCGGGACGCCGGCGCAGCGACGGTTGCCGTCGTGTCGGTCGAGGGCTCGGAGCTCGGCGCCCTCGCCGAGCACGAGATCGTCGTGCTCGTCGGCCCGGAGGTGATCGCCGGCTCGACCCGGCTCAAGGCCGGCACGGCGCAGAAGCTCGTCCTGAACATGATCTCGACGATCTCGATGGTGCGGCTCGGCAAGACCTTGGGGAATCTCATGGTCGACGTCGTCGCGACCAACGAGAAGCTCCGCGCGCGCGTGCGTCGCATCGTGGCCGCCGCGAGCGGCGCTCCGACCGAGCAGGTCGAGGCTGCGCTCGAGGCGGCGGACGGCGACGCCAAGGTCGCGATCGTGACGCTCGCCACGGGCGTCGAGGCCGCAACGGCCCGCGAGCGGCTGCAGGCGTCGGGCGGCAACGTGCGGAAGGCGCTCTCGCCATGAGGCTCGGCGTCGAAGCCGCGCTGGTCGACGGGACGTTCGTCCCGGGGGACGTCGCGGTCGACGGAGGCATGATCACCGCGGTCGGGCTCGACGGCGCCGGCCACGGGATCGCCGCGCCGGGGTTCGTCGACCTCCAGGTCAACGGCTTTGCCGGCATCGACTTCCTCGGTGCGGACGCGGACGGGTTCGCAACGGCGGGCGACGCGCTGCTCGAGACCGGGGTGACCGCCTACCTCCCCACGCTGATCACCTCGCCCGAGGCAGACGTCGTCGCCGCGCTTCGGTCGGTCCCCGCGACGTGCGGCGGGCCGCGGATCCTCGGCGTCCACCTCGAGGGGCCGTTCCTCTCCCCCGCCCGGCTCGGGACGCACGGCCTCGGCTCGCGCCGGGATCCCGACCCGGCGCTCCTCGACCGCCTGCTGGCCGCCGGCCCCGTGCGGTTGATGACCCTTGCCCCGGAGCTTCCGGGCGCGCTCGACCTCGTCGGCCTGCTGCTCGCGCGCGGCGTGACGGTCGCGGCGGGCCACACCGATGCGACGGCGGCGGAGGCGAACGCCGCCTTCGACCGGGGCGTCCGGACGGTCACCCACGTGTTCAACGCGATGCGCCCGCTCGCGCACCGCGACCCGGGCATCGTCGGCGCGGCGCTCGTGCGTCACGACGTCGTGCTCCAGGCGATCGTCGACGGCGTGCACCTCGACCCCGAGATCGTCCGCCTCCTCTGGGCGGTCGGCGAGGACCGGCTCGCGCTCGTCACGGACGCGACCGCCGGCGCCGCCCTCGGCGACGGCACGTATGCGCTCGGCGAGATCGAGATCACGGTCACGGGTGACGTCGTGCGCCGCGAGGACGGCGTACTCGCCGGGAGCGCCCTCACGATGCCGCAGGCGCTCCGCAACCTCGTCGCCGCGGGCGTCCCGCTCGAGCGCGCGCTCGAGGCGGCGTCCGCGGTCCCCGCCCGCGTGCTCGGCATCCCCGGCCTGGGTCGACTCGTTCCCGGCGGGCCGGCCGACGTGACCGTGATCGACGACCGGCTGGAGGTCGTCCGCGCGATCGTCGGAGGCGAGACGCGTGTCGCAGGCTGAGGCGGAGCCCACCTCGCCCCGCGCGCCCGGCGCACGCTTCCTCGCGGAGATCCACGAGCAGCCGGCGGCCCTCGAGCGCCTGCTCGCGCACGAGGACGAGATCGCGCGCGCGGCGGCGCTCGCCGTCGAGCGGGACGCGAAGCTCGTCCGCCTCGTCGGCCACGGCTCGTCCGACAACGCAGCCTCGTTCGGCATCTACGCGTTCGGGCTCCTGCCGCGCTGGACGGCGATGCGCGACGCGATCACGCTCACCGTCCACTACGAGACCCCGCTCGACATGCGCGGCTCGACGGTGATCGGGCTCTCGCAGTCGGGGCTCACGCCCGACGTCGTGGAGTACGTCGCCCGCGCGCGCGCCGAGGGAGCGCTCACGATCGCGGTCACGAACGACCCGGGGTCCGAGCTTGCCGCGACCGCGGACGTCGTGATCCCGCTCTGCGCCGAGCCAGAACTCGCGGTCGCCGCGACGAAGACGTACGTGAACACGCTCGCGGTGCTCGCGCTCCTCGCGGGCCACGTCGCCGGCCGCGGCGCCGAGATCTCCGCGGGGATCAGGGACGCGAGCGCCCGGCTCTCCGAGGTGCTGCCCGCGCTCGAGCGCACGGCTGCGGGGATCGCCCTGCCGTTCGCGTACACGGGGCGGATGTTCGTGATCGGGCGTGGCGTGGAGTTCGCGACCGCGCGCGAGATCGCGCTCAAGCTGCTCGAGACGTGCCGGGTCGCAGCCGAGCCTCTGACCGCCACCGACCTCGCGCACGGGCCCGTCGCGGCCCTCGATCCGCTCTTCCCGGTGTGGGCGATCGCCTCGCCGGACGCGAGCCTCGCTCCCGTGCAGGAGGCGGCGTCGCGCGCCCGCGCGATGGGCGCGACGCTCGTCGCGAGCGGCACGGCCGCGGCCGAGCTCGAGGGGGCGAGCTACTGCCTCCCGGTCCCGGCCCCGACGCCGCAGCTCCTCTCCCCCCTCCTCTCGGTCGTCCCCGGGCAGCTCTTCGCGTGGGCGCTCTCTCTGGCACGGGGGCTCGACCCGGACGCTCCACACGGGCTCGCGAAGGTCACGCTCGCCCGCTGACGACGCCCGACAGGTGTCCGACGTGAGTCGGAGACCGTCTGGCTAGGCTCACGCGGTGACGCGCTTCTGGCACCCGGTGGCGGACATGTCCGCGGTGAGCGCATCGGGCGAGCTGCTGCTCGACCGCGCCCACGGGGTCCATGTGTGGGACGAGAGCGGCCGCCGGTACCTCGACGCGACCGCGTCGCTCTGGTACTGCAACGTCGGCTACGGGCGCGACGAGATCGCCGACGCCGCCGCCGCGCAGATGAAGCGCCTCCCTGCGTACTCGCACTACGGCGACGTGTCCTCACGCCCGACGACCGAGCTGGCCGAACGGATCGCGCGCATCGCGCCGATGGAGGACGCGGTCGTGTTCTTCGCCTCGGGCGGCGGCGAGTCGGTCGAGACCGCCGTCAAGCTCGTCCGCCGCTACTGGAGCCTCCTCGGCCGGGAGACGAAGACGACCGTGATCTCGCGCGAGCGGGCGTACCACGGCCTCGCCGGGTACGGCACCTCGATCGTCGGCACGGACGCGTTCACGGTCGGGGTCGGCCCGGTCGCCGGCGGCACGCTGCGCGTTCCCTGGGACGACGCGGCCGCGCTCGCCGAGGCGATCGACCGGGCCGGCGCCGAGAACGTCGCCGCGTTCTTCTGCGAGCCGATCGTCGGCGCGGGCGGCGTGCTGGCGCCGACGCCCGGCTACCTCGAGGAGGTGCGGCGGATCTGCCGCGAGCGCGACGTGCTCTTCGTCGCGGACGAGGTGATCTGCGGCTTCGGCCGCGTCGGGGACTGGTTCGCCAGCACCCGCTTCGGGCTCGAGCCCGACCTCGTGACCTTTGCGAAGGGGGTCACCTCGGGCTACGTGCCTCTCGGCGGCGTGATCGTCGGCGCGCGCGTCCGGGAGCCCTTCTGGGCTCCCGGCGCGGGCGTCTGGCGCCACGGGTACACGTACTCGGGCCACGCGACCGCGACCGCCGCGGCGCACGCCAACCTCGACATCATCGAGCGCGACGCGCTGCTCGAGCAGGCGCGGGCGCTGGAGGCGGAGGTCGCGGAGGCTCTCTCGCCGCTTGCCTCCCACCCGCTCGTCTCCGAGGTCCGCGCCGGTCTCGGCGTCCTCGCCGCGGTGCAGGTCGCGCCGGACGCGCTCGCAGAGGATCCCGGCCTGTCCGACCGGGTGTGCCTCGCCGCCCGCGGCCACGGCGTGCTGACGCGCGTCCTCGTCGGCGGCGGCCTCCAGGTCTCCCCCGCGCTCGTGATCGACGCGGAAGAGCTCGCCGAGCTCGTGGATGGCCTCCGCGCCGCGCTCGACGACTGCGCCCCGTCGGTCTGAGCGAAGCGTCTACGGGCCTGGCCGCTCCCGACGTTTCGCCTGGTACCGCTGGAACGCAACCGCCAGCACGAGCACGAGCACGAACCATGCCACGGCCCACGCCGGCCCCGCGAGAGCGAGCACGATCACGGCCCCGAACGCACCGACGACCCCGGCGGCACCCGCAGCGCCCATGCGCGGATCGCTGCGCGAGACGCGAGTGAGCCGCGCATCACGCGGCCCCGGGCCGGATCTGCGAGGAGGCTCGAAGCCGGGCATCGCGTTTACGACCGCGTCCCGGCAACCCTCCGACACATCGTGACACGAAATATAGCGCCGCGAACTCCCGGAACGCGCGCTGGATTCCAGCCTTGTGACACTGTGTTGCAAAGTGCCATCCCGGGTGGTTTTCCGTGCCAGGGCTCGAGGCCGGCAAGCGGCGGCGCTCAAAGCCTCGCTCTCGAGGCACGCTTCGCGTGTCGCTGCGCTTGCTGGAGCCGGCGCACGCGGTCGACGAACGCCTCGACGGGAAAGCCGTCGCCCGGGTCCCAGTGGTCGCTCTTGCCGAACGCCCGGCTCACCTCGACATGGCCGGTGAGGCCGCGCCTTCCCGCTCGCAGGTCGTCGGCCACGAGCCATCGCACCGGAATCCGCCTGCGCCGGCAGACGTCCGCGACGAGCGCAGCGGCCCGCCCGAGCACGGCGTTCGAGTATTCGTCGTGCCAGTCGCGCCGGGTCTGGCTCGCGAAGCCGGCCAGCTCGACGCCGATCGACGCGCCGTTGCCGCCCCGTGCATGCCAGGCGATGTCCTTCTCGCGCACGCACTGGATCACGGTGCCCGCGTCGACGCAGTAGTGCGCGGAGACCTGCGACGCCCTCGACGCGAACCAGCGCGCGCAGATCTCCGCCGCATCCGGCCGCTCCGCGATCTCCATCGTGTGCATCACGACCACGTCGACCGGCCGCCCGTTCGCGGGTGTCGCGTTCGGGCTCTCGACGAACGTGTACGCCACGGACCTCTCTCCCCGGAGAACGAGCCGCAGCGGCGCGAGCATACTGCGTCTCCTCCCAACCGATCCCTCGAGCCGGGATGCCGTGCGAGGATGCCGGGGTGACGAGACCGATCTGGGCGCCCTGGCGCCTCGAGTACATCGGCGAGGCAGGGACGCAGGACGGCTGCGTGTTCTGCCTCGAGGCCGCGGGCGAGCTCGGCGACTCGGAGAGCCTCGCCGTCCACCGTGGGACCGGTGCGTTCGTCCTGCTCAACAAGTACCCGTACTCCTCCGGGCATCTGATGGTGGCGCCGTTGCGCCACGTGGGCGAGCTGGGGGAGCTCGAGCCCGTTGAGGCCGCCGAGATCCACGCGCTCACGACGCGGTCGATCGATGCCCTCCGGTCCGTGTACGGCCCCGACGCGTTCAACGTGGGCTGGAACCTCGGCCAGGTCGCAGGCGGCTCGATCGCCGGCCACCTGCACGAGCACGTCGTGCCGCGATGGTCGGGCGACACGAACTTCATGCCGGTGCTCGCGGACATCAAGGTCGTCCCGGAGCATCTCCTGGCGACCCGCGACCGCCTCCGCGAGGCCTGGAGCTCCTAGCCGAGCGTCCGGCTCAGGCGCGCCATCGCCGCCCAAGCCGGCGCCGTAGTGGTCTGGTAGTCGTAGAGGCTCCACCCCGTCGCGGTGCCGTCGTCCAGCACGGCGTCGTCGAACGCCTTGAGCTCGTCCTTCGTCATGCGGTTCGCGACGCCGCCCGCCGCGTGCACGGCGATGTCGCTCCCGACCGCGGCGCGGAGGAGGCGGAGCGAGCGCGCGACGTACCCGTAGGTCGCGTCGTAGCCCTTGAAGCCGCCGCCCGTGTAGAGCATCGGCACGATCGCGTCCACCCGTTGTGCGATCTCCGTCCAGGGAAAGCCCGGCCACCAGCTCAGGTGACGCTCGAATGCGCGCGGTGGGTACGTGATCGCCGCGACGGGCGTCGAGCCGGCCTCGTCGCGCAGCGTGCCGAGCAGGGACACCATGCGTGTCGTCCGCTGCGCGACGTTCTTCGTCCGCAGCGACTCGATGTCGAGCGCGACCCCGTCGAACGTGTCGCCCGCAGGCGTCCGGAAGGAGAGCATCGCGCGCGCTCGCCGCAGATCCTTGCCGGTGCGGTCGTGCCCGGGCAGATACCACGCGACCGCGGAGATGCCCTGCGCGTGGAGCGCGTCGACGAGGCTCCCGATGCCCGCCGGCTGCACGACGTCCGTCTTCGAGCCATCGTTCGCGGTCTCGATCCACACCGTGCTCACGCCGTGCGCCTTCATCCGTGCGGCGACGAGCGTCGGCGACCGGTAGAGCGCCGTGTCGTAGACGTCGATCCAGGTCCCGAGCCCCTGGAACACCTCCGCGCCCGCCGCTCGCGCGGGTGCGGTCCGGGCTTGTGGTGAATCACCACAAGCGATGACGACTGTCGCGAGCACGGCGACCAGGAGCGCGAGCGGACGCATCGGGCGGGAAGCGTACGACGAGGATGTGATGGAACCTTGAGCCGGCGGCGTGGCGGCCGCGAGGCAGCCGCTCGTCGCGCCCGAATAGGATGCGCGCGTGCGCGAGCCCGTCTTCACCGACGTCCTCCAGGTCTCCGTGGTCGTGCGTGACCTCGATGCGGCGATGCGCACGTACGTCGAGGAGTACGGCATCGGCCCGTGGAACGTCTACGAGTTCAACGCCGACACGGTGCGCGGCATGCACGTGTGCGGAGAGCCGGTCGAGTCGTCGTGGCGGCTCGCGCTCGCGCAGGTCGGACGCGTGCAGTGGGAGCTCGTCGAGCCCCTCGACGAGCGAAGCACGTACGCGCGCTTTCTCGCCGAGAAGGGGGAGGGCGTGCACCACGTCGGGCTCGCGGTCCCGGACTACGGCGCCGCGCTCGCGGAGCTGGAGACGAAGGGACGAGACGTGGTCTTCGGGGGCGAGTACAACGGCGTCACGTTCGCCTACCTCGGCACGGACCGAGATCTCGGCGTGATGACGGAGATCTTCTCCGGCCCGCCGGGCGACGACCAGGTGCCCGACGCCACGTACCCGTAGGGCGGCCGCGCACGCGGTGCTCCGCGGGCCGAAGCGTGCCGCGAGGCGCTACCGTGGCCGGGTGCTCGCCGAACCGGCGCAGTCCCTCACAGATCTTCTCCTCGGCCTCGTGGCCGTGGCGCTCGCACTGCAGCTCCATCGCTCTCCGGGGATCCACCGCCACTGGCGATCGGCGTTCGCGTGGTTCGGGATCGCGGCGCTCGCGGGCGCCGTCCATCACGGGGTGATCGCCCGCTGGCCGGGCGCGGCCGAGGTGAGCTGGGCGGCGATCAGCGTCGTCGTCGTGGTCGCGGTCTCGTACCTGCTCGCGGCAACCGTCGCCGAGGTCCTCGGCCCCGGCCGCGCCCGCGCGTTCTGGATGCTCCGCTCGGTCGGACTCGCCGCATACGTCGCGATGGCCGCGAGCGGGCGGGCCGGCATCGGGGCGATCCTCGCGTGCGAGAGCCTCACGATGCTGAGCGTGCTCGCGCTCTGGGTGTGGGCCGCGTACCGCCGGCACCCCCTGGGGCGTGCGATGCTCGTCGCGATCGGCGCGAGCGTCGCTGCTGCGGTGGTGAAGGTCCCCGACGCAGGCTTCCTCCGGCCGATGGGGCTCGATCCCGACTCCACCTACCATCTCGCGCAGATCGCCGGGCTCGCCCTTCTCTTCGTCGCGATCACAGGAGCGGCCCGCGAGGGCGCCGGCGCCTGGCACGGCCACCTGCAGCACGACGCAGCGGGCGGACGTTGAGCCTCGCGCGCGAGGCCCTGGACCTTCTGCGGCAAGCGGGCGTGGTCGTGACGCCGACCGAGGCGCAGGCGATCGAGGTCGCCGACTTCGGGCTCGGCCGTCCGCGAGAGATCGGCCTGCAGCTGATCGTCTACGTGAACACGGATCGCTGCTGCGCGAAGGAGTTGGTACTCCTCCCCTTTCAGTTCTGCCCGGAGCACCGGCATCCGCCGTTCGACGGCCATGCGGGCAAGGAGGAGACGTTCCGCTGCCGCTTCGGGCGCGTCTGTCTCTACCTTCCGGGCGAGCCGGCCGAGAGACCGAAAGCCGAGCCGCCGCCCGGGGCCCGCGAGCACCTGACGGTCTGGCGCGAGGTCGTGCTCGAACCGGGTGACCAGGTCACGATCCCGCCGGACACGCTCCACTGGTTCCAGGCAGGTGCGGAAGGCGCCGTCGTGAGCGAGTTCTCCACCACGAGCTTCGACGAGAGGGACGTCTTCACGGACCCGAGCGTGCGCC
>DASSUT010000319.1:0-2039 GCA_035706725.1 Gaiella sp. | reverse complement strand
GAGACCGGGTAGTGGATCCCTCCGCCTACGCGCGCTCCGATCATCAGGAGGACGCACGGCTGCGAGCCCTCGTTCACGAACGTGTGGCGCGTGCCCGGCGGGCAATGGACGAGATCCCACTGCTCGACCGGCCGTTTCTCGTCCTCCACGATCGCCGTGCACGACCCGCGCAGGACGAGGAAGTCCTCCTGCGCTTCCTCCGCGTGGTAGAGCGTCGAATGCTCGCCCGGCCCGATCACCGAGAGATGGATGCCGACCTGCGGGAAGCGTCCGTGCTCGGGCTCGAGCAGCGCTCGCTTGCCGAAGCCGGGCCGCTCGACCCAGCGTGCCGCCTCGTCGGCGAGGTTGACCACGAACCATCGGTCCTGCACGCGAGAGATCCTAGGCCGGTCTGCGCGCGAGCGCGACGCGCGCCAGGCCGGTCACCGCGAGCGAGCCGTCCGGTTGCACGTAGCGCTGGAGCCTCCGCTCCGCCCCGTCCCGCACCGCCGCGGCCTCCTCGGGTGTCGCCTCCTCGAGGCTGAGCGTGAGCGCCCGCGAGGTATCGCGGGCGACGTCCCACCACATGTCGAGCGACTCGACGCGCCAGGCAATCGGCACGTCCTCGACGGTCTCGACGGCGAGACCTGCGCTCTCGAGAACTTCGGCGAGACGCCCCTCCTCGGAGAGCCTGAACGGGCCCGGCGCGTCGGGAGGAGGCCGTTCCGCGAGGCCGAGTTCCACCGCCGCCCGGCCGGGAGCTGTCATCCACTCGTTGTCGTCGGGATGAGCCCACACCGCGACGGCGACGCGTCCGGAGGGTTTCGTCACACGCGCGACCTCGCCCGCCGCGGCGCCGACGTCCGGGACGAGCATCAGCCCCCACCGGGAGAGGACCCCGTCGAACGACGCCGCGTCGAAGGACAGCGACGCCATGTCCTCGACGGCGAACGACACCGCCGGTTCCCCGAGGCCGAGTTCGGCGGCCCGGCGCCGGGCGGCCTCGACCATCTCCGGCGCCGCGTCGGTCGACATGAGCCTGCCGCCGGGCGCGAGCGCCTGCGCGGCGAGGAAGCCCGTGTCCCCCGGCCCTGCCGCGACCTCGAGGATCGACTCGCCGGGGCGCGGGTCGAGCAGTTCGACCAGACGTTCTGAGACCGGCCGGGTCGCCTCCCACACCAGGGGACGCTGCCGCTCCCAGCCGGCGGCCACCGACCGCCACGCCTCGATCTGCCGCTCGGCCTCGTCCATCGCGGGCCCTACGCGGGCGCGCCTGCGAACTGCGGGATGACGTCGCGTCCGTAGGCCTCGAGCGTCTTCTCCTGGCTGTGCGTCATCAGGTAGATCGAGTAGTGGTCGACGCCGATCGACTCGAGCTGTCGAAGCTTCTCGGTGATCTGCGTCGTGTCGCCGAGCACCGAGAAGCGGTCGCAAATCTCGTCGGTGACGAACTCGCCGTGCCTCGCGCCGACGCGGGAGTGCTCGTCGTAGTCGTAGAACTTGCGCTTCTCGACGTAGTCGGTCAGCGCGTGCGGGACGACCGAGCCGTCGGTGCCGTACCGCTCGATCAGGTCCTGGACGTGGTTCGAGACCATCGCCGGGAACCAGCGGGTCTGTTCTCTGCCGTCCTCGATCGGGCCGACATGGCTCGGCGCGCACACGATGCACTTGAGCTCGGCCGGGTCGCGCCCCGCCTCCTCGGCGGCCGCGCGCGCCGTCCCCATGATCCACTGGATGATCTCGGGGTCGGCGAGCTGGATCACGACGCCGTCGCCGACGCGGCCGGCGACGCCGAGCGCCTTCGGCCCGTAGCCCGCGACCCACATCGGAATCCTCGGAAGCTCGGGACGCACCCACTTGAGGTGGAGGTCCTTGTCGTTCCAGTGGACCTCCTCGCCGTTCATGAACGGCTTGATCATCTGCAGGCGCCGCTCGAACTCCGCGACCTTGACCGGCTGCTGGCCGATGTAGCGCCGGGCCGAGTCCCCCCGGCCGATGCCCATCACCATCCGCCCGTTCGAGATGTCGTGCATGGTCGCGTAGAGGCTTGCGAGGACGGT
>DASSUT010000318.1:0-2582 GCA_035706725.1 Gaiella sp. | reverse complement strand
CTGGCCGTCCTCGACGGCCGTCCATGCATTGATCCCGAACGCCTGCACGCCGAGCGTGCGCCGGACCGCGTGCCACCGCGGCCCCCCGGCCTGGTCGAGCGAGATCTCGTCGAGCGAGACGACGCGGAACCGCTCGCTCATGCCGACTCCCGCAGGCGCTCGAGGACGACCGGGTCGATCCGGTCTTCACCGTCGATGCGTTCCTCGAGGTTCTCCACGCCGGCCCAGTCCGCCAGCGCGGCGTGCCCGGTCTTCGCGAGGAGCGCGTCGATCTCCACCCGGAGCGCGGCGTCCACGGGAAGCCATTCGTCGCGCGGTGTCCGGCCGAAGAGGGCGTCGTGCATCCGGTAGATCCGTCGGAGCTCGCCGAGCGGGTCGGGATGGTCGTCGACTCTGAGGTCGACCAGCACGTCCGACAGGCTCGCATACCCGCCGTCGCGCTCGACGACGAGGAGCGCGGCGGACTGCCGTCCGCGGCTGTCCCCGCCCGCCGCCTCCGCGGCGTCGAGGCAGTCGAGCAGCCGCTCCGCGAGCCGCCTTCCGGCGGACGCCTCGAACGTCTCGGCGAGCGCGTCGACGGTCGCGCCGGAGACGAGGATGTTCCCTTGTGCCGCATAGCCGTCGCCGGTGCGGCCGCCGGCCCACGCGTGGCAGTCTGCGCCCGTGAACGTGGCGGCTCGCCCTTCGGCGTCGACCACGCCCAGCTGGCGCTGCCCGCGGCCCTCGTCCGCCGACGTGACCCGCTCCACGACCTCCTCGGCGGAGAGACCGTCCCGCAGCAGTGCGAGGCCCTCCGGGCCGTAGCGCGGGTTCGCGTACGCCTGAGTCGCGATCGCGCCGACGTGCGGCTCCGCCCAGGGAACGACGGAGCCGACCGCGAGGAACTTCGATTGCGTCGCGACCCCCCACTGACCCGCGTCGAGGTCGCAGGCGCAGATCGAGTACGTCGCGACCGGCGTGCGGGCCACCACAAGCTGCACGTTGCAACGTGCCCGGTCAGCCATACGTGAGCTCCGGCAGGTCGAGGTCGAGCAGGGCGGGATCGGTGACGAGGACGCAGGAGACCTCGGGTCGCGCGAGCGCCGTGGCGACGCCGTCGGCGTCGCCGGCCCGCACGACGACCGGCGTGCCGTTCGCATGCGCATCGCGCAGCCGGGCGTCGTCGTCGACCGAGTCCAGCACGAGCGCGCCCTCGAGATCGGCGGTTCCGTCGAGGACGATCGCGGGCACCTTGCGGCCCGTCGAGCCGAACCAGCGCTCCCTCACGGCGCGGAGGGTACTGGAGCGAGCCCAAGCCCGGGAACCGGATGCCCGACGGCGGTGTAGAGGGATCGACCACAGGAGGCGTGCATGAAGCGATTGCTCCTCGGGCTGGCGCTCGCCGCCCTACTGCTCCCGGCCGCGGCGACCGCCGGCGGCTTCGCCACCGTCCGGCTGAGCTCGCTCCCTGCGGGGACCGAGGCCGGCGGCACGTGGACACCGACGCTGACGGTTCTCCAGCACGGGCTGACCCCGCTCGACGGGCTCAGGCCCACCGTCCGCATCACGAACGCCGTCGGCGAGACCGACACGTTCGCCGCGACGCCTGCGGGCGAGCCGGGCACGTACGTCGCCACCGTGAGGTTCCCGACGGCCGGCACGTGGCGGTACGAGATCTGGGACGGCTTCTCGCAGACCCACACGTATTCCCCGGTCACGATCGGCGGGGGAGACAACGGGTCGTTCCCGGCGATGCCGGTGACCGCGGGCGTGCTCGCCGCGTTCTGCATCGCAGGCGTCGGGCTCCTCGCGCGCCGCAGAAGGCGTCCGAGGCCGCGACCTGCGCTCGGTGGCTGACGCCTCAGAGCGTGAGGGTCTCGCCCGGGGCGGGGTCGAGCAGCTCGACGCCGGAAGGCAGGAGCGGGCGCAACGCGTCGGGCGTGCCGGTGAGGAGGCCGAACGTGCCGTAGTGACAGGGCACGACCCGCGGCGCACCGAGGAGCTCGGCCGCGAGCGCCGCCTCCTCGGGCCCCATCGTGAAGTGGTCGCCGATTGGCAGCACCGCCACGTCGGGCGCATACAGCCGCCGGATGAGCGCCATGTCGCCGAACACGTTGGTGTCTCCCGCGAAGTAGACCGCCGGACCGTCGTCCTGGCGCACCACGACCCCTGTCGGCTCGCCCGTGTAGACGATCTTCCCGTCCTGCCAGTTGCTCGACGAGTGGTTCGCGTCGGTCAGCGTGAGCCGGACGCCCGAAAACGAGACCGTGCCGCCCTTGTTCGGCGAGTGCTCGTCGGCCTGCGGCAGGCCGTGGACGTCGGTCAGCCAGTCGCGCAGCTCGACCGGCGCCACCACCGGGCACTCGAAGCGCTTCGCGAGGTCGACGGTGTCGCCGACGTGGTCGCCGTGGCCGTGCGTGAGCAGGATCAGGTCGCAGCGCTCGGGCGACTGCTCGTTCTCGGGGCACTTCGGGTTTCCGGTGAGAAAGGGGTCGAGGTAGACGCGCGTGCCGGCCTCCGTGTCGAGCCGGAACGCCGCGTGACCGAGCCAGGTGAGTGTGGTAGCCATGCAGCCGAGCGTACACATGGCGACCGCGACGGCA
>DASSUT010000317.1:0-5895 GCA_035706725.1 Gaiella sp. | reverse complement strand
CGGGACCGGCGTCGACCCGAAGCGGCTCGCGATGATCGTCGCGGTGCTCGCGCGCCACGCGGGCGTGCCGCTCGGCACCGCGGACGTCTTCGTGAACGTCGCCGGCGGCGTGCGGATCGACGAGCCCGGCGCAGACCTCGGCATCGCATTCGCGATCGCCTCGGCCGCGCGCGGCGCGCCGCTCGTCGACGGCGTGGCGTCGTTCGGCGAGCTCGGTCTCACGGGGCGGCTGCGGCCCGGTGCGCAGGCGGAGCGGAGGCTCGAGGAGTGCGCGAAGCTCGGCGTGGAGGTGGCGGTCGTCCCGCACGGCACGCGCGAACGGAAAGGCGGCCCGAGGGTCGTCGGCGCCGAGACCGTGAGGCAGGCGCTCGCGGCCGGCCTCGCCGCGACGACCGGAAACGGGGAGACCGAGCTACGGGAGCCGGCGCGCGCCGCATGACCGGTCTCGGACGTCCGCGACTGGTGTCCCGGAGCGTGCATTCATGCCCGGAACGCAGGGATTTCTTTCGGCTACAATGGGGCTAACACGCCGGCGGATCGCAGCCGGCGCTTTTCGTGAGTCAGGCGCATATCAAGACCGGACGACGGGAGGGCTCGAGGCGTGTTCGATGTCGGCGACAAGGTCGTGTATCCCCACCACGGCGCAGGAACGGTCGTTTCAAAGGACGTCAAGCTCGTCCTGGGCCAGGAGCGCGAGTACCTGACGATCAAGATCCTCCACAACGAGATGACCGTCAACGTCCCGGTGGACAACGCCGAGAAGGTCGGTCTGCGGTGGGTGATCGACCAGGAGATGGTCGAGGTCGTCGTGAAGGTGCTCCTCGGCGGCTCGACCGAGATGCCGAAGAACTGGAACCGCCGCTTCAAGCACAACCGGGACAAGATGAAGACCGGAGACATCCTCGAGCTCGCCGAGGTCGTCCGGAACCTCGCGTTGCGCGACCACGAGAAGGGTCTCTCCACGGGCGAGAAGCAGATGTACGTCAAGGCGAAGAAGATCCTCGCCTCCGAGCTCATGTACGCGAAGGACCTGAGCGAGGACGACGCGCACGCCTGGCTCGAAGAGGTGCTCGCGAACCCCGCCAAGGGGAAGCGGGCGAAGGCCAAGCCCAAGACGGCCGCAGCCGCGACGGCCTGACCGCCGGGCACTTTCCTGACGGAAAGTGCCAGACGAACGCGCTAGCGTCAGCACGGTGACCGACTCTCCTGGCACTTTCCGCCAGGAAAGTGCCCAGACAACATGGGTCGTTCTCGTTGCTGCCGGCTCGGGGGAGCGGCTCGGGAGCGACCGGCCGAAGGCGTTCGCGGCGCTCCAGGGGCGTCCGCTGCTCGCGGAGAGCGTCGAGCGGCTCGATGCGTCGGACTGGATCGACGCGATCGTGGTCGCGGCACCGGCGGGCTGGGAGGAGCCGTCGATCCTGCTCGCAGAGGAGCTCGTCGCGTCGAAGGTCTCCTCGGTGGTGACCGGTGGCGCGACGCGGGCGGAATCCGTGCGCAACGCGCTCGCCGAGGTCCCGGACGAGGCGCTCGTCGTCCTCGTCCACGACGCGGCGCGGCCGCTCGTCGACGACGCCGTGATCGAGCGCCTGCTCGGCAGGCTCGACGGAACCGTCGACGGGGTCGTCCCGGCGCTCCCGCTGCGAGACACCGTGAAGCGCGTGCGGAGCGGCCTCGTCGCGGAGACCGTCGACCGCGACGAGCTCGTGGCCGTCCAGACGCCCCAGGCGTTTCTCGCCGATCGCCTGCGGGCCGCTCACGAGGGCGACCTCTCGGGTGCGACCGACTGCGCGTCGCTCGTCGAGCGCGCCGGTGGAACGGTCGCCGTGGTCGAGGGCGACCGCAGGCTCGAGAAGGTGACGACCCGCGAGGACCTCGAGCACGTCGAACGGCAGCTCGACGAGGAGCGCGGGTGACGGTCCGCGCGGTGTTCTTCGACGTCGGCGAGACGCTCGTCGACGAGGAGCGGATCTGGCGCGAGGTCGCGCGAGCCGCGGGTCTTGCGCCGCACGTGGTCTGGGCGGCGCTCGGCAAGACGATCGAGCGGGGCGAGGAGCACGGTGAGCTCTGGCGGCACCTCGGAGTCGAGCGCCCGGCGGGTCTGTGGGAGCGCTTCGTCTACACGCGGCAGGACCTCTACCAGGACGCGCTCGTGTGCCTCGAGCAAGTGCGATCGTGCGGCATGCTCGTCGGGATCGCAGGCAACCAGAGCGCCGCGATGGAGGAGTGGGCGCGGTCGGCCGGCCTCCCGGCAGATCTGATCACGAGCTCGGCCGGGCTCGGCGTCGCGAAGCCGGACGTGCGGTTCTTCGAGCGGCTCGTGGAGCTGACCGACGCCGAGCCCGGTGAGGTCGCGTACGTCGGCGATCGTGCCGACAACGACGCAGGCCCGGCGCTCGCCGCCGGTCTTGTCGCGTTCCACCTTCGCCGTGGCCCGTGGGGCAGCCTGCAGGAGACGCCCGCGGGCGCAGTTCCGCTCGCCTCCCTCGCAGAGCTTCCCGAACATCTCGACCTCGCGCTCGTCGGCCGGCCTTGAGCGAGCTCCGGATCGGCCTCGGCGTCGACGCGCACGCGTTCGGCGAGGGAACGCCCCTCGTCCTCGGAGGCGTCACGATCGACCATCCGCGCGGCCTCGTCGGCCACTCGGACGGCGACGTGCTCGCACACGCCCTCACCGACGCGCTGCTGGGCGCTGCCGGCCTCGGGGACATCGGTGGCCTCTTTCCCTCCGACGACGAGCGATACCGGGGCGCGGACTCGCTCGTACTGCTCGCCGAGGCGTACCGCGGCGTGGGCGAGGCCGGGTACGAGCTCGCGAGCGCCGACTGCGTGCTGATCGGGGAAGAACCGCGTGTCGCCCCGCACCGCGAGGCGATGCGCGACCGGCTCGCGGGGGCGCTCGGCGTGGAGCGGGAGCGGATCAACGTTCGCGCGACCACGACCGACGGGCTCGGGTTCACCGGTCGCCGGGAGGGGCTCGCCGCTCAGGCGGTCGCGTTGCTCCGCCCGCGCTGAGCGCGACGCCGGGGACGGACGCGAGCCACGCGTCGATCTCGCGCCGGGAGCGGAGCCGGACGACGCGGAACCGCGCGAGCTGCGACGGGTACTCGCGGCGGCGTCGGCGGTAGCCGCGGAGCGCGTACGGGATCAGGGCCTCGCCTCCCCATACCGCGTTGCGAACGGTTTCGCGGTTGCCGCCCCAGAGCTCCTCGCGCCGCACGATGCGGACGATCGTGCGCCGCACGAGCCGAGGGAGCCAGACCCGACGGGGGAGGTCGAGCCACACGACCTCTTCCGCGGCCGCGAGCACGAGGTCGCCCAGCTTGCCCCGGTAGCCGCCGTCGATCACCCATTCGTCCGTCGCGACGAGCGGCGCGACCCGCTCCCGGAGCTGGTCGGCCGTCGCCTCCGTCCAGCCGGGGCCGTGGTTGAGGGCGTCGAGCTCGACGAACGGCACGCGGAGCCGGGCCGCGAGCCTGCGACCCACCGTGGTCTTGCCGCATCCGCTGGCGGACGCGATCACCGCGACCTTCCTCACGCCGCCCGCACGGTAACGCGGAGGGACGTCGAGCACGGTGGGGCGCCGGTTGACGGGGCGCGGCCGATCGAGGATCCTCGCGTCAGGTGGGCACCGTCTCCCGCACGATCCTGGGCGATCAGGTCAAGGAGGTTCTCCTCGAGCGCATCCTTCGTGGTGAGCTTCGACCGGGCGAGCGTCTCATCGAGACGCGTATCGCCCGTGAGTTCGGCACGAGCCAGGCGCCCGTGCGGGAGGCGCTGCGTGATCTGCAGAGCCTCAGGCTCGTCGAGTCCGAGCCGTTTCGCGGGGCTCGGGTACGCGCCGTCGACGACGAGCACCTGTTGCCGGTCTTCCCCGTCCGGGCGGCGCTCGAGAGCGTCGCGGCCCGGGAGGCCGCCGCGAGGGCCGACCGCGACGTCCGGTCGCTCGAGCGGCAGGTCGAGGCGATGCGTCGCGCCGCCTCCCGTGCGGACTCGAGGACGCAGGTCGCGCACGACGTGCTGTTCCACCGCACGGTGGTCGAGATGGCGGGCAACGAGCCGCTCCTCCGCGCCTGGCTCGTGCTCGGCATCGACCTCTCGACGGCCTTCGCCACCTACTGGACGTTCTGGGGCCCGGCGGATCTCGCCGAGTTCCACGTACCGATCCTCGAGGCGATCCGCGCCGGTGACGTGTCGCGGGCCGGGGCGGAGGCACGGAAGCACGTGAGACGTACCGAGAGGGTCGTCCGGCGCCGGACGAAGACGAAGCCGTCGGCGGGCAAGGGCGCGGCGCCCGCATGAGCACGGCCGAGCCGTGGGGCCGGAGTCGCCGGCCCGCCACACGTCGGATCGAGGCGCGCGACCGGTGAAGCTCGGATTGCTGACCGCTCCGTTCCCGCGCCGCTCCCTCGCAGAGGTCGCCGCCTGGGCTGCCGGCGAGGGCTTCGAGACCCTGGAGGTCGCGTGCTGGCCCGCCGCGACCGGCGAGCGCAGGCGCTATGCCGGAACGTCGCACATCGACGTCGCTCGCGTCGATCCCGAGGCCGTGCGCGACGTCCTCGACCCGCACGGGCTCTCGATCTCGTCCCTCGCCTACTACCCGAACAACCTCCATCCCGACCCGCGGGAGCGACGGGCGGCGCATGCGCATCTGCGCAAGGTGATCGACGCGGCCGCCGCGCTCGGAGTGCCGACGGTGGGCACGTTCGTCGGGCGGGACAAGACGAAGAACGTGCCGGACAACTTCCGCGAGTTCCGCCGGGTCTGGCCTCGCCTCGTCGGCTACGCAGAGGACCGTGGCGTGAAGATCGCGATCGAGAACTGCCCGATGATCTTCTCCTACGACGAGTGGCCCGGCGGCACGAACCTGGCGGCCACGCCGGCCGTCTGGGACGAGATGTTCTCGATCGAGCCGAGCCCGAGCTTCGGGCTCAACCTCGATCCGTCACACCTCGTGTGGCTCCAGATCGACTACGAACGGGTCGTACGCGACTACTCCTCGAGGATCTTCCACGTGCATGCGAAAGACCTCGAGATCGACCGGGACGGTCTCTACCGCAACGGGACGATCTCTCTGGGAATGGGCTGGCAGGTTCCCCGTCTACCGGGTCTCGGAGAGGTCCGCTGGGGTCGGTTCGTCGCAGCCCTCTACCGCGCGGGCTACGACGACGTCATCTCGATCGAGCACGAGGACCGGTCGTTCGAGGGCACCGAGGAGCTCGTGAAACGGGGCTTCCTCATCGCGCGCGACGCATTGCGCCCGCTTCTCCACTAGAGCGCGCGCGGAAGTGCTCGATCGTGTGGGCCGCGCCGTCGGCGAGCGAGGTGTGCGGGAGCGGGCCGACCAGGCGTTCGAGGAGGGTCGCCTGCAGCGCCTCCGGAAACGGGAGCTGGCCGTCGCCCTCGTCGATCTTGCCGGCCACCTCCGGAGCCGCGGCCTCGATCGCGGCCACCACGGCCTCCATCGGCGAGGGCACCCCCGGGAAGTTCGCCACGTGGGCGCTGTCGGCGGTCGCCCGCGCCGCCAGCGCAAACGCCCGTCCGACGTCGGGCGCGAAGTCGTATTGCGCGGTGCCCCCGTACTCGATCGTGAAGCCCTCGCCCCGCGCCGCGGCGGCCATCGCCAGCGACGGGCCGGAGGTCAATCCCTGGTCGCGTCCCGGCCCGTAGACGACGTACGGCCGAATCCCGATCGACGGTACGCCGTCGTCGTGCCAGAAGACCCTCGCCGTTCGCTCGTTCGCCAGCTTGAAGACGCCGTAGTGCGTGGACGGCTCCGTGCCGCCGCGCTCGGACGCGGGAGATGCGTCCGACGCGTTGTAGACCGCCGTCGAGCTCGCGAAGGCGACTCCGGGGATGCGGTCGCGACGGGCCTTCACCGCCTCGAAGACCGTGACG
>DASSUT010000316.1:0-4101 GCA_035706725.1 Gaiella sp. | reverse complement strand
CTGGCGCTCGACCCGATCGAGGGTCGCGGCGTGGTCGCCCGCGGAGGTGTCGGCGCGCTCGCGATGCTCGCGGTCGCGCCCGAGGGCGCGCTGCGTCACCTGCCCGACATGTACATGCGCTCGATCGCGGTCGGGCCCCGTGCCCGGTCGGTGATCGACCTGAACCGGCCGGTCGCGGACAACGTGCGCGACGTCGCGGAGAGCTTCGGCCGGCAGCCGCTCGACATCACCGCGCTCGTGCTCGACCGTCCACGCCACCACGACCTGATCGAAGAGCTCCGCGGCGCAGGCACGCGCATCAAGCTGATCGGCGACGGCACCGTGGCCGCGTCGATCTCCGCCGCGATCCGCGGGACCAACGACCACCTCGCGATCGGGATCGGCGGCACGCGGCAGGCCGTGCTCACGGCGGCGGCGCTTCGCTGTCTCGGCGGCGGCATGCAGGCGCAGCTCTGGCCGACGACACGGAGCCAGATCGAGGAGGCGCACGCGGTGGGGCTCGAGGACGTCCAGCACGTCTTCACCGAGGAGGACCTCGCGCGCGGCGACGTGATCGTGGTCGCGACCGGGGTCACGAACGGGGACCTCCTGCGAGGCGTGCGCTTCGGCGCGGACTCTGCCCGGACCCATTCGCTCGTGATGTGCATGCGCTGCAACTGGGTCCGCTTCACGGACGGCATCCACTTCTTCGCCCGCGAGCGGCGCGAGGAAGTGCGGCTCTTGGGCTAGCTCGCGAAGCGGGAGTCCGCAGGAGCGGCGCGGCGAGCGTGACCGGTGGCCACCCTCGCCGCGCCGCAGTCGCTACGGAAGCGTCACGAAGTCGTCGAGGAACATGCGAGCGTCCGCCGTGTCGAGGCGGTAGTAGCCCCCCGCACTCCGGCAGAACTGGCTGGCACCGAAGCTCGTGTCGCCGACCAGCAGGCCGTTGTGGAAGGCGGGTCCGCCGGAGTCGCCGAAGCAGGTCCCTCCACCGGCGCGCGAGTCGTTCGCGTTCTCGGCGAGCTTGAGCACCTGCGACGTCAGGTTCTGCCCGACGGCCGTCGTGACTCGGCGTGTGCGGTCGTTGCCCGCGAGATCACTGGGCTTCTGGGGGCCGGACGCCGGCTTCTCGAAGAAGACCCCGTAACCGACGAGCGTGAACGTCTGCTTGTTGAGCCCGCCGTTGCCCTTCGAGAGCCCGTCGAGGTAGTTGGCCGGCGTGAGCGCCGCGGGCGTCGCGGCGGTGTACGCCTTGTCGAGCACGACCACGCCGACGTCGTGCAGGTCGTTGAGCTGGAGCTCGCCGTCCCACAGCGGATGGGCGTGGGCCGTCCCGGTCAGCCACGGCTCGGGCACCGTGTCGTCGTAGCCGACCTGCGACATGCCGTCGCCGGCGTCGTCGGCCGCACGCGGCGACGCTGGGGCGACGGGCTCGAACGTCGCGATCACCTTGCCGCGGACGCCGTCCGTGCAGTGCGCAGCGGTGACGAGCACCGTCGGTGACACGAGCGTCGCCGAGCACCGGAACCGGCCGTCGGGCTGGTAGAAGACGATCATCGCCACATTCGGGTGGCCGTTACCGTCGAGCTGTCCGCCGGTGATCGCCCAGCCGGTCCCGGCGGCGCCGAGCGCGATCGCGAGCGCCGCGAGCACGAGAGCAGTCGTGCGTCTCATACGTCGTTCCTCCCTCGGTTCGGCTCCCCAGCCCGCGCGCATTGAAGCAGACGACGGCCGGGGCGGCCAGGTTCGGGAAGCTAGCCGAACCCGAGGATGAACTTCGCGTCGTCCGACATCAGGTCGGGCGTCCACGGCGGGTCGAACGTCAGCTCGACGTCGACCTGCTCGACGCCCGGCAGCGCCGACACCGCGTCGTGGATCGACTCCTGGATCATCGGTCCGGCGGGGCAGCCCATCGAGGTGAGCGAGTGCACGACCTTCACGTGCGGGCCGTCGATCTCGGTGTCGTAGAAGAGCCCGAGCTCGACGATGTCCATCCCGAGCTCCGGGTCCTCGACCCCGTGGAGCGCCTCGACGACGTCGTCCTTCGTGACCATGGCCGTACCGTAGCGGCTGGCGCTCGGGGACAGGCCGCTCAGCCGGGAATCGTCAGCACGACCTTGCCGAGCTGGGCGCCGCTCTCGAGGCGCTCGTGTGCGGCGGCGACCTCCGCGAGCGGAAACACGCTGTCGACGTGCACCCGGACACGCCCCATACGGACGAGCTCGTACGCGCCGAGGAAGTCCTGGCGCGCGCCCATCGTCGACCCGAGGATCGTCAGCTGCTTCCACCAGAGGCGGTGGAGCTGTGCGGGCGGGTTCGGTCCCGTGGTCGCGCCGCAGACCACGACGCGGCCGAACGGTCGTACGGCGGCGAGCGTACGTGCCCACGTCGCCTCGCCGACCGTCTCGACGACCACGTCTGCGCCCTTGCCCGTCGCCGCCTTCACGGCCTCGACGACGTCCTCGCGACCGTGATCGACCACGACGTCCGCGCCCCATTCCTGCGCAGCCGCGAGCTTGTCGGGGCTGCCGGAGGTGACGATCGTGCGGACTCCGAACGCCCGGCAGATCTCGAACGCAGCGGTAGCGACCCCGCCGCCGATGCCCCAGATCAGCGCCCACTCTCCTTCGGTGACGGCCTCCTTCGTGACGAGCATCCGGTACGCGGTCTCGTAGACGAGCGGAAACGCCGCTGCGGTCTCGAACGAGATCCCGTCGTCGAGCGGGAACACCTGCTCCGCGGCGATAGCGATCAGCTCGGCGTGCGTGCCGTCGAAGTGCTCCCCGATCACCGTCACCCGGTCGTCGTGGACGAGCCCCGGGTTGAGCACGACCCGGTCGCCGGGCTCGAGGCCCGTGACGCCGTCACCCAGCGCCTCCACGACGCCCGCGCCGTCCGCGCCGAGTATCCGCGGTTTCGGCACGGACGGGAGGCCTCTGCGGACCCAGACGTCCAGGCGGTTGAGCGACGCCGCGCGGAGGCGGACGAGGACCTCGCCGGGGCCCGGAACCGGGTCGGGCGCCTCCTCCACCACGACGACCTCCGGGCCGCCCTCCTCGTGGATGCGTGCGGCGCGCATGGCACGATCCTCGCATGACCGCAGGAGAGCTGCGCAGCATCGCGGACGAGCTCGGGATCGACGTCGTCGGCGCCGCACCCGTCGCACCCTACGACGAGACCGAACGTCACATCCGCGAGCGGCGCGGGCGAGGCCTGTTCGGCTCGATGCGCTTCACGATGGCGCGGCCCGAGGTCTCCTGCCACCCGGAGACGCTCCTCGAGGGCGCCCGCACGGTCGTCTCCACGGCGCTCTGCTACTACGCGCCCGGCCCCGAGACCGAGCGCGGGGAGGGGAGGCTGCCCCGCTATGCCTGGCGCGATCACTACGCGCTCCTGGGGGAGCGGCTCGACGCGCTCGGCCGCCGCCTCGGCGGCTCCTATCGCGTGCTCGTCGACGCGAACCAGCACGTCGACCGCGCGGGCGCAGAGCGTTCCGGGGTCGGGTTCATCGGCAAGAACACGATGCTGATCACGCGGGCCTACGGCTCGTGGGTCGTGCTCGGGACGCTCGTCACGGAGGCCGAGCTCGAGCCGACCCCGGCGCTCGACGCCGGGTGCGGAAGCTGCACGCGCTGCATCGACGCGTGCCCGACCGACGCGCTACGGGAGGACGAGCCGGGCGTGCTGGACGCGACCCGCTGCCTCTCGTACTGGACGCAGACCGCGGGCGAGCTCCCGGCAGACGTGGCGGACGCGCTCGAGGACCGTGTCTACGGATGCGACATCTGCCAGGACGTCTGCCCCTGGAACACCGGCATCGAGAAGCGCCGCGCCGCGGAACGACTTCCGGCCGACGCGGAGGCGACGGTCTCCCTCACGGACTGGCTGACCCGCGACGGCGCCGAGCTCGTCGCCGATCTCGACCGGCTGTTCGTCCCCCGGAACGACCCGCGCTGGCTCCGCCGGAACGCGCTCGTCGCACTCGGAAACGTCGGCGACCCCGACGACGCGGCGCTCGCCGAGCGGTTCCTGGACGACCCCGAGCCCTCCGTCGCCGCGGCGGCCGCCCGTGCCGTTTCGCGGATAGCCGAGCGCCTGTGAAACGTCCGGATCCCGAGCGCC
>DASSUT010000315.1:0-3219 GCA_035706725.1 Gaiella sp. | reverse complement strand
TCACCGATCCCGCTCTGCTCGGGCGAGAACCTCTACACGCTCCGCGGCTTCCGGCCGTACCTCGAGGCGGGCGCGATGGACGTCGCGTCGGTCGACGTGATCTGGAACGGCTTCGCGCAGTCGCTGAAGATCGCCGCTCTCGCCGAGACGCACGAGGTCGCGTGCGCGCCGCACAACTACTACAGCCACCTGGCGACGTTCATCGCGGCGCAGTGGTGCGCGTCGATCCCGAACGTGCGGCTGCTCGAGGTCGACGTCGACGACGTCCCGTGGCGCGAGGAGCTGACGACCGCCGTCCCGCACATCGAGGGCGGAGAGCTCGCCGTCCCGGGCGGGCCCGGCTGGGGGTGCGACGTCCGCGAGGACGTCCTTGCTGCTCACTCAGCGACGTAGGCCGAGAGGCGCCGCGTGAGCGACCGCGGGAGCCGCTTGTGGCGGAGGCCGAGCTGCAGGCCGGCGAACTTGCCGAGCTCGTAGACGGCGGTGTAGGGAATCCAGCGGCGCTGTCCCGTCGTCCAGAGCCACAAGAGCTCCTCGCGCGCGTAGCGGGCGCCCGCGCGACGGAGCGCCGCCCGCGACGCGTCGCCCTCGACGTACGCGTGCTCGGCGGAGACGCCCGAGTCGAAGAACCGCCTGAACGCGGAGCGGATCGTGTAGGGGTGCGAGTGGCGGACCGCCGCCCTCGGTTCGTACACGAGCGAGAATCCGGCGCGCAGGGCCCGGCGCGACCACTCCTGGTCCTCGCTCATCGTGAGGTCCTCGCGGAAGGGGAAGCGCGCGAGCGCCCAGCGCGGGATCGCGGCGTTGACGTTCGAGAACAGCGTCGACTCGAACGTCAGCTCGTCGTCGCCCGCACGCTGGATGCGCGGCTCGGGGCCGTAGAGAAAGTCGAGGAAGAAGCGCTCGGGCGGCCGGGCGTCGTGGTGGGGCAGCTGACGCCCGTACGCGCCGGCGACGTCCGGGGCCGAGCGTGCCGCCGCCGAGAGGGCCGCGAGCCACCGCTGGTCGTTCGCGACCGCGTCCTGCGAGGTGAACACGAGCAGGTCGCCGCGCGCGATTCCCGCGCCGAGGTTCCGTGTGCGCCCGTGGCCGAACTCGGTGGCGTCGATCTCGTGGACGACCGCACCGGCCGCCCGGGCGACGCCGGGGCTGCCGTCCGTCGAGCCCGAGTCGACCACGACGACCTCGACCTCTTCGTCGAGCCGTTGCGCCGCGATGCCCGCCAGGCAGCGTGTGAGGTCCTCGCCGCCGTCCTTGACGGGGATGACGACCGAGATCACGGCCCCGTCACGCGACGGGGACGCGCTCGACGAGGCTCGCGCGCGACGGCTCGCCCGCCCGCATCGTCAGGAGGCCGACGAAGAACGAGCCGAGCATGACCTGCGTCCCGATCGCGACGAGCGTGAAACCGAGCGCGGTCGCGTACTCGTGCGAGAGCGCGCCGAAGCCACCGAGCGCCCACGCGACGAAGATCGTCGCGAGCGTGGCGACGCCGGCCACGAGGACGAGCGCGCCGAGCGCGAGCCCGTGCTCGAGCGTGATGCGGCCTCGCGCCCACTCGATGAGGCGGTCGGTCTCGCCGAGGTGGGACGCCGCGAACGCGCGGGCGAAGACACCGAGCTGGAGGACCTGCGTCCCGAGCAGGAGCGCGGCGATGCACAGGAAGAGCGTGTGGATCTGCCAGGGCCTCCCGAAGATCGTCACCGGCCCGGCGGCGAGCGCGATCGCGCCTACGAGCCCGAGGAACAGGAGAATCGCGCCCGGGACGAAGTAGAGCCAGCTCGGGCTGTAGAGCAGCATGAACTTCACGTGGCGCCAGGCGTCGCCGAAGCGGTTGAGCTTCGACTCCCCCACGCGCGGGTAGTAGTCAATCGGGATCTCGCTCACGCGGAGCTTCCGGCGGAACGCCTTGAAGACCATCTCCGAGGCGAACTCCATGCCGGTCGAGTGGAGGTCGAGCACGTCGAGCGCGTCGCTGCGTACCGCGCGCATCCCGCAGTGGGCGTCGGAGATCTTCACGCCGAAGAGGACGTTCAGGAGCCCCGTGAGGATCGGGTTTCCCACGTGGCGGTTCAGCCACGGCATCGCCTCGCCGTGGATCGTGCCCTCGAAGCGGGAGCCCATCACGAGGTCGTCACCGCCGGCCAGACGCTCGACGAACGGCGCGAGCTCCTGGAGCGGGTAGGTCTCGTCGGCGTCGCCCATCACGATGTACTCGCCACGCGCGTGAGCGAGGCCCGCGAGGTACGCGCTGCCGTAGCCGGGCCGCTCCTCGCGGACGACGATCGCGCCGTGGTCGGAGGCGACGTCGGCCGACCGGTCGATCGACGCGTTGTCCACGACGATCACCTCGCCCGTCCGCCCCGATCGCCTGATCCCCTCGAGCGCCTGGTCGACGACATTCCCCACCGCGTCCTCCTCGTTCAGGCAGGGGATCACGACGGATATCTCGGGCGCTGCGACGGACATCGCGTTCGGCGCCCGACCGTAGCACGCGCCCCCGCCGGGCCCGTCCACGAGCACCGCTCATCTAGCCTGGCGCGCGTGACCGCCCTCGAAGGCACGGTCGTCCGCGCCGATCGCGCCCTCGAGCGGTTCGTCGACGGCCGCTGGGCGATACCGGCCGTGCTCGGGGCCTCGCTCCTGGTCTACGGAGCCGTCTCGGCCGCGCTCCCCCTCCAGGCCGGCCGAGACCTGCCGCGCTACCTCCTCGTCTACGCGCAGCTCTTCGACGCGCACGTCGTCTACCCGAACGCGCTCGTCGCGCGAACGCTCGGGACGCCGCTCGTGACGGGGCTCCTGCTCGACGCCGGGCCGGTCGTGAGCGAGGTCGGCGTGGCCCTCCTGTACGCGCTGTCGATCGTCGCGTGGTTCTGCGTCGCCCGCCGCTTCGGCTCCGTCGCCGCGGTCGCGACGGTCGTCGCGCTGCTCGCGTACCCGGGGTACGTCCTGCTCTTCCACGAGCTCGCGAGCGACGCGCTGTTCGCGGCCGCGTTCGCGCTCGTTGCGTTGCTCCTGACGCGTGCGGTCGAGCGCACGACCGCCGGACGGGCGGCGGCTCTCGGTCTCGGGGTCGCAGCGCTCGTCTTCGCGCGACCCGTGGCGCAGGTGCTCGTCCTCCTCGGGTTGGTGCCGCTCGTTGCGGCACGGGGCCGCCGGTCCAGGCTCATGGCGGTGGGTGCGTTCGCGGCAGGTGCGCTCCTGCCGCTCGTCGCGCTC
>DASSUT010000314.1:0-14124 GCA_035706725.1 Gaiella sp. | reverse complement strand
CGTCGCCCGCGGTGAGACCGCGGCCGAGAAGTTCCTCCTCCGCTGGCGCGGCGAGGCCGATCCGCGGCACGTGAAGGCGATCGACACCTACTGGATCTGCACCGCGGAGCACGGGCTCAACGCCTCGACGTTCACTGCGCGGGTGGTCGCCTCGACCGGGGCCGACTGCGGCGCGGCGCTCTCTTCGGCGGTCGGCGCTCTCTCGGGGCCCCTCCACGGCGGTGCGCCGGCCTACGTCAAGCCGATGCTCGAGGAGGTGACCGCTATGGGCGACCCGGAAGAGTGGGTGCGCGACACGCTCGACGCGGGCAAGCGAATCATGGGCTTCGGCCACCGCGTCTACCGCGCGGAGGACCCGCGTTCGCGGATCCTCAAGCGCACGGCACGGGAGCTCGGCTCGCCGCAGATCGAGATCGCCGAGCAGCTCGAGGAGGCGGCTCTCGCCGAGCTGGAGCGCCGGCACCCGGAACGGCCGCTGAAGACGAACGTCGAGTACTACTCGGCGCTCGTCCTCGACGTCGCCCGGATTCCGCCGCCGCTGGCGCCGGCGATGTTCGCGTGCTCGCGCGTCGCCGGCTGGTCCGCGCACATCCTCGAGCAGAAGCGCACCGGGCGGCTGTTCCGGCCGTCCGCCCGCTACGTCGGGCCGGGCTCGCGCTCGCTCTCGGCCGTCTGATGCAGCTGCCGGAGGCCGCGGCGCGAGCGGAAGAGCTCGCCCGCTCGGGGGGCGGCGAACAGGAGCTGGCAGCGCTTCGGGCGGACTGGGACGACGAGATCGAGGCTGCGGCGCGCGACGCGGACTACCGCGTGCGCGGCGTCGCGTATCGGGCGATCGCCCAGTTCCGCTTCCGTCAGAAGCTCGAGCTCTTGCGACGGGGGCTCGAGGACGAGAGCGCGGGCGCGCGCGGCTCCGCGCTGATCGCGCTGCAGGCGCTCTCCGCCGACCACCCGGGCGACGTCAACGCATTCCGGCCGCTGCTCAACGAGCTCGCGATGCGCGACCCGAACGACGCGGTGCGCCGCCTCGCGATCGTCTGCCTCCAGAACGGGACGCCCGATCGGGGCACGATCCAGCTGCTCGACGGCATCGCCGGCGACGACGAGACGGGCCGCGAGGTCCGCGAGACCGCGCGGAAGGTGTCGGCGGCGCTCTTGCGGAAGTCGCGTTCCAAATAGGCTCACGCCGTGGCGTCGCCGCTCGTGGGGCTGATCATGGGCTCGCGCTCCGACTGGGAGACGATGCGGCACGCCGCCGAGACGCTCGCCGCCCTCGAGATCCCGTTCGAGCAGCGGGTGGTCTCGGCCCATCGGACCCCCGACCTGCTGTTCGAGTACGCGTCGGGTGCCGAGGGACGGGGCCTCCGGGTGCTGATCGCGGGCGCGGGCGGCGCGGCGCACCTCCCCGGCATGGCGGCCGCGAAGACGACGCTCCCGGTGCTCGGCGTGCCGGTCGAGTCGCGGGCGCTCTCGGGGCTCGACTCGCTGCTGTCGATCGTCCAGATGCCTGCCGGCGTCCCGGTCGCGACGCTCGCGATCGGGCGTGCGGGCGCCGTGAACGCGGCTCTTCTCGCGGCGTCGATCCTCGCGGGTTCGGACCGGGCGATCGCCGAGCGCCTGCGCACCTTCCGCGAGGCCCAGACCCGGGCCGTCCTCGACGCCCCCGACCCGGACGCCTGACAACGCTTGTGGTGATTCACCACAAGCGGTGACAACCGTAGGCTGCATCGGCGGCGGACAGCTCGGGCGGATGCTCGGCCTCGCGGGGCTGTCGCTCGGGCTCTCGTTCCGGTTCCTCGACCCCTCCCCGGAAGCGTGTGCCCGCGAGGTCGGCGAGCTCGTCGTTGCGGCCTACGACGACGCGGACGGGCTCGAGCGCCTCGCAGGCGGGGCGGACGTCGTCACGTACGAGTTCGAGAACGTGCCGGTCGAGGCGGCGCTCCGCGTCGACGCCGTTCCCGGTGCGGCCTCGCTCGAGCGCGGTCAGGACCGGCTCCGCGAGAAGGAGCTCTTCCGCTCACTCGGGATCCCCACCGCGCGCTTCGGCTCGCTCGAGGAGACGGGGCTGCCCGCGCTCGTCAAGACGCGGCGGCTCGGTTACGACGGGAAGGGGCAGCGCCGCGTCCACGCGTCGGAGCCGCTCGGCGAGGGGGAGCTCGCGGAGGAGCTCGTCGGCTTCGATCGGGAGCTGTCGATCGTCGGCGTGCGGGGCCGCGACGGCGAGACGCGCTTCTGGCCCGTGGGTGAGAACGTCCATCGGGACGGGATCCTCCGTCTCACGCGCGCGCCGGCGCTCGACGCGCCGCAGGCCGATGCGGAGGCGATCTGCGCCGGGGTGATGGAGGCGGTCGGCCACGTCGGCGTCCTCGCGGTGGAGCTGTTCGACGTCGGCGGTCGCCTGCTCGCGAACGAGTTCGCCCCACGCGTCCACAACACCGCGCACTGGACGATCGACGGCGCCGAGACGAGCCAGTTCGAGAACCACCTCCGGGCGATCCTCGGGCTGCCGCTCGGTCCGACGGCCGCGCGCGTGCCGTGCGTCATGGCGAACCTCATCGGCGACGTTCCGCCGCTCCGCGAGCTGTTGGCGCTGCCGGGCGCGCGGGTGCACCTCTACGGAAAGGAGCCACGGCGGGGCCGCAAGGTCGGGCACGTCACGCTCATCGACCCTGACGAGACGACCGTCGAGCGGCTCGTCGCGCTCGTAGGCTAGGGGTCAATCTCCGAGGCCGGCGAGGCTTCGCTCCAGCTCGTCCATCGCTCGAGGGAAGGCGGCCTCGAGATCGATCTCGCAGATGTGCGCGATGACGAGCAGCGACCAGAGGACGTCTGCGAGCTCGTGTTCCAGCGCATGCCGGGCATCGTCCATGTGCCGGACGCCCTCGTGTGCCTGGACGACCTTCGCGAGGTCCCCGACGTCGCCGACGAGACCGAGCGTCAGCTCCCCGAGCGACCACGGTCGCCCGTAGGTCTCGCGCTCGAACGCCTCGTAGCGCTCTCGGACGACCAGCGCACGTCGCGTCAACGCCGAGAGCTCCACGGCGGCCGAGCCTGCTCCGGTGGCCGGTCGGTCAGAGCCCGAGGCGCGAGCGATCTACGGGCTGCTTCTCGTGCAGCGCCTCCTCCCCGGAGAGACCCGGGACGTGCACCACGAAGTGGAAGTAGTCGTCGCTGCTCGAGAGGAACGTGTGCGCCTCGCCCGGCTCGACGATCAGGACGTCGCCTTCGTGGAGCTCGATCGTCTCGCTCTCGACGCGGAGCGACGCCGTTCCGCGGGCGACGAGGTAGGTCTCCATCAGCTGCGTGTGGAGATGCGGCTCGTCGATGCCCTCGCGCGCGAAGCCGATCGCGACCGTCAGGTCACCGTCCCACGGCCCCGCAAGCCAGCCCTTGCGGCGCCCCGTCGCGCGTTCGTGCCGCATCGAGACTCTCGGGGTGAGGACTAACCCGCGTCCGGCGCAGACTCGACACGGCGCCTGGCGTGGGGGTGCGCCCGGAAGTACGCCTCTCGGCGGTGGCGATCGGAGACGTGCGTGTAGCGCTCCGTGGTCGAGACGTCGGCGTGGCCGAGCATTTCCTGGACCGAGCGGAGGTCGGCGCCGCCCTCGAGCAGGTGCGTGGCGAAGGAGTGGCGGAGGAGATGGGGATGCACGCGGCCCGGCTCGAGGCCTGCGCGGTCGGCCAGCCTCCTGAGGATCAGGAACGCGCCCGACCGGGTCAACGCGCCGCCGCGGGCGTTGAGGAAGAGGTCCGGGCGGTGACGGTGGTCGAGATGCGGGCGCCCGAGCGCGAGATAGCGCCGGACCGCCTCTGCCGCGGGCCGCCCGAGCGGGACGAGCCGTTCCTTGCCGCCCTTGCCGACGACCCGCACGACGCGCCCTTCGAGATCGACGGCGGCCTTCACGAGGCCTACGGCCTCCGAGACGCGGAGACCGGCGCCGTAGAGCAGCTCGACGAGCGCCTGGTCGCGCATCGCGCGGGGCGTCGTCCCCGACGCCGCCTGGACGAGGCGCTCGGCCTCGGCGGGCGAGAGCGTCCGCGGAACGGTGCGCGGCCGGCGCGGCCCGGTGATGCCGGCGGCCGGGTTGTCCTGGCGGGCGCCGACGAGCGTCAGGTGGCGGAAGTAGCTGCGGACCGCCGCGAGGCGGCGCGCGATCGTCGATGCGGCGCGTCCGTCGGCGCGCATCGCGGCGAGCCAAGCCTCGATCTGCGCAGCCGAGGCGGTCGAGACCGGCCCGTCCAGCGTTGCGGCGAACGACGCGAGGTCGCGCCGGTACGCGTCCATCGTGCGCGGCGAGCGGCGTGCCGCGAGGAGGAGCAGGAAGCGCTCGACGTCCGGATCGGTGTGGTCGCTCATCGCGGCGGGACCCGATTCGGCGGAGCTGCTCCCGCTCCTGCCGTCCGGCGAGGCCGCGCGGTGTGCCGCAATCGGTGTCAGACACCGTTTGGTGTCAAGACCAGCCTGTGCCAATTCTGTGCCGGTTTGTCGACACACCGGCCCGCTGGTTCTGTTGTCGCTATGGTCAACGCATGGCAAGGAGACGTCGCGAATGGGTGGAAGGCGCCATCTATCACCTGTTCTCGCGCGGCAGCAACCGACAGGCGATCTTCTTGAACGACGGTGACTACGTGGAATTCGACATGCTCCTCGGGGTCGCCTTACGGAAGCAGCGGCTCGATTGCTTTGGGTGGTCATTCATGCCGAACCACTGGCACGGAGTGTTGCGTTGCCCGCCTGAGGGTCTGTCGCGCTTCATGAAAGCGGTGAACCAGCGGTACGCGGTTCGGTTCGATCGGCGATGGGGTCGCACCGCGCATCTGTTCGGCAACCGCTTCGGCGCGGTTCTCCAAACAACCGAAGAGCAGTTTCTCGGGACGCTCCGCTACGTCGTTCGCAACCCGGTCGCGGCCGGCATCTGTGCCTCGCCGTTCGACGCTCGGTGGACGAGCTTCCCCGCAACGGCCGGGCTCGTGCCGGCGCCGGACTATCTACGTGTGGACCAGATACTCGACTGCTTCGGCTTCGACCGCGACACGGCTCGCAGACGCTATGTCGAGTTCGTCGTCGGCGACACTTCGGGCGATCGGCAGGCTCGCGCCGCCACTCTTGCTCCCTCCGTCGCGGCCTGATCACCCTGGCGAGAGCCCTGTTGAGCAATTGGCGCAGAGTCGGCGCGGCTCGCCCTTGACACGCGACGGTGTCTGACACCGTCGTCGGGACGCGCACCCTCCACGAGCTCAGGACCGCGGGTGGGCGCGGTCGTAGACGCGCCGCAGGCGCCGGGCGTCGACGTGGCTGTAGATCTGCGTGGTCGAGAGGGACGCGTGACCGAGGAGCTCCTGGATCGTCCTGAGGTCGGCGCCCCCCTCGAGCAAATGGGTCGCGTAGGCATGTCGGAGCCGATGAGGGTGCGGGAAGAGCCGCCGGAGGGCGCTCGTGTCGAGCCGCTTGCCGCGCACGGAGAGGAACAGTGCGTCGCACGCGCCGCGCGCCAGCGCGGGCCGGCCGTCGCGCAGCCAGCGTCCGAGGCGCCACGCAGCCTCCTCGCCGAGGGGGACGAGCCGCTCCTTGCCCCCCTTGCCCCGCACGTGAACCTGCTCCCGGTCGAGGTCGACGTCGGCGAGGTCGAGGCCGACGGCCTCGGCGGAGCGAAGACCGCAGGCGTACAGCAGCTCGACGAGCGCGGCGTTCCGCAGCGCGAGCGGGTCCTCGCCGTCGAGCCCGTCGACGGCCCTCTCGACCTCGGCGGTCCTGGGCGCCTCCGGAAGCCGGCGTGGCTTTCTCGGCGCGAGTGCCGCCTCCGGGACGCGAGTGGCTCCGAGCGCATGCCGAACGAGCGACCGAACCGCCGACAGACGCCGGCCGATCGTGGTCGGTGCGAGGCCGCGGCGCGCCCGTCCGAGCTCTGCGGTGTAGTCCGCGAGCACACGGACGTCCACGTCGTCGAGGACGAGCCGGCGTGACCGAAGCCACTCCTCGAAGTCCCGCAGGTCGGCGCGGTACGCGCGCCGCGTCGCCTCCGACAGCGCCGGGCTCGCGAGGAATTCGGCGATCGCGACCTCGGTCTCCACGACTACCGTTTCTGGCCGTCTTCGACGACGCCTGCCATGCGCATCACGCTCGCACTCGTCCTCGCTGTTGCGCTCGCGGTCGCGATCGTCGTCGTGCGCCGCGGCGGCGACGAGTCGAACGCGACCGCGGCGGGCTCCGTGACGCTCGTCGGCGACTCCCTGAACGTCGGCATCGAGCCCTATCTCGAGGACGAGCTGCCCGGCTGGCGGATCGACGCGCACGACCGTGTCGGACGGCCGACGAGCGAAGGGATCGACGAGCTCCGCGCCCTACGCGCATCGCTCGCGCCGGTGGTGGTCGTCAGCCTCGGCACGAACGACGCCGACGGCTCGGAGGGGCAGTTCCGGGCGCTCGTCGACCGGGCGATCGACGTCGTCGGGCCGGGTCGATGCCTCGTCTGGGCGACGATCGTCCGCGACGGTGAGGAACGGGCGGGGTTCGACCGCGTCCTACGCGACGCGACCGGGGCGCACACGAACGTGCGTCTGGTCGACTGGGCCGCGATCGTGGACGCAGACGAGTCGCTCCTCGCCTCCGACCAGGTGCACGGCACGCCCGAGGGGTACCGCCGCCGCGCAGAGGAGACAGCGAGGGCGGTCCGCGACTGCTAGGGCACTTTCCGGCTGACGCCGAAACGTGCCGGGAACATCAGAGGGCGACGGTGTCCTCGCACTTCGCGGCGCTGCCGCGAAGTGCCCGGGTCGGGAGGAAATCGCTCCGTACACTCACCTCTATGCCGGGATGGCGCTTCGACGCGAGACCGACGGAGCCGGTCGAGCGGCCCGCGGATCCCGCGGTGCGCAAGGCGAACCTCCGCAGGATCATCCGGCTCTTTCGGCCCTACCGGGCGCGGCTGTCGCTCGTCTGCGGTCTGATCGTCATCTCGGCGGGTCTCGGCGTCGTGCCGCCGTTCCTCCTCCGGCAGGTGCTCGACACCGCGATCAAGGTGAGCCCGTCGACCGGCAACGCAACGGTCGACCTCGGCCTCCTCGCTGCGCTGACCGCCGGGATGGTCGCGATCCCGATCGTGACCGGTGTGCTCGGCGTGTGGCAGACGCTCCTCTCGAACCTCGTCGGGCAGGCGGTCATGCACGACCTGCGCACGGCGGTGTACCGCCATCTCCAGCGGCTCTCGCTCGCGTTCTTCACGCGCACGCGGACGGGCGAGGTTCAGAGCCGGATCGCGAACGACATCGGCGGGATCGAGAACGTCGTGACGACGACCGCGACGTCGGTCCTCGGCAACGTGACCACCGTGATCGCGACCGTGATCGCGATGGTGCTGCTCGACTGGCGGCTCGCGGCGTTCGCGCTCGCGCTCCTGCCGCTGTTCGTCTGGCTGACGAAGCGGGTCGGCGAGCAGCGCAAGAAGGTGACCGCTGCCCGGCAGGTGTCGCTGGCCGACGTGTCCTCGATCGTGCAGGAGTCGCTCTCGGTCTCGGGGATCCTCCTCGGGAAGACGATGGGCCGCTCGGACGACCTCGCGGAGCGGTTCGAGGGCGAGTCGCTACGGCTGGCCGACCTCGAGGTGCGCAGCCGCATGACCGGGCGCTGGATGATGGCCGCGATCCAGACGACGTTCGCGGTGATGCCCGCGCTCGTCTACCTCTTCGCGGGGTGGACGATCGCCCGTGGGTCGACCGCGATCACGATCGGCACGCTCGTCGCGTTCACGACGCTCCAGGCGCGCCTGTTCTTCCCGATCGGCAGCCTGCTCGGCGTCCAGGTCGACGTGCAGAGCTCGCTCGCGCTCTTCGACCGCATCTTCGACTACCTCGACCAGCCGGTCGACATCGTCGAGGGGACGACGCGCATCGAGCGGCCGCACGGTGACGTCGCGTTCGAGCACGTCTGGTTCGGGTACGAGCAGGACGCGTGGACGCTCGAGGACGTCACGTTCGCGGTGCCGGCCGGAACGAAGACTGCGCTCGTGGGCGAGACGGGCTCCGGCAAGACGACCTGCGCGTACCTTGTCGCCCGCCTCTACGACGCGACCCGGGGCAGGGTGACGATCGACGGGACCGACGTCCGCGAGCTCGCGTTCCCGTCCCTCGCCCAGGCGGTGGGCGTCGTCTCCCAGGAGACGTACCTGTTCCACGCGTCGGTGCGCGAGAACCTCCGCTTCGCACGTCCCGACGCGACGGACGAGGAGCTCGAGGACGCGGCGCGGGCTGCGCAGATCCACGCGCTGATCGCGACGCTTCCCGAGGGATACGAGACGGTCGTCGGCGAGCGGGGCTACCGGTTCTCCGGCGGCGAGAAGCAGCGGATCGCGATCGCCCGCACGATCCTCCGCAACCCACCGATCCTCGTGCTGGACGAGGCCACCTCGGCGCTCGACACGCAGACCGAGCGCGCCGTGCAGGCGGCGCTCGAGCGCCTGGCCGAGGGAAGGACGGTGATCGCGATCGCGCACCGTCTCTCGACCGTCCGTGACGCAGACCAGATCGTCGTGCTCGACCGCGGCCGGGTCGTCGAACGGGGGACGCACGACGAGCTGCTCGCGCTCGGCGGCCGGTACGCCTCCCTCGTCGCCCGCGACGCCGACGTCACCGACGTCGCCGACGCCCTGCCGTCTCCGACCTAGTCTGGTGCGCGGTTGCCGACGGACTACCATGTGGGCTGTTTGCGACTAGGTTTCGCGCGCACGGGTACATGAAACGGGGCGCGACCGCCGGGGGCGGCGCGGCCCGCGGACGAGGAGACCTTCCACGATGACCTCGACGACGCCGGAGACTGGGCTGGAGCGGCACGGGATCGACCCGTCGGGCGAGGTGCTCCGCAACCCGACCACCGCACAGCTCTACACGGACGCGCTCCGGCGCGGCGACGGCCAGCTCGCGGAGGGCGGGCCGCTCGTCGTCGACACCGGCCGGTTCACCGGTCGGTCGCCGCAGGACAAGTTCGTCGTGCACGAGCCGGGCTCGGAGGACCGGATCGCATGGGGCGAGGTGAATCGCCCGATCGAGGAGGCGAGCTTCGACGGCCTTCGCGCCAGCGTCACGGACTACCTCTCCGCCCAGGAGCGCCTCTACGTCGTCGACGCGTTCGCGGGCGCCGACCCCGAGCACCGGATCGGCGTGCGTGTGGTCACGGCGAGCCCGTACCACGCGCTGTTCGCGAAGACGATGTTCATCCGTCCGAGCGAACACGAGCTCGAGACCCACGAGCCGCAGGCGCTCGTCCTCCACGCGCCCGACGTGCAGGCCGACCCCGCGGTCGACGGTACGCGCACAGGCACGTTCGTCGTGCTCCATCCGACTCGGGCCGAGGTCCTGATCGGCGGCACCTTCTATGCCGGGGAGATCAAGAAGTCGATCTTCACGGTGATGAACGACCGGCTGCCGCTCGAGGGCGTGTTCCCGATGCACTGCTCGGCGAACGTCGGCCCCGACGGCGACGTCGCGGTGTTCTTCGGGCTCTCCGGGACGGGCAAGACGACGCTCTCGGCGGACCCGTCACGGACGCTGATCGGGGACGACGAGCACGGCTGGGGCACGAACGGAGTCTTCAACATGGAGGGCGGCTGCTACGCGAAGGTGATTCGGCTCTCGCCGGACGCCGAGCCGGACATCTTCCGCATGACGCGCACGTTCGGGACGATCCTCGAGAACGTGACCGTCGACGAGCGCGGCGTGATCGACCTCGACGACGACTCGAAGACCGAGAACACGCGCGCCGCGTACGAGCTCGACCGGATCCCGAACGCGCACCCCGAGAAGATGGCCGGCCATCCCCGCAACGTCGTGTTCCTCACCGCAGACGCGTTCGGGATCCTCCCGCCGCTCGCGCGGCTGACCCGCGAGCAGGCGCAGTACTGGTTCCTGTCGGGGTTCACGGCGAAGCTCGCGGGGACCGAGATCGGCGTGACCGAGCCGCAGCCGACGTTCTCGACGTGCTTCGGGGCGCCGTTCATGCCGCAGCCGCCGTGGCTCTACGCCCGGATGCTCGCCGACAAGCTGGACGAGCACGGCTCCGCCGTCTGGCTCGTGAACACCGGCTGGACCGGGGGGGCGTTCGGCGAAGGGCACCGAATGCCTATCAAGGCGACCCGCGCGCTCCTGTCCGGCGCGCTCTCCGGCGCGCTCGACGGCGTCGAGATGCGCGTCGACCCGGTGTTCGGGATCGAGGTCCCCGTCGCGGTGCCCGGCGTCGACCCTGCGCTGCTCGATCCCCGCTCGACCTGGGTCGACCCGGTCGCGTACGACGCGAAGGCCCGCGAGCTCGCCGTCATGTTCCGCGAGAACTTCGAGCGTCGCTTCGCCGCGGACTCCGACGGGGCCGTGGCGGCCGCCGGGCCTCGCTGAGCGTGCGCCGCGTGCCCTGATCCGAGCGCGTTCTGGAACCGCGTATTCGGCGGCATTCGGTAGGTTCCATCGAGATGGACTCGCCCTTCGACGTGCTCGTCGTCGGTGCCGGCTGTGCCGGCATGCGCGCCGCGATCGAGGCGCACGACACCGGTGCGCGCGTCGCGGTCGTCTCGAAGCTCCACCCGACACGCAGTCACTCCGGGGCGGCGGAGGGCGGCATCAACGCGGCACTCGGGAACACGGCCGAGGACAGCCCGGAGACGCACGCGTTCGACACGGTCAAGGGCTCGGACTACATCGGCGACCAGGACGCGATCGAGATCTTCTGCGAGGAGGCGCCCGGCGACATCTTCCAGCTCGAGCACTGGGGCTGCGTGTTCTCGCGCAACGGCGACGGGAAGCTCGACCAGCGCCCGTTCGGCGCCGCCGGGTCGCCGCGCACGGTCTTCGCGGCCGACATCACGGGCCACGTCCTCATCCAGGTGCTCTACGAGCAGCTGCAGAAGCGGATGGCGGAGGGCCTCGTCGTGTTCGAGGAGTACTTCGCGTTCCGGCTCGTCGAGGACGACGGCCGCTGCGTCGGCGTCGTCTGCTGGGACCTGCTGAACGGGGGCGTGAAGGCGGTGACCGGCTCGGCGACGATCCTCGCGACGGGCGGAGCGGGACGGCTCTACCGCGCGACCACGAACGCCTATGCCTGTACGGGCGACGGGATGGCGATGGCGCTCCGTGCCGGCCTCCCGCTCAAGGACATGGAGTTCATGCAGTTCCACCCGACGACCATGTACCCCTCGGGGATCCTGATCACCGAGGGCTGCCGCGGCGAGGGCGGCTACCTGCTCAACAAGGACGGCGAGCGGTTCATGAAGCGCTACGCGCCGAACGCGCTCGAGCTGGCGTCGCGGGACGTGGTCTCGCGGTCGGAGACGACCGAGATCGAGGCGGGTCGCGGCGTCAACGGCTCCGTGATGCTCGACCTCCGTCACCTCGGCCCGGAGAAGATCCTCTCGAAGCTGCCGGGCTCACGCGAGCTCGCGATGACGTATGCGGGCGTCGACCCGATTCTCGAGCCGATCCCCGTCCGCCCGGGCGCCCACTACCACATGGGCGGCGTCGAGACGGACGAATGGGGCCGCAGCGCGCTCGAGGGGCTCTACGCCGCCGGCGAGACCGCCTGTGTCTCGGTCCACGGCGCGAATCGTCTCGGCGGGAACTCGCTCATGGAGACGATCACGTTCGGCCGTCGCTCCGGCAGGCACGCGGCGGAGTACGCGCTCGGTCGCAGCGTCGCGGCGAACAGCCATGTGGAGGCGGCACGAGCGGACGCGGAGTCGTGGGTCGAGGGCCTGCTCGACGTCGACACCGGCGAACGTCCGTGGCAGATCCGCGACGAGCTCGGCCAGACGATGCTGGAGAACTTCGGCGTGTTCCGCTACCCCGACCGGATGGCGACGCAGGTCGGGATCATCCAGGACCTCCGCCGGCGCTACGAGCGCGGCGTGGTCGTGGAGGACAAGGGCGCGATCTTCAACAGCGACATCACGCAGGCGATCGAGCTCGGCTATCTGCTCGACCTCGCCTCCTGCATGCTGCAGGCCGGTGTCGCCCGCAAGGAGTCGCGCGGGGCGCACTCGCGGCCGTCGGACTTCCCCGAGCGCGACGACGAGAACTTCATGAAGCACTCGATCTCGGAGTGGGTGGACGGCGCGCCGCGCCTCTCCTACCGCGACGTCCGCGTGACAAAGTGGCAGCCGACCGTGAGGACGTACTGATGCAATCCCGGCACACACTTGGCACAGCTTTGTTGCAAATTCCGACAACAAACCCGATAGAATTGCAAGTGGGTGGTGGGTTGGGGTGCCCCGACGGAGCGGCCCGCGATGACGCCCGGGCGGGTGCCGCATGAAGGTCGAGCTGAAGATCTGGCGCTACGACGCCTCGACCGGGGAGCGTGCGCTGCGCCCGTACGAGGTCGACGTCACGGAGGAGGCGACGCTGCTCGACACGCTCGACGTCGTGAAAGACCGTCTCGACGGGACGCTCGCGTACCGCAAGAGCTGCCGGATGATGATCTGCGGCTCGTGCGGGATGCGGGTCGACGGCGGCGCGGTGCTCGCGTGCAAGACCCGCGTCGCGGACATCGTGAAGGACGGGCACGTGCCGGTCGTGTCGGCGATGGGCAACCTCCCGATCCTCAAGGACCTCGTCGTCGACATGGACCCGTTCTGGCAGAAGATGCGCGCGGTCCAGCCGTATCTCGAGCCGCGTCTCGACCGGGCGACCGAGACCGAGAACATCGTTCCGCAGGAGCGGATGGACGTGATCCACAAGGAGTCCCTCTGCATCAACTGCGGCTGCTGCGTGTCGGAGTGCAACTCGATGGAGTCCGACCCCGACTTCCTCGGGCCCGCGGCGCTCGCGAAGGCCTTCCGCTTCGTCGGCGACCCGCGCGACGGCGCGACGATCGAGCGGCTCGAGCGCTACAGCGACCCACACGGGATCTGGGACTGCACTCGCTGCTACTTCTGCAACGAGCGCTGCCCGAAGGCCGTCGACCCGCGCGACGCGATCGCGAAGCTCGGCGCGGAGGCGATGAAGGCCGGCATCGACCGTGACATGGGCGCGAAGCACGCGAAGTGGTTCGTGACCTCGGCCAAGACGACCGGCTGGCTGCGCGAGACCGAGCTCGTGCCGAAGACACAGGGCGTCGTGAAGGCGATCAAGGAGATCAAGTTCGCGATGTCGCTCCTGCCGAAGGGCAAGGTGCCGCCCCCGTTCCCGCCGCACGTCGCGGCGGACGTCGGGGAGTCGCGGGCCCTCTACGACCTCGTGAAGAGCCAGGACCGCGGCGGCGCCGCCGGCATCGTCCAGGGCGAGAAGGCGCTGCGCCGCCTCGACCACGAGAGTGGCGAGCTCGAGGGCCCGAGCCACCCGTACGACGACCCCCGCTCCTTCCCGAAGCCGTACCTTCCCGAAGACGAGGAGTCAGCCGCGTGAAGCAGGTCGCGTACTACAAGGGGTGTCTTGCCAGCCTCTCCGCCAAGGAGCTCGACAGCTCGACCCGCGCGCTCGCGCCGAAGGTCGGCTACGAGCTCGTCGAGCTCGAGTCCGTCACGTGCTGCGGCGCCGGGGACATCCACGAGGCGGAGCCCGACTACTACCTCCACCTGAACGCGCGGATCCTCTCGTACGCCGCCGCGACCGGGTGCGACACGCTGATGACCGTCTGCAACGTCTGCACGCTGAATTTGCGACAGGCGAACTACCAGCTCCTCAACGACGCGGCGCTCCGCGAGCGCGTGAACGACAACCTCGAGCAGGTCGGCGTGCCCCGCTACGAGACCGACGTCGACTGCGTGCACTTCCTCTGGCTCGTCGCCGGCGAGAGCTTCGCGACCCTCGAGAAGGTCGCCCACAAGGGTCTGAGGGGACTCAAGATCGCGCCGTTCTACGGCTGCCAGATCCTCCGTCCGTCGAAGCTGATGGGCTTCGACGACCCCGACCGGCCCGACTCGCTCGAGCGGATCATCACCGCGTGCGGCGGCGAGCCGATCGACTACCCGGCGAAGATCAAGTGCTGCGGGTTCCCGATCATCCAGGCGCGCGAGGACACCGCGCTCGGCGAGCTCATCCAGCCGATCGAGCAGGCGACGGAAGCCGGCGCGGACGCCATGGTCACGCCGTGCCCGCTCTGCCACCTCTCGCTCGACGCGTGGCAGTCGAAGCTCCGCAAGCAGACGGGCA
>DASSUT010000313.1:0-8505 GCA_035706725.1 Gaiella sp. | reverse complement strand
AGCTCGATGAGCTGAATTGCCTCGTCCCGGCGGCGGGCGCGAGGCAGCACGCTCTCGATGCGAACGAACTCCAGGATGCGTTCGACGAACGGCGCGGTGCCGAGCTGTAGGACGGCGACTCGTCCGCTCGCCTTGGCGGCTTGCGCGCCCCGGAAGAGCTCATTGATGACGCTCGAGTCGAGGAACGTGACCTCGCTCAGGTCGAGGATGAGATCCATCCTCGTCTCGAGCGCCTGATCCAGGCTCGCGCCGACCGTCGGCGCGTTCCACCGGTCGAACTCTCCTTCGAAGCTGAGCACGACGATGCCGCCTATCTCGGGCGCGATGTGGATTGCTCCATCTGCACTTCTGGAGCGCTTGAGTGACGTAGACACGACGTTCCTCCTTCTCTGCTGGGCCGTTGTATCGGGCCAGCCCGGAGTCCGGTACCGCCTGGCATCCAGGCTGGCCCCGTCCCGGTTCTTGAGGAACGTTCCAACGTTGGGCGTCCGCGTTGTCGGACCGCCGCTCGCAGGTGTTGCGTCACCCGCGCCACCAGTCTATACCTTCGGCGTCGAGTGCCGAAGCCCAGGAGAGCGCCCTTGCCCGAGCCCGAGCAACGTCTTCAGGTTCTGATCGCGAACGAGCGCGACGACAGGCTCGAGACCATCACGGCGATCGTAGAACGGCTCGGTCACGAGATCGTCGCGCGCGGCATCGACATCGGCGAGGTCGGGGCGCTCAGCCGCAGCTCGGGGGCAGAGATCGCGCTCGTGGGGATCGGCCTCGAGAGCGAGCACGCGTTCGATCAGATCTCCGCCATCGTGCACGAAGCGGCGTGTCCCGTGATCGCGCTGCTCGAGGTGGCGAACCCGCGTTACGTCGAAGAGGCGGCGAATCGCGGCGTTTTCGCCTACGTCATCATCAACGGCACGGATTCCGAGGAACTCCAGAACGCGATCGCGATCACGCTGCGACGCTACGCCGAGTTCCAGAACCTCCAGGGCGCCTTCGGGCGCCGGGCAATCATCGAGCAGGCCAAGGGAATCCTCATGGAGCGAAACGGGATCGACGCCGAGGCGGCGTTCGCGATTCTCAGGTCCCACTCGCAGGCCACCGGCCGCAGGTTGTTCGACGTCGCACGAGCCGTCACGGAAACGCATTTGATCCTCGCGGGCTCACCGCGGCCCGAATCACCCGAGCCCCTGCCGTAGCCACGATCGGGGCCGCGCCGAACGGGAACGAGCCGGCGCCGTGCGGGGTGCCTCGGTGCACGACACGTTTGCGGACCCCCGACGCGGGAACCCGAGGTTGGTGATGAGCGAGTCTCGCGCCGAGCCCACAACGACGTCGCACGGCTCCGACGACCTCGAAGTGGCGGTCATCGGTGCCGGCCAGGCGGGCCTCGCCGTGGGGCGGCTCCTCGCGCATCAGGGACGGCGCTTCCTGATCCTCGAGCGGGGCGGAGCGATCGCTCCCGCCTGGCGCGAGCGCTGGGAGTCGCTGACGCTGTTCACGCCACGCCGCTACAGCGCGCTTCCCGGCATGCCGTTCCCGGGCGACCCCGACGGCTACCCGACCCGCGACGAGGTCATCGCGTACCTCGAGCGCTACGCCGAGACCTTCGAGCTTCCGATCGAGCCGGACAGCGCAGTCGAGCAACTCGAGCGCGCCGACGACGGACGCTTCCGGCTACACGTCGACGGGCGGACGATCGCCGCGGACCAGGTGGTCGTCGCAACGGGGCCGTTCCAGACGCCCTTCGTGCCGAAGCTCGCCGAGAAGCTCGCCAACGACGTCTTCCAGACCCACGCCGTCGGCTACCGCCGCCCCGGGGACGTACCGGAGGGAACGGTCGCAGTGGTCGGCGGCGGCAACACCGGCTTTCAGATCGCGAAGGAGCTCTCGGCGACGCACAGAGTCCTGCTCGCGGTCGGGACACGGCAGAAGCCGCTGCCGCAACGGCTGCTCGGACGCGACCTGTTCTGGTGGCTGACCAAGACCCGCTTGCTCGACAAGACCGTCGAGTCGCGCCTGGGCCGCAAGCTCAGCACGCGCGACACGCTGATCGGATCGAGTCCCCGCGAGATGACGAAGCGCTACGGCGTCGAGCTCAGGCACCGGCTCGTCGACGCCGACGGCCGGAAGGTCGTGTTCGAGGACGGCAGCGAGCTCGAGGTCGACGCGGTCATCTGGGCGACCGGCTACCGCCCCGACCATTCCTGGATCCGGCTCCCGATCTTCGACGAGAACGGTCGCCTACGCCACAGTCGCGGCGTCACGGATGTTCCCGGTCTCTACTTCCTCGGTCTAACCTGGCAGCACACCCGGGGCTCGGCGCTGATCGGCTGGGTCGGCGGCGACGCCGAGTTCATCGCCCGCGAGATCGAAGCCGGCGGCCGGACGCGCGCCGTGGAAGGGGTTTGACGATGGAGCACACGCACTCACACACGCATGGCGGCGAGAAGTTCCCGACCGCCACCGAGGGTCTGCCGGAGGCATCCCCGACGCAGGTGGTCGAGCTCGGAGACGGCGACAGCGTCGACCTCCGGATCGGCCCCGTCGCAAAGCGGATCGGTGACGCGACCGTCCGCATGCTCGCCTACAACGGCTCGGTCCCCGGACCGACACTCCGTGTCCGGGAGGGCTCGGAGCTCGTGGTCAACGTCGTCAATCAGGGCGACATGGAGGCGACCGTGCACTGGCACGGCCTGCGGCTCGACAACCGCTACGACGGGACGCACGAGACGCAGGCACCGATGCCCGTCGGCGGGTCGTTCTCCTACCGCATCGAGTTCCCCGATCCCGGCGTCTACTGGTACCACCCGCACATCCGCGAGGACTACGGCCAGGAGCTCGGCCTGTACGGGAACATCGTCGTCGTTCCGACGGCGCAGGACTACTGGCCGCCCGCACACCGGGAGCTGGCGCTCACGGTCGACGACGTCCTGATCGAGGACGGCGCGATCGCTCCGTTCAGCCCCGAAGAGACGACGTACGCGGCGATGGGCCGCTTCGGGAACGTGATGCTGGTCGGCGGCGAGACCAACCTCGCGCTCACCGCGAAGCGCGGCGAGGTCGTCCGCCTCTACCTGACGAACACTGCCAACACCCGTGTCTTCGACGTGGCGCTCCCGGGCGCCAGGATGAAGCTCGTCGGGGGCGACAGCGGCCGCGTCGAGCACGAGGAGCTCGTCGAGTCGGTCGTGCTCGCGCCCTCCGAGCGCGTGGTGGTCGACGTGCTCTTCGAGGAGCCGGGACGGCTCACGCTGGAGCACCGGACGCCCGAGCGGACGTACGCGCTCGCGACGATCGACGTCGCAGACGAGCCGGCGGCCCCTTCGCTGAACGAGGAGTTCGGCGTCCTCCGGTACAACGCCGAGTGGGCGGACGAGCGCAAGCAGCTCGCCGGGTACGTCGGCGCCCCGCCCGACAAGACGCTGTCGTTCGTCGCCGAGATGGACATGGGTACACCCGAGGGTCCGGTCGTCTACGCCTGCCCGATGCATCCCGACGTGGTGAGCGACGAGCCTGGCAAGTGCCCGCAGTGCGGGATGAAGCTCCTCGCCACGGCAGCGCCGGAGAGCTACGTCTGCCCGATGCACCCCGAGGTCACGAGCGACGAGACGGGCAAGTGCCCCGAGTGTGGGATGAAGCTGCTCCCGGCCTCGGTCGTCGCCTCCGCGTCGGGCCACGGAATGCACGAGCACCACGAGCACCACGAGCACGAGCACCACGAGCACGAGCACCACGAGCACCAGCACGCCGACAGCGGCGGGATCGAGTGGGAGGACGACATGGTCGACGTGAACCGCATCACGACGCCGGCCAACACGCGCTGGAGCCTCGTCGACAAGGACACCGGCGACGCGAACCACGCGATCGACTGGCAGTTCCGGGTCGGTGACCGGGTCAAGCTGCGGCTCGTCAACGAGATGGACTCGGACCACCCGATGCACCACCCGTTCCACGTCCACGGCGCGGGCCGCTTCGTCGTCTTGGCCCGGGACGGCGTCCCCGAGGAGAATTACGTCTGGAAGGACACGGTGCTCCTGCGCACCGGCGAGACCGTCGACGTCCTGCTCGACGTGACGAATCCCGGCCGCTGGATGGCGCACTGCCACATCGCCGAGCACCACGAGAGCGGGATGATGTTCAGCTTCGACGTCCTGCCGGCAGATCAAGCCCGGAGCTGAGCGAGAGCCGCGGACGAGGGTTCCTGCGCACGGCTGCCCCGGGCGGGGTCTCGAGTCACGCGGTCCGGCTAGAGCTACGGACTACGATCATCTGGTCGCCAAGAACAGGAGGTAGTCCATGTCCAGCCGCATTCCCCGGCTGCTGCTCGTCGTCACCGCGCTCACCGCGCTCGCCGCGCTCGTGGGCGGGCTGGCCGGGGCATCGGCGGCCGCAGGCGCGAAGAATCCGAAGATCGCCAAGCAGGTGCCGACGGCGATCCGTGACAAGGGGACGCTGACCGTCGCCTCGGATGCGACCTACGCGCCGATGGAGTTCGTCGGCAAGAACGCCAAGACGGTGATCGGGGTCGACGCCGACCTGGCGAAGGCGCTCGGACAGGTACTCGGCCTCAAGCTCCGGGTCGTGAACGCGACGTTCGCCACTATCATCCCGGGTCTCCAGTCGGGCAAGTACGACCTCGGCATGTCCTCCTTCACCGCCACCAAGAAGCGCCAGAAGGTCGTCGACTTCGTCACGTACTTCTCCGCGGGGACGTCGTTCTACGTGAAGGCCTCCGGCGGTCCCTCGATCCACGGGCTCGCCGACCTGTGCGGACGCACCGTCGCCGTCGAGAACGGGACGACTCAGCTGGACGACGCGACCGCGCAGAACGCGAAGTGCAAGAAGAGCGGCAAGTCGTCGGTGAAGATCTCCGCATTCCCCGACCAGAACGCCGCGAACCTCGCGCTCGCGAGCGGCCGCGCGGACGTCGGCATGGCGGACTCGCCGGTCGCGGCGTATATCGTCGAGCAGTCTCACGGGCAGTTCAAGCTCTCGGGGAAGTCGTACGGCACGGCGCCGTACGGAATCGCGCTTCCGAAGGGCAACGGGATGGCGAACCCCGTTCTCCACGCCGTCCAGGCCCTGATGAAGAACGGCACCTACAAGGCGATCCTCAAGAAGTGGGGCGTGCAAGGCGGCGCGATCTCGAACCCCAAGATCAACGGCGCCATCAGCTGACATGACGTCGGACGGGAGCGCTCAGGCGGTCCCGTCCGACCAGATTCGGGCGATACCGGTCCGCCATCCAGGTCGCTGGGTGGCGGGCCTCGTCGTTCTGTACCTCGCAGTCGCGGTCGTCGGCTCCGTCGTGCAGAACGAGCGCTTCCAGTGGTCGGTGATCGGCGACTACTTCGCGTCGCGGCAGATCCTCGACGGCCTGGTCGTCACGCTCGAGCTGACCGTGACCTCGATGGCGATCGGGATCGCCCTCGGCGTCCTGCTCGCCGTCATGCGTCTCTCGCTCAACCCACTCGTGTCGAGCGCGAGCTGGCTCTACATCTGGTTCTTCCGCGGCACGCCCGTGCTGGTGCAGATCCTCTTCTGGTTCAACGTCGCCGCGCTCTACCCCAGCTTCTCGATCGGGATCCCGTTCGGGCCGCAGTTCGCCGAGGTCGACCTCACCACGCTGATCACCCCGTTCGTCGCGGGCATGCTCGCGCTCGGGCTGAACGAGGGCGCCTACATGGCGGAGATCGTGCGCGCCGGGATCATCTCCGTGGACGAGGGGCAGACCGAGGCGGCCCAGAGCCTCGGGATGGGCCGCCTGCTCACCATGCGCCGCATCGTGCTCCCGCAGGCGATGCGCGTGATCATCCCACCCACCGGCAACGAGACGATCTCGATGCTGAAGACGACCTCGCTGGTGAGCGCGATCGCCGTCACCGATCTGCTCTACACGACCCAGATCATCTACGCCCGCACGTACCAGACGATCCCGCTCCTGATCGTCGCGAGCATCTGGTACCTGATCGTGACGACCGTCCTCTCGATCGGGCAGTACTACCTCGAGCGCCACTTCGGACGCGGCGTCTCGCGGCAGCGCCGAGAGACGCTGCTCCAGCGGTGGCTGCGCAACGTCCGCTCGCTTCGGAGCCGGCGCGAGGAATGACGCCGATGGTCAAGGCCGAGGCGGTGCACAAGCGCTTCGGGCGCCTCGAGGTGCTGAAGGGCGTCTCGCTCCAGGTCGAGCCCGGGCAGGTGATGTGCATCCTAGGCCCCTCCGGATCCGGGAAGACGACCTTCATCCGCTGCATCAACCACCTGGAGAAGATCGACGCGGGCCGGCTCTGGGTGGACGGCGAGCTCGTCGGGTACCGGCAGGCCGGCGACAAGCTCTACGAGCTGCCCGAGCGGGAGGTGACGCGCAAACGGGCGGAGATCGGGATGGTCTTCCAGCGCTTCAACCTCTTCGGGCACATGACGGCGCTCGAGAACGTCGTCGAGGCGCCGCTCCGGGTGAAGAAGCTGCGCCGGGACGAGGCCATGCTGCGGGGCAGGGAGCTGCTCGACTGGGTCGGGCTCTCGGACAAGGTCGACGCCTATCCGTCGACGCTGTCCGGCGGGCAGCAGCAGCGCGTCGCGATCGCGCGGGCGCTCGCGATGGGGCCGAAGCTGATGCTGTTCGACGAGCCGACGTCCGCGCTCGACCCGGAGCTCGTCGGCGACGTGCTCGATGCGATGCGCCAGCTCGCGGCCGAGGGAATGACGATGGTCGTCGTCACGCACGAGATCGGCTTCGCGCGCGAGGTGGGCGACATCGCCGTCTTCATGGACGACGGCGTCGTCGTCGAGAGCGGAGATCCCCGCGAGGTGCTCGTGCGCCCGCGGCACGAGCGAACGCGATCGTTTCTCTCGAAGGTCCTCTGAGACGGACGCACGTGACGGGCGACCGATGAGTTTCCGCCTGCCCGCGGTCTCCAAGCAAAGGCGGTCCGAAGAACCCGGGAGGCCAACTTGAAGCTTCTTCTCACGTCCGGCGGCGTCACGAACGGGAGCATCCGCGACGCGCTCCTCGAGCTGCTCGGCAAGCCGGTCGCCGAGTCCACCGCCCTCTGCGTGCCCACCGCGCAGTGGGGACACCCGATGTGCGGCCCGGTCTCGGTGCGGGGCTTCGTCAGCGGCCTGCCCCCGTGGGGTGGCATGGCCTCCATGGAGTGGAAGTCGCTGGGCGTCCTCGAGCTGACCGCGCTGCCCACCATCGGCGAGGAGCGCTGGGTTCCCTGGGTTCGGGAGACCGACGTCCTCCTGGTGGACGGCGGCGATGCGACGTACCTGTGCCACTGGATGCGGGAGAGCGGGCTGGTGGATCTCCTGGCGACGCTGCCCGAGATGGTCTGGGTCGGGGTGAGCGCCGGAAGCATGGTGATGACGCCGCGGATCGGTGAGGACTTCGTGTCGTGGCCGTCCGCGACGGACGACCGCACCCTGGGGATCGTCGACTTCTCGATCTTCCCGCACCTCGACAACCCCGACCTGCCGTGGAACACCATGGCCGCCGCGGAGAAATGGGCGACCGGCCTGTCAGGCCCGGCGTACGCGGTCGACGACCAGACCGCCTTCAAGGTTGTCGACGGCACCGTCGAGGTGGTCTCCGAAGGGAGCTGGAAGCTCCTCCGCCCGTAGATCGCGCCGCGGCGGCGGTGTCCGCCGGCGCGCGTGGAGTAGCGTGCGTCGCGTGCCCGACTGGCGCCGACCGGAGCAGGGGCGCCGGTGCTTCGACCAGCTTCCGGCCAGCGTCGAACGGCTGCTGACCGGGGCTACCGACGGGCCGGCCCTCGACGAGCCGCTCCTGGGCGACCGGTTCGAGCGCGTCGTGTTCGTGTACCTCGACGCGTTCGGGTGGGCTCTGTTCGAGCGCCACGCCGCGCATCCGCTGTTCGCGCGCGCCCGTTCGCAGGGCATCGTCGTCGAGCTGACGAGCCAGTTCCCGTCCACGACGACCGCAGAGGTGACGACGATCCATTCTGGTCTTCCGGTCGCCGAGCACGGGCTCTACGAGTGGCACTTGTACGAGCCGGCGCTCGGTCGGCTGATCACGCCGCTCCTGTTCTCGTACGCCGGAGACGGCCAGCGCGGGACGCTCGCAGGTGTCCTCGACCCCGACTCCGTCTTCCCGAGCGAGTCGGTCTACACGGGGCTCACCGCGGCCGGTATCCGGAGCACCGTTCTGCTGCCTGCGGCGATCGCCGGGGCGATCCCGAACATCGCGCTGCTGCGCGACGCCGACGTGCTGCCGTACACGTCGACCGAAGCCGCCATGATCTCTGCGGCAGCCGCGCTCGAGCCCGCGCCTGCGTACGTCCACGTCTACCTCGACGAGATCGACTCGATCATGCACGCGGTCGGTCCGGAGGACCCGCTCTCAGAGGCAGCCGTGCGGCTCGCGCTCGACGCCGTCGCAGGCGCGGACTTCGCTCCCGGAACCCTGATCCTGCTCACGTCCGACCACGGGATGTCCCCGGTCGACCCGCAGCGCACCGTCTACGTCAACGAGGTCTGGCCCGAGCT
>DASSUT010000312.1:0-4623 GCA_035706725.1 Gaiella sp. | reverse complement strand
GGCCTCGGTCGCGGTCGCGGTCAACGCGATGCGCGGCACCTCTGGCCAGCGCTCGGCGAGCCCGGAGAGCGCGAGGTAATCGGGCCTGAAGTCGTGGCCCCACTGCGACACGCAGTGCGCCTCGTCGATGGCGAAGAGGCTGAGGTCCGCCCCGTCGAGCAGCGACAGGAAGCCGGGCGTGAGGAGGCGCTCGGGCGCCACGTAGACCATGTCGACGCGGCCCTCGGCCACGTCGCGCTCCACCGCGCCGGCCTCGGCGGGCGTGAGGGTGGAGTTGAGGTAGGCGGCGCTGACGCCCACCTGCTGCAGGGCGCTGACCTGGTCCTGCATGAGCGCTATGAGCGGCGACACCACCACCGCCACGCCCGGCCTGAGCAGGGCGGGTATCTGGTAGCAGAGCGACTTGCCGCCGCCGGTGGGCATGAGCACCAGGGCGTCGCCGCCGCCGAGCACGTGCTCGATGATCTGATCCTGCGCTCCGCGGAAACTGTCGTAACCGAAGCGCGACTGCAGCAGGCGCCTGGCGTCGGCCAGCGTGGGCGCCTCGGGTACCGCCTGGGTCAGCTCACCCACGCCCCTTGGCGCATGAGCGGCTCGGCGCTGCCGTCCTGCCTGACGCCGTCGACGTCCATCTCGGCGGAGCCGATCATGAAGTCGACGTGCACGCTCGAGTCGTTCACCCGCGCGAGGTCCTCCGCCTCCTCGACCCCGAGGGCGTAGCCGTGGCCGAGCGCGATGTGGCTCGCTGCGTTCTCGTCGATCAGCGTCTCGTAGAAGACCGTGCCGAGCGGGCCGATGCGGCCTTCGCCGTCGACCAGCGCGAGCTCTCCCAGCCGGGAGGCGCCCTCGTCCTTCGCGGCGATCGCGCGCAGCGTGTCCGCTCCGCGGTCTGCGTCGATCTTCACGGCGCGGCCGGCTTCGAACTCGACCCTGATCCCCTCGATCAGTGCGCCGTACGCCTCGAGCGGCCGCGTCGCGGTCACGTGCCCGTCGACGCGCACGGGATCCGGGGTCGTGAACATCTCCTCGCTCGGGATGTTGGGGAAGTGGCGGAGGCCGTCGACGGTCTCGAAGTCCGCCGCGTTCCACACGGAGCTGGGAAAGAGACCGACCGTGAGGTCGGTTCCCGGCCCATGCAGCCGGATCGCGTCGAAGCCCCGCTCGGTCAACCGGCCGGCAACGCGCTCGAGCGTCGCGGCGCGCTCGCGCCAGGCCGCCTCGGGATCCTCCGCGTCGAGCCTGCAGACGTACGCGATCTCCTGCCAGAGCCGGTCGTACGCGTCGTCCTCGCCGAGCTCGGGGTACGCGAGCCGCGCCCAGCCGCGCGTCGGCGCCGGAGCGACGCACCAGTTCGTCGTGCGCCGGTTCACGACCTCGCCCGTCTTCGGGAGGTACGGCAGCACGTCGAGACCCGCACGGGCAGGGTCGATGCCGTCGAGCGAGTCGGGTGCCGCCGGGCCGTTCAACGTGACCCTGGCGGCGTGCACGGCGGAGAGCCATTCGAGACGCTCTTCGAGCCACGGCGGCACGTACTCGAGCGTCGACTCGTCCGCGTGCGCGAGCCGCTGGCGCTTCACCCATGGATCGAACGTGACCACGTCGACCCAGCGGGCGCCACGCTCGTATGCGGCGCGGGCGACCTCCCGGGTCAGCGCCTCCTTCCCGGTGTACGTCGTGACGGCGACGATCTGACCCGGCTGGACGTTCGCGCCGAAGCCGACGACGAGGTCCGCGAGGCGCCGCTCCAGGTCCGTGTAGTCGGCCACGGTCGCCAGCGTAGCCGCGAGAATGGTGCCTCATGCGCCTGAACGCGTTCCTCGCCCGCGCAGGGGTGGCGTCGCGTCGCGGCGCCGACGAGCTGATCAGAGCCGGCCGTGTGACCGTGAACGGCACGACCGGCGAGCTCGGCACGTTCGTGGAACGCGGGGCCGAGGTTCGCGTCGACGGCCGCGCCGTGGGCGCGCAGCGGCTCCGTCACGTCCTCTTGAACAAGCCGCGCGGCACGATCACGACGGCGCGCGACCCGCAGGGCCGTCCCACGGTCGTCGAGCTCGTCGGAGGCGACGTGCGGGTCGTCCCCGTCGGCCGGCTCGACCGCGACACGACCGGCGTGCTCCTCCTCACGAACGACGGGCCGCTCGCGCACCGGCTCGCCCACCCGCGGTACCGGGTCGAGAAGGTCTACGTCGCCGAGGTCGAGGGCGAGCCGGCAGACGACGTCGTCCGGCGTCTGGGGGAGGGGATCGAGCTGGAAGACGGGCCTACGGCGCCGGCCCGCGTGCGTCGTCTGGGCCCGTCGCGCCTCGAGCTCGCGCTCCACGAAGGCCGGAACCGCCAGGTGCGCCGGATGCTCGAAGCGGTGGGCCACCCGGTCGTGAAGCTCCGGAGAGCGCGCTATGCCGGCCTCGGCACGGGACGGCTCCGCCCCGGCGAGTACCGGGAGCTCACGCGCGCGGAGGTCGTGTCTCTCCGCCGCCTCGTCGGCCTCTGACGCTCACTCGAACCAGACCAGCGTGGCGAGCACGACGTAGAGCGCGACGAGCGCGAGACCCTCGAACAGCACCGCTTTCCCGTCGCCGGTGATCTGCCAGAGCGCGATCGCGGTGAGCGCGAGCGCCCCGAGATAGACGGGCGGGATCACGAACGTCAGCCTGTGCTCGAACGCGAGCGAGCAGAGCACGAGCACCGGGAACAGGAAGCACGCGATCTGGGCGACGGAGTTCTTGACGACCGAGATCGCGAGGTCGCTCTGCTCCTTCCAGGCGAGCGAGACCGCGACGACGTTCTCGACCGCGTTGCCCGCGATCGCCACGATCACGAGGCCCGTGAACGCCTTCGAGATCCCGAGGGCCTCGACCGCGGGGTCGAGCTCGGCCACGAACCAGTCCGAGACGAGCGCCGCGGCCACGCCGGACAGGGCCAGCAGCACGAGAGCGGCGGGGAATGCAAGCACCGGATGCTTCGACTCGGAGAGTGACGGCTCGGAGGACCGGTCGGAGCGGAGGTAGCCGACGAGCCAGGCGGCGTAGACGGCGAGCAGGCAGAACGCCCCGACCACGGAGATCTCGACCTGGTGCTCGCTCGCCCGGTCGCCGACCTGGTCGGAGAGCCCGAGGATCGCGATCAGGAACACCGCGAGCAGCAGCAGGGTCGCGGTGTCGTTGGGAAGCCGGGCGCCGAACTTCATCGTGCCGTCGGGCGCGCGCAGCGAGCCGGCGGCGACCGTGAGCCCGAGCACGAGCAGCGCGTTCGCGAACAGCGAGCCGAGGATCGAGAACTGCGCGACGACGACCTCTCCGGCCGAGAGCGCGAACAGCACGATGAAGAGCTCCGGGAGGTTGCCGAGGGTCGACTGGAGGGCTCCCGTCACCGCCGGCCCGAACCTTGCGCCGACCGACTCGGTCGCGATCCCGATCGTCCACGCCACGCCGCCGAGCGCGGCGCCGCAGACGAGGAACGTCACGGTCGAGTTCGCGCCTGCGTAGTGGAGGACGCCCCCGACGATCGCGACGGCGAAGACCCCCGCGGCGATTCCGTAGATCCGTGCCATGCCGGAGCGGCCGACTACAGCCGCACGAACCCCATGCGCTCGTACATCGCCGCGATCGTGGGAGCGGCCGCCACGCGGGCCTTCTCGGCGCCGGCCGCGAGCAGGCGGAGCAGCTCCGACTCGTCTGCGCGCAGCTCGAGGTAGCGCTCCCTCACCGGGGCGAGCAGCTCCACGACCGCGTCGCCCACGTCGCGCTTGAGGTCGCCGTATCCGGAGCCGTCGTATGCGACCTCGATCTCGCCGGGCGTCCGCTGCGTCGCGACCGAGAGGATGTCGATCAGGTTCGTCACGCCCGGCTTGTCGTCGCCTCGCCGGATCTCGCGACCCGAGTCGGTGACGGCCGAGCGGAACTTCCTCCGGATGGCGTCCGGCTCGTCGAGGACCTTCACCGTGCCCTGCTCCGTGCCGCCGGTCGTCGACATCTTCCTGGTCGGCTCCTGGAGGTCCATGATCCGTGCGCCCACCTCGGGATAGATGCCTTCCGGCACCACGAAGGTCTCGCCGAACCGCGCGTTGAAGCGCTGCGCGACGTCGCGGGCGAGCTCGAGGTGCTGGCGCTGGTCGGCTCCGATCGGCACGCGGTCGGTGCGGTAGAGCAGGATGTCGCCGGCCATGAGCACCGGGTACGTGAACAGGCCGGCGGAGACGAACTCGCGCTGGTCGGCCTTGTCCTTGAACTGTGTCATCCGGCCGAGCTGGCCGTAGCTCGTCACCGCCGACAGCAGCCAGCTCGCCTCGGCGTGCGCCGTGACCTGGCTCTGCGCGAACACGGTCGAGCGCTGGGCGTCGAGACCGGCCGCGATCAGCATCGCGAACAGGTCGAGCGTCCGGTCGTGCAGGTCGCGCGGGTCGTAGTCCACCGTGATCGAGTGGAGGTCGACGATGCAGAAGAACGCCTCGCCGAGCTCCTGCGTCCGCGTGTACTGCCGGAAGCCGCCGATGTAGTTGCCGAGGTGCTTGTCGCCCGTGGGCTGGATGCCCGAGAAGATCCTCATGGGTTCCTTTCGTCCGCTTCGCGGCCGAAACGAACCTAGAGGCTTGATGTGGGTTGGAGGTGCGTGCGGGGAGGGCAT
>DASSUT010000311.1:0-19772 GCA_035706725.1 Gaiella sp. | reverse complement strand
CCGATGCGCAACGGACTCCATCTGCTCGAACGCCGTGTCCGCGGCCCGGAAGCACTGCTCCGCCTCGTCGAGGCGGCCCCGCTCCAGCAACGAGCGGCCGAGCACGAGGTTCGACTGGCCGATCTCGTCGAGGAAATCCTCACGTCCCTCGAGCAGCGCGAGCGCCTTCCGTGCATGCTGGTCGGCCGCCTCGTGATCGCCGAGGTGCTCGTGCACCGCCGCGAGGCTCCCGAGAGCCTGCGCGGCGTCCGGCTGCGAGCCGGCCTCGACGGCGAGCGCGAACGACGCAGTCAAATGCTCGATCGCCTGCTCGGGTCGTCCGAGCAGGAGCTGCAGGCCGCCGAGGTTCAGCATGATGCGGCCGGTGTTTCGCTCGTCGTTCAGGTCCTGGTAGATGGCCCTCGCCTGCTGTGCGTACTGGCGGGCCAGCGCCCAGTGTCCCATCTTCTCGGCGACGTAGGACGCCTGGAAGTACCCGCCGGCGACTGCCCGGGGATCGTCCACCGCCTGGGCCAGCTCGAGGGCGCGCTCGACGTCGTCGCGCGCCGCCTCGTAGTCAGCCTGGCGGCGCCTGCAGCGCGATCGCCAGGCGAGGATCCGTGCACGCAGGAGGTCACAGGGGAGCCCCGACCGCTCGGCGAGCTCGAGCGCTTCGTCGAGCAGGCTGATCGCGCTCGGGATGCTCGAGATCCGGTAGCGGCAGCAGCCGAGGCGGAAGAGGATGTCTGCGCGGTCGACGTCCGAGAACTCCGGTCGCTCGGTGAGCGCTCGGGCGGTCTGGAGCACCTCGATCGCCTCACGCGGCGCGCCCAGCTCCTGGAGCGCCCAGCCTTCGCCGGCGAGCGTCCGGACCTCGAGCTCGGCAGACCCGAGCGATGCGATCTCCTCACGAATCTGGCGAAATACCTCCACCGCCTCCTGGTCGCGGTGGGCCTCCGACAGCGCCTCGGCCTGGGCGAGCTTGGCCTCCACGCGGGTACGGACGTCCGACGAGACGCCGCGGAGGAGGTAGTCCGCGTCGACGCCGAGCCGCTCCGCGAGCCACGCGACGGTCTCTGCCGTCGGACGCGTCTTCCCGCGCTCGATCTGGCTGACGTACTCCTTCGAAAAGCGCTCGCCGGCGAGCGCGGTCTGGGTCAGCCCTGCGGCGACACGCAGCGCGCGCACGCGCTCGCCCACCCCTGCGGGAGCCACGGTCCGAGGAGTCGCGGCCGACTCGCGCATACCGCTGTCACTCAAGCCGCCACTCCTCGGACACGGCCTCCCCCGATGGGGTGAACCGGCGCCTCGCTCCCCTGCTCACCATGGTGAAGCAGATCATATCCCCAATCACTTGACCGAGCCACTTGACTTTTCGGGACGCTGGCCGTACAGTCAGCTCACCGAGCACCGGACGGACGCCAGGACGGTGCTAGGGGCGCTGACCAAGGGACACTGCGTCGAGGCGGAGAACAGCGTGACTGGGCCGCAGAGTCACGAGCTCCACCCGGCGCACCCGGGTTCCAGCCGCCTCATCCGAAGCGCCCCCGGAAGCCGCAGCCGGGGGCGTTTCTCTTGTTTCAGGTTGGGCTCTGCGGTTAACGCGTGGGTGCCATGACGCGTAGCTGAGCGCGCCCGTTCGAGCCCCGCTCGAGCGGGGAAGTGGACAGGTGGGTACGCGGGTCGACGGCGACGGTGTGCGCGTCGTTGGTCATGCGCCTGCCATGCCCCCGACTCGAGGTCAGCCCTTCGCCGCGTTGCCACGTCGCTCTTGCTCCGGCCGTGGCCGGACCTGCATGCCGGCATCCGCTGGTTGACCGGCGCGCCGAGCGACCGACGCTCTGGCGGCGGGCCGCACACGGCGCGGCCGAGTGGGGCCGTTCCGCCACCGGCGGCTCAGGCGACGCGCACGTGCGTGGGGCCGGCCTTCCGACCGGCCCCACGTCCAAGAACCGAGCTCGCTAGACGAGCTTCTGGTTGTGCCACTTGCGGTAGATGGCCTGCGCCTTCTTCGCGAAGCTCGCGACGGCGTCTGCAGGCGAGGCCTTTCCCTGCGCGACCTGCGCGAACATCTGCGGGATCAGGAAGGTGTTGTAGATCTCGTCCATCACCGGCGTCGTGTTGCCGGGATGACCCGGATTCGTCGTGTACTTCTCCGCGATCGTGGTGAGGATCGAGTACTTGCCCCTCGGTTTGTGCGGGTCCTGGGTCGCCAGCTGGCGGATGGTCTTGAACCCGCCCTTGATCGAGTTTGTCCAGGGCGGGAAGTTGTAGAACTTGCTGCGCACGAAGTGGTCCTGGTAGGCCAGCATCTGGTCGACGACGTACTTCTGTGCGGCCTCCTTGTTCTTCGCGAACTTCCAGATCAGGTAGACACCCATCACGTGCTCGTTCCCGAGGCGCTGAACCGGGCCGCGCGGAATCGAGGCGAGCCACGTGTCGTCCGATAGCGCCTGGTTCCCGGAGTCCTCCGCGGAGCGGACGATGGAGATCGCGTTGAGCGCCACTGAGAGCCGGCCCGCGAGGAACGCCTGGTTGTTCGACGCGGCGGTCCAGGCGAACACCTCGTCCGACATGCCGCTGTTGAAGATGTCCTTCATCACCTGCAGGGCCTCGATCGCGCCCTTCCGGTTCGCCCCCTGCCCGATCACGATGCGGTTGTCCTCGTTCTGGATGTAGCCGCCGTAGCAGTAGAGGAGCGAGGTCAGGAGCATGTTCGAGTCGATCTCGTTCGACATGCCGAGGCCGACGGGGTGGCCGAGCTGCTTGAGCTTCGCCGCGCCCTGGCGCAGGTCGTCCCAGGTCCGCAGGCTCACGCCCGCCTGCTGGAGCATGCTCCGCCGGTACTGGACCGGGTCGGGCGCATACGTCTCGGGGAACCCGTAGAACTGCTTCGTCGTCGGGTTGTAGGTGCTCTTCCGCGCGACCCGAGTCATCCGGCCGACCTTCTTGCTCACCTCCTGCACGAGGTCGGTGACCGGGATCGCCTGCTTCTGGAACGACGCGGGGGGCGAGATGAACCAGAAGAGATCGTGGCCACTCTGCGCGGCGACCTCGGCCGCGCCGGTGCTGTAGAGGAGGGCGTTGTTGATGTGGTCGATCTTGACCTCGACGTCGTTCGCCTCGCCCCACTGCTTCGCATAGGTCCCGTCGAGCCACTTGTCGTAGTCCGGGACGAAGTGCGCCCAGGTCATGATCCGCAGCTCGCCGGAGAGCTGCTTCTTCGCGAACCGCAGCGGGCCGTAGACGCCGAGCGCCCTGTCGGTCAGGCCGCCGAACATGCTGACCGAGAACGCGGCGACCGCACCTCGCTTGAGCAGGTCGCCCCGTGTTACCGCCGAGCTCGCACGTGCGACTTCATCGGCTGGGTCTGCCACGAGTATTCCTCCTTTCGCGCGTGGATTCTCTAGCGGAATGCGCCCCCTGTAAAGCCCTTGATGAAGCGGTCGAGAAATGCGTTGTAGAGCAGCGCGAGCGGGATCGCCGGAATGAGGGTGGCCGCCATCAGCGACTGCCAGAAGAACACGTCGCCCCGGATCAGGTCGTTCGGGATGCCGGCGGAGATCGTCCGCTGCTCCGAGCTGGAGATGAACGTGAAGGCGTAGATGAACTCGTTCACGCACAGCGAGAAGGCGAAGATCACGACGGTCAGGATCCCGGGCAGCGAGACCGGCAGCACGATCAGCCTGAGCGCCTTGAGCCGGGAGGCGCCGTCCATCAACGCGGCTTCCTCGAGCTCCTGCGGGATCGTCTTGAAGAAGCCCATCAGGAGCCAGGTCGCGAAGGGAACCGTGAACGACGGGTAGACGAGGATCAGCGCCCAGAGCGAGTCCTTGAGCCCGAGTTGCGTGACGAGTCGCGAGAGCGGCAGGAAGAGCAGCGTTGGCGGAACGAGGTAGACGAGGAAGATCCCGACCCCCGCTCCCTGCCCCCAGCTTCCCGCCAGCCGCGCGAGCGCGTACCCGGCGGGCATCGCGAGGAGCAGCGTGATCGCGACGACGGCGCCACCGACGATCACGGTGTTCCAGAGCCAGGTGGGGTAGTTCGTCTCCTCGAAGAGGAACCGCACGTGCTCGAAGGTGGCGTAGTTCCAGAAGTCCCAGTGGAGTTCCCCGGCGAGGTCGTTGTACGTGTAGGGGGAGTGCTCGACGTTCGCGAGATCGAGGTTCGTCTTGAAGGTCGTGATCAGCGCGAAGAAGAACGGGAAGGCGAGGAAGATCGCGAACGGCACGACCACGAGGTACGTGACGATCCTCTCGCGCCTGGTCATCAGCTCACCTGCGCCCGGCGTGCGAAGAACAGCATTCCCACGGTGACGAGGACGAGAAGCGGGAACAGGAAGAGCGAGATCGCCGCTCCCTCCCCGAGCGAGCCCGAGTCGATCCCGACCGCGTAGGCCCACGTGGGCAGGACCTGGGTCGAGTTGAACGGGCCGCCGTGCGTGAGGATGTAGACGACGGCGAAGTCGACCGCGGTGAAGACGATGCCGAAGAGCACGGCGACGAGCGCGATCGGCAGCTGCAGCGGCAGATCGACGTACCAGAGCTTCTTGAGACCCGTGGCACCGTCGATCCTCGACGCGTCCTCGACCTCGTTCGGGATCGACGAACGCCCAGCGATGAAGATCACGACCGCAAACGGGAGGATGCGCCACGCGTGCACGACCGTGATCGCGACCAGCGCGAGGTTCGGCCGTCCGAGCCACTGCAGCGGCACCTGCGCGCCCTCCTCGAGATGGACCGCGCCGAGCACCCAGACGAGGGCATGGTCGAGGTGGAGCTGCGCCAGCGTCCAGTTGACCACGCTGTAGAGCGAGTCCAGCAGCCAGAGCCAGATGATCGTCGAGAGAACGACGGGGGCAGCCCAGGGGAGCACGACGAGGAACCGGATGATCCACTTGCCGCGAAAATCCCGTACGAGGAAGTTCGACAAGATCGCGGCGCCCACGACGACGATCGCCTGCGACGCGAACGTGAAGATCAGCGTGTTGCGGAGCGCGCGTCGGAAGTTGTCGTCGTGCCAGGCGTTCGTGAAGTTGTCGAAGCCGATCCAGTGGCCGGACAGCGAGCCGCCGACCGCGTCGGTGAAGCTCAGGTAGATCGCCCACACGAGGGGCACGCCCACCACGAGCACCATGAACACGACCGCGGGAGCGATGAGCAGCGGAGCCAGGACGCGGCGGCTCTCCAGCGCATACCGCCAGCGCCGACGAGCCGGATGCAACCGCGCAGCCTGCGCTTCCATGGGAGGCGCGCCGATCCTAGTAGATTCCGGCTTCGGAGACGAACGTGGCCGAGATCGAGCTCGAGAGCCTGACGAAGGTCTATCCCGACGGCACCCATGCGGTGACCGAGCTCGACCTCGAGGTGGCGAGCGGCGAGTTCGTCGTGTTCGTCGGGCCCTCGGGCTGCGGCAAGACGACCGCTCTGCGGATGATCGCCGGGCTCGAGACGATCACCTCGGGACGCGTGATGCTCGACGGTCACGTGATCAACGACCTGCCGCCGAAGGACCGCGACATCGCGATGGTGTTCCAGAACTACGCGCTCTATCCGCACATGAACGCGGCGAAGAACATGGGCTTTCCGCTCAAGATGCGTGGTCTCGCGCATGACGAGATCGAGTCACGGGTGCGCGACGCGGCCCGCATCCTCGGGCTCGAGGACTCGCTGCACAAGAAGCCGCGGACGCTTTCGGGTGGCCAGCGGCAGCGCGTCGCGATGGGCCGTGCCATCGTTCGCAACCCACAGGCATTCCTGATGGACGAGCCGCTCTCCAACCTCGACGCGAAGCTGCGGGTGGAGATGCGCGCCGAGATCGCGCGCCTCCAACGCGACCTGGGGGTGACGACGATCTACGTCACGCACGACCAGACCGAGGCGATGACGATGGGCGACCGGGTGGCCGTGATGCGGAACGGCCTCCTCCAGCAGGTGGCGGCCCCGAACGAGCTCTACGACCGGCCACGCAACCTGTTCGTCGCCGAGTTCATCGGGTCACCCGCGATGAACCTCGTCGTCGCGGACCTCGACCGTTCGAGCGACGGCACGTGGGCCGCGTTCGGTCCCCACCGGGTGCGCCTCGACGCGCGGACGCTCGACAAGCACCCCGGGCTGTCCGCCTACGAGGGCCGACAGGTCGTCTTGGGTATCCGGCCCGAGGACATGGAGGACGCGGCCGTGGTGAGAGAGTCCCACCCCGACCGCGTGATCTCCGTCGTGTGCGAGATCCGTGAGGACATGGGGTCGGAGGTGTACGTCCACTTCAACGTCCCTGCGGACGGGGTGGCGACCAGAGAGGTCGTCGAGGCGCTCGTCGTGGAGGCCGCGGAGGACGAGGAGGCCAGGCTGGCGGCCGAGCGAGCACGCGGTGAAGGCGTGGTGTTCATCGCCCGCCTCGACCGGACGACGGACGCACGCGAGCGGCAGCCTGTCGCACTCGAGGTCGACGTCACGCGCCTGCACTTCTTCGATCCCGAGAGCGGAATCGGCGTGGACGAGAGCACCGCCGCGACCGCGGCCGCGTGATGGGCGCGGAGCCACTGGCCCGACAAGAGAAACGCCCCCGGCTGCGGCTTCCGGGGGCGCTTCGGATGAGGCGGCTGGAACCGGATGCGCCGGGCGGAGCTCGTGACTCTGCGGCCCAGTCACGCTGTTCTCCGCCTCGGCGCCTGTCCGTTGGTCAGCGCCCCTGGCACCGTCCTGGCGTCCGTCCGGTGCTCGGTGCGCTGACTCTACGGGCCCCTTTCCGAAAAGTCAAGTGGCTCGGTCAAGTGATTCGGAGTATGATCCGCTTCACCATGGTGATCGGGGGAGCGAAGCGCCGGTTCACCCCATCGGGGGAGGCTGTGTCCGAGGAGTGGCGGCTTGAGTGACAGCGGTATGCGTGAGTCGGCCGCGACTCCTCGGACCATGGCTCCCGCAGGGGTCGGTGACCGCGTGCGCGCGCTGCGCGTCGCGGCCGGCCTGACGCAGACGGCGCTCGCGGGCGAGCGGTTCTCGAAGGAGTACGTCAGCCAGATCGAGCGTGGCAAGACGCGTCCGACCGCAGAGACCGTCGCGTGGCTCGCGGAGCGGCTCGGGGTCGACGCCGACTACCTCCTCCGCGGGGTCTCGTCGGACGTCCGCACCCGCGTGGAGGCAAAGCTCGCCCAGGCAGAGGCGCTGTCGGAGGCGCACCGCGATCAGGAGGCGGTGGAGGCGTTCCGCGAGGCGCACGAGGAGATCTCGCCACTCGGCTCCGCGGAGCTCGAGGTGCGGGCGCTCGCCGGCCAGGGCTGGGCCCTCCAGGAGCTCGGGGCGCCACGCGAGGCGATCGAGGTGCTCCAGGCTGCCCGGGAGCTCACCGAGCGACCCGAGTTCTCGGACGTCGACCGGGCAGACATCCTCTTCCGGCTCGGGTGCTGCCGCTACCGGATCTCGAGCATCCCGAGCGCGATCAGCCTCCTCGACGAAGCGCTCGGGCTCGCCGAGCGGTCGGGGCTGCCATGCGACCTCCTTCGCGCCCGGATCCTTGCCTGGCGCTCGCGCTGCCGGCGCCGGCAGGCCGACTACGAAGCGGCGCGCGACGACGTCGAGCGTGCCCTCGAGCTGGCCCGCGCCGTCGACGACCCGCGGGCGGTCGCCGGCGGGTACTTCCAGGCGTCCTACGTCGCCGAGAAGATGGGCCACTGGGCGCTCGCCCGCCAGTACGCGCAGCAGGCGAAGGCCATCTACCAGGACCTGAACGACGAGCGAAACACCGGCCGCATCATGCTGAACCTCGGCGGCCTACAGCTCCTGCTCGGACGACCCGAGCAGGCGATCGAGCATCTAACGGCGTCGTTCGCGCTCGCCGTCGAGGCCGGCTCGCAGCCGGACGCGGCGCAGGCTCTCGGGAGCCTCGCGGCGGTGCACGAGCACCTCGGCGACCACGAGGCGGCCGACGAGCATGCACGCAAGGCGCTCGCGCTTCTCGGAGGGCGCGAGGACTTCCTCGACGAGATCGGCCAGTCGAACCTCGTGCTCGGCCGCTCGTTGCTGGAGCGGGGCCGCCTCGACGAGGCGGAGCAGTGCTTCCGGGCCGCGGACCAGGCGTTCGAGCAGATGGAGTCCGTTGCGCACCGGACGGGGGCATGGGTGGCGCTGGGTGATCTGGCGGAGCGTCGGGGGGACGCCCGCGAGGCAGCGCGCTGGTATCGGAACGCTGCCGAGGCACTGGCTGTCGTCCGCTTCTGAGAAAGGAGGCCCACGTGAACAGAGCACGACTGATCCTGGCGCTCGTGAATCTCGCGCTCGTCGCTGCGTGGCTCGGGCAGTTCCGCCTGAACCGCACGTTCTCCGACGGAGACTGAGGGAGGGCTGCGGCACGGTGGCCGCCGGCGTCTTTCGGCGGCCGTCTACATTGAGGGCGTGGGACGCTCTCAGGCCGCGTTCGTCGTCGCCCTCGTCGGCTCGATCCTTCTCGCGGCCGGATGCGGCGGAGGAGGAGCCGGCGAGGGCGCCTCGTCCTCGTCGCAGGCGGGCGCGACGCTCGAGGGCCTCTGGCGCGAGGCGGGCGAGGACGTCGGCGCGACCGCCGGGACCTCGGACTTCCAGGTCGGCGAGAACAGGGTGTCGTTCCTCGTCGTCGACGGGCACGGTCGACCGGTCGAGCGGCCTACGGCGCACGTGTGGGTCGCACGCGGCCCGAAGGAGCGTCCGTTCGCGCAGACGACCGCCCGGCTGGAGCCGATCGGCGTACCGGGGGGCGAGACCGCCGACGTGGGCGGCATCTACGTCGCCCACCTCCGGACGCCGACCCCTGGGACGTACTGGTACCTCGCGAGGCCGGCCGGCGACCGCTCGATCGCCGCGCTCGGCAATGTCGTCGTGAGGAAGCGGAGCGAGGCCCCGTCGGTCGGGGACCGCGCGATCGCGTCGAACACACCGACGCTCGCGAGCACGGGCGGGAATCTCAAGCGGCTGACCACCGCCAGACACCCGGACCAGGCGCTCTACCGGAGCTCGGTCGCCGCCGCGCTCGCGGCGCACGTGCCGTTCGTCGTGACGTTCGCCACGCCGCTCTTCTGCCAGTCACGCACGTGCGGCCCCGTCGTGGACGTCGTCTCGGCCGTGCAGGGGCGCGAGCCCGCGCGAAGCCCCGTTCGCTTCATCCACGTCGAGATCTACAAGGGAAACGACCCCGCGAACGGCGTCAACCGGTGGGTCTCCCAGTGGCGGCTGCCCACCGAGCCGTTCACGTTCGTCGTCGACCGCAGGGGCGTGATCCGTACGAAGCTCGAGGGGGCATTCTCGGTCGGCGAGCTCGAGCGTGCGGTCGCCGCCGTCCGCTGACCCGGCCGCACCGGACAGGACGGCAACTGACACTTGACGCGAGACGGTGTCAGACACCGTTTTCTGTCAAGAGCAAGCCTGTGCCGATTCGGTGCCGATCGTTCCACGGGCTGAGGCCGGGATAGGCTCCGCGCCATGTCGCACGTGATCAGCTCCCTTCCGGTCGGCGAGCGGGTCGGCATCGCGTTCTCCGGGGGCCTCGACACGACGGTCGCGATCGCGTGGATGCGCGAGCGCGGCGCAATCCCGTACGCGTTGACCGCCGACCTCGGGCAGCCGGACGAGCCCGACGTCGCCGGGATTCCCGCGCGGGCCACCGCCGTCGGCGCCGAGGAGGCGATCCTCGTCGACTGCAGAGAGGAGCTCGTCCACGAGGGCCTCGTCGCGCTCCGCTGCGGCGCCTTCCACATCTCCTCTGCAGGGAAGACGTACTTCAACACGACGCCGCTCGGACGCGCCGTGACCGGGACGATGCTCGTGCACGCGATGCGCGAGCACGGCGTCGAGATCTGGGGCGACGGCTCGACGTACAAGGGGAACGACATCGAGCGGTTCTTTCGCTACGGGCTGCTCGCGAATCCTGCCCTCAGGATCTACAAGCCCTGGCTCGACCCCGTGTTCGTCGAGGAGCTCGGCGGCCGCGAGGAGATGAGCGCGTGGCTCGCGTCACGCGGCCTCCCGTACCGGGCGAGCGCCGAGAAGGCGTACTCCACCGACGCGAACATCTGGGGCGCGACCCACGAGGCGAAGGAGCTCGAGCGGCTCGATCGCTCGCTCCACCTCGTCGAGCCGCTCATGGGTGTCAGACACTGGAATTCGAGCGTCGACGTGGCGCCGGAGGCCGTCGGCGTCCGGTTCGAGGAAGGTTGGCCCGTCGCGCTGAACGGATCCCGGTTCGACGACCGCGTCGCGCTCGTCCGCGAGGCGAACGCGATCGGCGGCCGGCACGGGCTCGGGACGTCGGACCAGATCGAGAACCGGATCGTCGAGGCAAAGAGCCGGGGAATCTACGAGGCGCCCGGGATGGCGCTGCTCCACCTCGCGTACGAGCGCCTCGTGAACGCGATCCACAACGAGTCGACCATCGACGAGTACCGCACGTCGGGGCGCCGCCTGGGACGGCTCCTGTACGAGGGGCGCTGGTTCGACCCGCAGGCGCTGATGCTGCGTCAGGCCCTCGCGAGCTGGGTCGGCGGCCCGGTCACCGGCGAGGTGACGGTCGAGCTCCGCCGCGGCGACGACTACACGATCCTCGACACGGTCTCCGAGAACGCGACGTACCGGCCCGAGCGGCTCTCGATGGAGCGTGTCGAGGACGCGGCCTTCGGGCCGCTCGACCGGATCGGGCAGCTCTCGCTCCGGGTGCTCGACCTCGAGGACACACGGGGCAAGCTCTCGCTCTACGGGCGGCTCGGATTGACCGGCGGCGACGCCGCGCTCGGCGCGCTCTCGCCGCCCGCGGACGAGTGAGCGTCGCTAGACGTTCTCGCCGGAGCGCTCGACGACGACCACCGGAACGCGCGCCGACGGGCTGAGGCGAAGCAGCGCCCGGACGATCTCCGCGCAGTCCTCCGGCTGGATCATCTCCTGCGACGGAAGGCCGGTCCACTCCGCCATCGGCGTGTCGACGAAGCCGGGGCAGATCGCCGTCGCGCGGACCCCGGTCCCCGCCTCCTCGCGGTCGAGCGAGCGGGTGAGCGCGATCAGCGCCGCCTTCGCGGCGCCGTAGGTCGCGAGCCCCGGGGTGGCGAGCGTGCCCGCGATCGACGCGAGGTTCACGACGTACCCGCGGGCCTCGCGGAGAGCGGGCAGGGCCTCTCGCGTGACGAGGAACGCGCCGCGCAGGTTCACGGACTGCTGGAGGTCGAACTGCTTCGTGGTCGTTTCGGCGATCCGGCCCGCGATCCCCACGCCCGCGGAGTTCACGAGCACATCGAGGCCGCCGTGCCGCTCGAGGTGCGTCGCGACGAGCGCGGCGCACGCCTCCTCGTCACGGACGTCCACCGCGGCGGTCACGGCTTCGAGCTCCGTCGCGGCCGCCTCGAGGCGCTCCACCTTGCGCGCGGCGAGCGTGAGCCCGTACCCCTCTTCGCGCAGCATGCGCGCGATCGCGAGCCCGATACCCGACGACCCACCCGTGACGAGGGCGCTCGGCACGCGGCGATCCTCTCATATCGGCGCTGTGGCGCTCGTGGCCGCCCGTACACTCGATGGGCATGAGCACCTCCGTCGAGCTCACGAGCCTCGCACGGGCGGGAGGCTGCGCCGCGAAGTACTCGGCCGCGCGGCTCGAAGAGCTCGTCGGCGGGCTCGTGCCGGCCGAGGCGGCCGACCTGCTCGTCGGTCTCGACCCTGCGGACGACGCGGCCGTCTACCGGCTCGACGAGAGCACCGCGCTCGTGTTCACCGTGGACTTCTTCCCGCCGGTCGTCGACGATCCACGGACGTTCGGCCGGATCGCCGCTGCCAATGCGCTCAACGACGTGTTCGCGATGGGCGGCCGGCCGCTCCTCGCCCTTTCCGTGACCGCCTTCCCCGAGGAGCTGCCGACCGCTGTCCTCGCGGACGTGCTCGCGGGCGCGGCGGAGACGACGCTCGCCGCAGGCGCGATCCTCGCGGGCGGACACACGATCCGAGACGACGAGCCGAAGTACGGGCTCGCGGTGGTGGGCACCGTCCATCCCGAGGGCGTGTGGCGGAAGAGCGACGCGCGCCCCGGAGACGTCGTCCTGCTCACCAAGCCGCTCGGGACCGGTCTCGTCCTACAGGCGGCGCGTGACGGGGTTGCGCCGCCCGGCGCGCTCGAGGCTGCAGTCGAGGCAATGGTCGTTCCGAACGGCGACGCCGCAGAGGCTCTTCGACCCTACGAGCCCCATGCGGTCACCGACGTGACCGGCTTCGGCCTGCTGGGGCACGCGCACGAGGTCGCGTTCCGCTCCGGCGTGCGGATCGAGCTCGACGCGGGCACTCTGCCGGCGCTCCCGGGCGCGCTCGAGGTCGCCGCCGCCGGCGTGCGGACGGGCGGCGACCGGCGCAACCGCGAGTTCGCCGGCCCGCATGTCGAGAGCGCCGCTCCCGCCGAGCTCGAGGCGCTCGCGTACGACCCACAGACTGCGGGCGGCCTGTTGATCACACTGCCGGCCGAGCGACGCGTGGTGCTCGAGGCGGCGTTTGCGGGCGCCGGGCTCGACCTTCATCCGGTCGGTCGCGTCGAGCAGGGTAGCGGCGTGAGGCTCGCGGGCTCGTGAGGCTCCCTGCGCGTCTTCGCGGCCCCGTCTCCGCCGAGCGGTTCGTGCACGTCGCGCTCGCGTCACTCGTCGCGCTCGGCCTCGTCGTCGCCTCGGGCGCGTTCGTGCGGCTGACGGGCTCGGGCCTCGGGTGCGACAACTGGCCGCGCTGCGGGCAGACGCCGTTCCCGGCGGCCGACTTCCATGCGCTCGTGGAGTTCGGCAACCGGATCGTCGCGCTCTGCGGGCTGCTGGCGTCCCTCGTGGCGTGGCTCGCGTCGCGGCGCGTGGCGGACCTCGCGGAGTGGGTCCGCCGCGTCGCGCTCGCGGCGTTCCTCGGCGCGGTCGCGCAGATTCCGCTCGGGGGTGTCACCGTGATGCTCGGGCTGCATCCGCTCGCGGTGATGTCCCACTTCCTGCTCGCGCTCGTCGTGGTCGGCCTCTCCGTGATCGTCGTGCTGGAGGCGTGGAGCCACGCGCGCGGCCTCGGCGCTCCGGTGGCGCCGAAGTGGCTGCGGATCGCGGCCCTGGCGGGAATCGGCGTCTGTGCGGTAATGGTCGTGACGGGGGCGATCGCGACCGCCTCCGGGCCGCATCCGGGCGCCGACTCGAACGTCGAGCGCCTCGGGCTCGAGATCCGGGACACCGTGTACGTCCACGTCCGCGCCGCCGCCGCGTACGGGATCGGGTTCCTGCTCGTCTGCTGGCAGCTCGTGCGCGCGAGACGCAGGGCCCCCGGCGTACTGCTGCTCGCAGGCGTGCTGCTCACCGTGCTCGTCGCGCAGATGGTGATCGGCGAGGTCCAGTACCGCAACGCGCTGCCGTGGGGGCTCGTGCTCGTCCACGTGACGCTCGCGGCGACGATCTGGGCGCTCACGGTCGCGATCGCCTACGCGCTGTGGCGACCGCCCGCGCCGCTGACCGCCCCGGCGGCCGTTCCGGTTCCCGAACGCGAGCAGCCCCGACTCGAGCAGGCGCACTCCTGACGCGCACGGCCGCTTGCGCGGAAAGCGCAGTTAGGCTTCGACAATGAGTGACGACCTGCGGATCGTGGAGCGTCCGATCCTGCGCCGGCCGGTGCTGATCTCGGCGTTCCGGGGCTGGAACGACGGCGGGCAGGCGGCCACGGTCGCGGCGGCGTACCTGGCGCGGCAGTGGGAAGCGACCCGCTTCGCCGACATCGACCCGGAGCAGTTCATGGACTTCCAGGCCGTGCGACCGACGGTGTCCCTCGACGCGGGCCTTGCGCGCCGGATCGAGTGGCCCGAGAACGCGTTCTTCCACGCCTCGGTCCCGGGAGCCGAGCGCGACGCGGTGATCCTTCTCGGCGTCGAGCCGAACTACCGCTGGCGCGCGTTCACGGACCTCGTGGTCGGTCTCGCGCGCGAGCTCGGCGTCGAGCTCGTGGTCACGCTCGGTGCGCTCCTCGCAGACGTCCCGCACACACGACCGGCTCCGGTCACCGGCTCGGCGACGGATCCGCGCCTGGTCGAGGAGCTCGGCCTCCAGCTGTCCCGCTACGAGGGGCCGACGGGGATCGTCGGCGTGCTGCACGACGCCTGCCGCGCTGCCGATCTGCGCTCGGTGAGCCTCTGGTCGGCCGTGCCGCACTACGTGTCGCTCGCGCCGAGCCCGCGTGCCGCGAAGGCGCTTTGCGTGCGGCTCGCCGACCTCATCGGCACGCCGATCGCGACGGCCGAGCTCGACGAGGCGGAGGAAGAGTACGCGGCGCAGGTCAGCGAGGCAGTCGCATCCGACCCCGAGACGCAGGCGTACGTCGAGGAGCTCGAGCAGCGCGCCGACTCGCTCGAGTCGTTCGCCGACGAGGGGCACCTCCCGACTGGGGAGGCCCTCGCGGACGAGCTCACCCGGTTCCTCCGCGACCGCGACAAAGGCTCGCCCGGCGAGCCCGAGGAGCCCTAGGACTCGGCGGCCGTCTCGCCCTGCGGTCCCGGGACCGCGTCATTCGAGCGGTCGGACTCCGGGGCCGAAGCCTGGGCGCTCTCGCCGGAGGCGGGAGCGCTCTCGGAACGCTTCTTCCTGCGTCGGCGGCGTGACTTGCGCGCCGGCGCCTTCGGCGCGGGCAGGCTCTCGGCGAGCGCGGCAGCGGTCTCTTGTATCGGGCCGAGCTCCTCACGCGCCCGGTCGAGCAGCTGGTTCGCACGCGGCGTGTACCCCTCCGCCGAGGCGAGCAGAGCAGCTCCGACGGGAAGTGGTAGGGCGGCGGCGATGCGGACGAGCTGGGCGACGTTCTCCTCGTGGCGGTGGCCGCGGGAGTTCGCGACCGCGCCGAGCAGGCGCTTGGCCTCGGGGAACTCCTGGCTCGCCTTGCGGTCGAGGGTCTTGCGGACGGCCCGCGCGAGGCGCCAGGTCCACCGGCTGAGGATCTGCTCCGGCGCCGCCGCCTTCCCCTCTCCGACGGCGCGGAGGAGGATCCGGACGCCGGACGCGCGGTCCTTCTCCCAGGGCGGCGCCTGCGTCACGAGCGTCACGAGGTCGTCGAAGTCCGCACGCTCGACCGGCGTGGCAACCCGATCGGCGAGCGCCGTCATGCGCAGACGGCGGTTCGGGTTCTCGGCGGCGCAGACCGAGAGGAAGGTTTCGAGCGCGCCCTTCCCGGCGCGGCCCTCGGCGAACTTCCGGGCGAAGTCGGCGCGCTGGTCGAAGCGAATCTGGCGACCCGCGATCGTCGCCCAGAAGCGCTGCTCGTCGTCGTCGAGGAACCGCGGGTCGACACGCTGCCACTCACGCTGGATCACGGCGAGGCGGCGGCCGACGTCCTGCGTGACCGGGACGAGCCACGGAGCCGGCGACAGCTTGCGCCGTGCCCTGCGGGCCGAGCGCCGGCGCGGCGCGGGCGTCACGCGGGCACCCTCACGGTAGAAGTCCGAGTCGAGCAGCGAGTGAAGCGAGACGACGCGCTCCGAGTGCGTGGCACCCTTCGGGACGAAGTCGACCACGATCCCCGCTTCCTTGCGGGGGTGCGTGCGCATGATGCGGCCGATCCGCTGCTGGTAGACCCGCTTCGACGCGGTCGGCGCGAGGTGCATGCACACCGTTGCGCGCGGCGAGTTCCAGCCCTCCGCGAGCAGCTGCGCGTTGACCAGCACGTTGATCTCGCCGCGCTCGTAGGCTGCGAGCGTCTCCGCGAGCTCGCGGGGCGGAGTCCGCCCGGAGACGGCCATGGTCTTGAGCCCGGCGGCCCGGAACTCCTGCGCGAGGTGGTACGCGTGGTCGACGCCGGCGGCGTAGACGATCCCGGGCGTCGGCCCGAAGCGGTCGCGGTAGAGGCTCGCCGCCGCCTGATTCAGCGCGACGTGGTCGAGCGCCGCGGCGAGGGCGCGTTCCTCGAAGTCGCCGCCGACGATCGGAACGGAGTTGATCGCCGCAACCGGGGGGACGCGAAGGCAGCGGAGCGGCGCGATCAGCCCGCGCCGAGCGGCGTCGGTGAGCGGCAGGTCGTCGACCGACGCCGGGAACACGTCGGAGACCTGCTTCGCGATGAGCTCCTCGGTCGCGGTCATGCCGATGTAGAGCGGCTCGTGGAAGCGGCGGATCGCGTTCGACGTCTTCTCGCCGAGCGCCGTGTGCGCCTCGTCGCAGATCACGAGCTGGTACGCGGTGCGCGAGAGCTCGTCGGCGTGTCGTGCGAACCAGGCATACGTCTGGATCGTCAGCGGGTTCGCCGCGAGCGGCTCGTGGTCGCGCTCGATCGCGTCGGTCAGCCGGTCGCCGTAGCCCTCGGTCGTGAGATCGCGGCGGAACTGGTCGACGAGCAGCCTGCGGTGCGTGAGGATCAGGACGCCGAGCTCGCGCGCCGCCTCGACGAACCCCGCCGCAGCGATCGTCTTGCCCGACGCGGTTGGATGGCGGAACCGGTACCGGCGCTCCGCGCCGGGATCGGCGCCGGCGTACCCTCCGTCGCCCGGCTCCTCGTCGACGACCTCGCCCTCCTCTGCCTCGTCGACGTCCTCCTCGTCCTCCTCGAGCTCCTCGACGAGCTCGCCGACGGTTCCGTTCGACCCCCCGTTACCGCCGTTCTCGTCCGCGCTGCGCTGCGTCGCGGAGATGAGCTCGGTGAGCATCCCCGCGAGCGCGTCGATCTGATGGCGGCGAAGCGTCGTGCCGACCGCCGTACGGGGCGTCTCGGCCGCGAGAACCCGCTCGAGGCCGAGCATGAGGCCGTAGCGCACCTTCCAGTCCGCGGACGGGCTCCGCAGCCCGGCGTCCATCTCGGCCTCCGCGTCGTCGAGCGCGCGGCGACGCGCGGCGCCCGGGGCGAGCGCGACGGCGGCATCCTCGCCCGGGTGCAGGAACGGCTCGCCGAACCACTGCTCCGCGCGCGCAGCGGCATCCACGAGTGCGGTCGTCGCCTCGGGTGACACGTTCACGGTGATTGTGGATTCCTGCATCTCGGCAGCAGCCTCGACGTGCGCCGCCCACTCCTGCGCAACCATCCGAGGAAGGCAGCTCGCGCGGGCATCGACAACTGCGCCGGCGTCGCTGCACCCGCAGCCTACCGAAATCGGCGGGCGGAGTGTAGGTCAGCCCGATCCGAGCGGCCGCCCGGAGACGCGCTCCGAGGCGCCTGTCCGGTCGAGGTGCGGCGTGATTCCGCCGCGGAAGAACGGAAAGCCGGCACCCAGGATCAGGCACGCGTCGATCTCGGCCGCGCTCGAGACGATGCCCTCGTCGAGAATACGGCGCGCCTCGTCCGCGAGCGCCTCGAGGATCCGCTGGTGGATCTCCGCGACGCTCGGCCGGTCGTCGCGCGGCTCGAGTGCGGGGAGCTCGCCGTCCGCGAGCGCCTGGAGCGCCGGGGACAGTGGGAAGCGATCGGGGAACGCATCGTGGAGCGCCTCGAGGACGTGGTTCGCGACGCGCGGTCCGACCATTGCGAGGAGCGCCGACGGCGGCATCGGGATCCCCAGGCGCAGAGCGGCCTCGTCGGTCTCCTCGAACGTCGAGCCGCTCTCGAGCGCCTGCATGAGCACCGTCGACTGGCGCGTCAGCATGCGGTTCACCACGAACCCCGGCGCGTCGCGCACGACGACGCCGCGCTTGCGGAGCCTGCGGACGACGTCCCAGGCGGTTGCGAGCGTTGCGTCGTCGGTGGCCTGAGTCCGCACCACCTCGACGAGAGGTAGCACCCGGACGGGGTTGAAGAAGTGCAGGCCGACCACCCGCTCCGGGCGGGTGAGCCCCTCGGCCATCGCGGTCACCGAGAGCGCCGATGTGTTCGTCGCCAGCAGGCACTCTGGCGTGACGACCTTCTCGAGCGCCCTGAAGACGTCTCGCTTCGCCTCGAGCTCCTCGAACACCGCCTCGAGGACGAGATCACAGCCTGCGTAGTCGTCGATGCCCGTGCCCGCCAAGGCGAGCCCGCGCAGGCGTTCCGCCCGTTCCTCGTCGAGGCGCCCCTTCGCGACGAGCCCGTCGACCTCGCCGCGGATCGCCTCGACCGCGCGGGGGGCGCGCTCCGGGTCGACGTCGGTGAGCACCACCGGCAGCTCGAGCCGGCGCAGGAACAGCGTCGCGAGCTGCGTCGCCATGAGCCCGGCCCCGACGATCCCGACGCGCCCGATCGGCCGGGGCTCGACGTGGGGGATCGCCGCGAGGCGCTCGAGTCGCCGCTCGACGACGTCGAACGCGTAGAGCGACGCCTGCGCCTCGGGACCGGGCAGGAGCTCCGCGACCGCGTCCTCCTCGGCACGCAACCCTTCCTCCAGCGTCCAGCGCGCGGCGCCCTCGAGCAGCTCCAGCGCGCGGTACGGCGCCGGCGCCTGGCCGTGGACGACGTCGTCGACGCGTGCCCGCGTCCTGCGGACGACGTCCGCGACGTCGGAGAGATCGGCCTCGGGCCGAGGCTTGCCGGCGCCCGCCTCGACGCGCTCGAGCAGGAGCTCGAGCGAGCGGTCGAGGAGCTCGTCCGGCTCGAACACCGCGTCGACGAGCCCGACCTCGAGCGCCTGCTGCGCATCGAGCATCCGGTTCTGCCGGAGCGGGCTTTCGACGACCAGCCGTACGGCGGCCTCGGCTCCGAGCAGACGCGGCGCGAGCTGCGTGCCGCCCCACGCGGGGACGAGGCCGAGGAACACCTCGGGGAAGCCGAGATGGCGGACGTTCGCGGCGACCGTGCGGACGTCGCAGTGCAGAGCGAGCTCGAGGCCTCCGCCGAGGGCCCCGCCGTTGATCGCGGCGAGCGTCGCGAACGGCAGCTCCCGCAGCCGCCCGAACAGCTCGTGTCCCGCGCGGCTGCCCTCGCGGGCGCGGTCCGCCGTGATGCTCGGGAACGCGTCGATGTCCGCGCCAGCCCCGAAGCTCGAGCCCTCGCCGGTGACGAGCAGCCCGCGCCAGTCGCGGGTCCGGAGCCGCCCCAGCGCCGCGTCGAGGGAACGCAACGCCTCCTCGCCGAACGTGTGCGGCCGTCGGCCTCCGGACCCGTTCGCCATCGTGAGCCGCCCCACCGGACCGACCCGCGTGTCGAGCCGCTCGAGTGCGAAGCGCGTCGCCTCCATCGCTTCGGAGCCTACCGCGTTGACTGACGGTTCAGTCAAGACGGAAGCGGCGCGGACGAGGGACGCTTGCAACAGACTGTTGCTTGGATGGACTGGTCGGCGAAACGGGACTCGGCGCTCGGTGAGCACGAGCGGCGCGCGGCCGCGCCTGCGGCCGAGGGCGAGCGAGAGGACTTCCGTCTCGCGGGCATCGCCGGCGCGTCGTGGGCTGCCGGCCTCGCCGCGGCGATGGTGGGCGACGACGAACAGGCTGCGACACTGCTGCGCCGGGCGGCCGAGGAGTACGACGCGAGCTGGCGGGTCGCACCGCCAGGAAGCTGGGGGCGCCCGATCGCGATGCTCCGCTGCCGCCTGCTCGCGGGGGATCTCGAAGATGCCCGCGGCGACGCCGAGTCCGCGCTCGCGGCGGGTGCGCCGGAGGCGGCCGGCCCCATCGGCGGCTACTGCGCGGCGCTCGCACTGCTCGTCCTGGGACGGGACGCCGAGGCGCTGACGGTCGCGCGCCGGATCGCCGAGGAGGGCCTCGACCCGCCCGCGGTCGCGGAGGGGCTCGCCGCGCTCGCCTCACGCGACGCGGGGGCGCTCGAAGACGCGCGCCGCGCGGTGCTGGGCTCGTTCGAGGCGCGCGATGCGTTCCTCGAGGACGTCCCCGTCGCCGACACCGTGCTCGTGCTCGACGCGCTCGCGCGCGAGCGCGGCATCCAGGTCGCGCCGCTCATCTCACCGCTTCTGCC
>DASSUT010000310.1:0-2763 GCA_035706725.1 Gaiella sp. | reverse complement strand
CGAGGTCCTCGAGGTTCTCCGCGCACGGATCGACAACCCCACCGACGCCGAGCTGGAGACCGCGCTCGACGAGCTCGTCGCGATCGCGGAGGACCGCTGGAGGCGGACGTGATCCTCGCGCTGTCGGACGCGGTCCGCGACTGGCTCGACCTCGGGCTCCGCTGGCTCCACGTGATCGCGGCGATGGCGTGGATCGGCACGTCGTTCTACTTCGTGCTGCTCGACCAGTCGCTGCGGACCCCGAAAGAGGCCGCCGACCGCGAGGCAGGCGTCGGCGGCGAGCTGTGGGAGGTGCACGGCGGTGGCTTCTATCAGGTGCAGAAGTACGTGGTCGCCCCGCCGCGGCTGCCCGACCACCTCGCGTGGTTCAAGTGGGAGGCGTACACGACGTGGCTCTCGGGCTTCGCGCTGATGGTGGTCCTCTACTACCTCGAGGCCTCCAGCACGCTCGTGCAACCGGGGTCGGATCTCGATCCATGGGTCGCGGTCGTGATCTCGATCGCGCTGCTCGCGGCGGCCTGGGTCGCCTACGACGTGCTCAACCGGGTCGTCTCGGACGGCGCTGTGCTGTGGGCGACCGTGCTCGGGCTCGTGGGGCTCGCGGCATGGGGCTCGGCGGAGCTGTTCAGTCCCCGTGCGGCGTGGCTCCAGGTCGGGGCGATGATCGGCACCGTGATGGCGGCGAACGTCTTCGTCGTGATCATCCCGGCCCACTGGGAGCTCATCCGCGCGAAGGAGCAGGGACGCGAGCCCGACGCCGCGCCCGCGCTCCAGGCGAAGCAGCGCTCGGTGCACAACAACTACCTCACGCTCCCCGTGCTGCTCACGATGCTCGCCGGGCACTTCCCGTTCGCGTACGGCGCCCACCACGCGTGGCTCGTGCTGATGGCGTTGATGCTGATCGGGGTCTGGGCGCGCCTCTTCTTCAACCTGCGGCACGCCGGCCGCACGCACTGGTGGATGCCGGCTGTCGGCCTCGTCGCATTCGCGCTCGTGGCGGTGCTCGTCGAGCGCTCGAGCGACGACCTGACGCCTCCCGCAGCCGCGGCGGACCTCGCGCTCGGGAGGCAGGTCTTCCTCACCGCCGGCTGCGCCGGCTGCCACACGCTCGCCGACGCGGGCGCGACCGGCACCGTCGGACCGACCCTCGACGCCGCGCAGCCTTCGGAGAGCCTCGTCGCGGAGCGCGTCCGCGACGGCAAGGGCGTGATGCCGTCCTTCGCCGGCAAGCTCACGGACACGCAGATCGCCTCGGTCGCGGCGTACGTCTCGTCGGCGGCCTCGGGCTAGGATCGGCGCTCGTGCTCCGGATCGACGCAGGCGGCTTCACGTTCACGGCGCGGCTCGAGGAGGCAGCCGCGCCGGCCACCGTCGAGGCGTTCAGACGGCTGGTGCCGCTCGAGTCGCGCATCATCCACGTCCGCTGGAGCGGCGAGGGCTGCTGGATTCCGTTCGGCGACCTCGACCTCGGCCTCGGGCCGGAGAACGCGACCTGCTACCCGAGCCCCGGAGAGATCGTGCTCTACCCGGGCGGCGTCTCGGAGACCGAGATTCTGCTCGCGTACGGCTACGTGAGCTTCGCCTCGAAGGCCGGCGCACTCGCAGGGAACCACTTCGCGACGATTTTCGAGGGGAACGAGCACCTCCGCGAGCTCGGGACGAAGGTGCTCTGGGACGGCGCGCAGGACATCGCCTTCCGGGAGGAGTAGCGCTCAGAGCTCGACGCCGACGCCTCGCCGGCGGGCGCGGCCGACGACGTCGGCTGCGAGCGCGACGTCCCACGGCGCGATCCCGTTCGACTTGAACACGACGACGTCCTCGTCGGACTGCCGGCCCGGGAGGTCGCCTGCCACGATCGCCTGCAGCTCCTGCACCTCGAGCCAGTCGAGCTGACCCGCGGCGACCGGCTCGATGAGATCGCCCGACTCGAGCCGCGCGTCCTCGACCGAGTCGCAGCAGACGAGCGTCGCCCGCGTGATCACCTCCGCGTCGAGCTCGCGGGCACCGGGGTCGTTGGCGCCGACCGCACAGACGAGCGCGCCCGCGCCCAGCCAGTCCCCGCGGAGGACGGGGTCCTTCGACGTCGTCGCCGTCACCACGACGTCGCAGCCTCCGGCGTCGCCCGGGCTCTCCGCCACCTCCGCTCCGTGTTGCCCGGCGAACGCTTCCGCGCGCTCGCGCGTACGGCTCGACACCACGACCCGCTCGATCGAGGGGACCGCGGCGCGGATCGCGGCGAGCTGCGACTCGGCCTGCCGGCCGGCTCCGATCAGGCCGAGGCTCGACGCGCCCGGCCGCGCGAGGTGCTTCGCCGCGACGCCGCTCGCGGCGCCCGTCCTGACCTGGCCGAGCCGGTCGGCCGCGACCATCGCCACCAGCGACCCCGCCGCGAGCTCGAAGAGGCAGACGACGAACTGGAGGCTGCCCTCCACGACCGTGTAGCTCTTGAGACCGGCCATGCCGAGCCCGCGATCCGCCGCGGCCATCACCGCGAAGTAGCCGCCGTCGATCTCGAAGCGGCGGCGCGGCATCAGCTCCACCCGTCCCGCCGCCATCCTCCGGAAGCAATCCTCGATCACCGGCACGGCGTCGGCCGGCGAGACAAGCGTCGCGACGTCCTCTTCGGAGAGCCAGAGCGGCATCGCGCGGAGTCTAGAGCCGGATCGAACCGGCTACACTTCCCGCTCCCCGCGCCCGTAGCTCAGGGGATAGAGCGCTGCCCTGCGGAGGCAGAGGTCGCACGTTCGAATCGTGCCGGGCGCA
>DASSUT010000309.1:0-4647 GCA_035706725.1 Gaiella sp. | reverse complement strand
ACGACCTCCATCAGCGTCTTCGAAGACCAAGCGGGTGCGGAGGAATCGAGTCGGGCCGCCGCGGCTTGGCTTGCCGAGAACCTGCCGGACGTGAAAGGCGACGCGCCCTACGTCACGGCCGGCGAGGTGCTGATCGGCTTCTAGCGCACCGGTCGCTTCCGCCGCCTCCACGCAGAGCTCAGACACTCCCCGAGAGAAGTCTCCGGCGCAGAGCCTGCCTCACGAAGCGAGCGCAGCACGGGGTGGGAGGTCACGTGCGCTCGGGGAGAGGATCGGGGAGTCACGCCGGAAGCCCCAGATCGCACAGTAGATCCCGAGGAACGCCTCCCAGACGAACTCCGGGACGACGAGCAGGGTCACCGCGCCGCTCTGGTCCCACAGGTCGAAGAGCACGCCGAGGTTCCCGATCAGGAGGAGCGGACCGCCGATCAGCCCGAACCAGGCCATGCGCCGCGGGACGAGACCGGTGCTGTACATCAGGTAGCCGAGGATCAGCCCGTTCCCGAACGGAACGACGAGGCCCGGGCCGAGCAGGAACGTCCAGTCCTTGAGCGCGGCGAGCGAGACGGCGAGGTCCGACGCGTCCGGAGAGTCCTGGCGCAGGCTGACGACACCGAGCACGGCGATGATCCCCGCCGCGATGAAGACGCACTCGATGATCCGTGCGGCGACGTAGCCGACGGCGAGAAGCTCGTTCTGCCTCCTCACGACGGGGTAGAGCACGACGGCCGTGCCGACGTTCGAGAGGATCAGAAGGAACTCCAGGAAGACTCCGAGATAGATCTGCGTGTCCTTCCCGCCCCCCGCGATGTACTTGGCCGGGTCGTCGAGGACGGGTTGGAAGAGCGCCAGCGCGGAGATGGACGTGACGAACGTGATGAGGAACAGCACTCCGAAGGTGCGCGCAATCCTCTGATCAGCATCCACCCCGACCCGTCCTCCTCTGCCGCTCGTTGACTGCGGCGACCCTATAGGCCGATCAGCAGCGCTGCCACCAGGGACGCGGGGGTCGGGCTACGCGCTGCTCTTGCCGAGCTCCGTCACGGTGAAGCCGGGCGGGAACTTCCCGGCGTCACGCCAGACGAAGGCCTGGTCGAGCGCCATCAGCCACGCACCAGCTCATCGCGAGGTTCCGAGCCGCTCGGGATGGTCTGCGGATCACCCGGACGAGCCCGGCTCGGGCGGCGTCGGATCGGGTGGTGGCAGTGGGTCCGGGCCCGGGATCGGCGGCGTCGGCTGAGGCGGCGGTCCTGGCGGTGGGAACGGGTCGGGTGGTTGAGGCTCGGTCGGCACACGAGGCTGATGCCCGTGCGGGAGCGTGCACAAACACCGGAGGCCGTTTCAGCTTCCTGCCTAGCGTGCGCGGGCCCGGTGATCGACCGGTCCCGAAGCGCCGGCGGGGGCCGCGCGCCCCCGCACGGCCCTCGCTCGCCGGTACATCCCCCTTGCTCCGGGACGAGCCTACGACGTGCGGTGCGCGCCTGGGCTGGCCGGACGTCCAGCCCGGAGCACGACCTTGGTGGGGATCTCGCGAACCGCCCCGCCGCCCACTTCGCTCGAGCGCCCCGCGGGGTGCGTAGCTTCGGGCACCGCGCGTCCGCGGTCACCCCGATGTGCCGCCGGCTCGACCGTGCGACCGTGGGGCCGAAAGGAGGTGCGAGATGACGACGCTCTCGAACGAGCCGTCGCGGATCGCGCCAGGAACGCGCCCGTGGTCCGAACGGATCCTCGTGCCGGAGATGTGGGCATCGCTGGCCATCGTCACGATGTGGCTGGCGGTGCTGTTCGACGCGGTATTCGGGCCCGGCATGGTGTTCACGAACGACACGCCGGGAAGCGGGACGAACTCGACGATCCCCTCCGCCGTGGCGCTCGCGCTGTTCGCGTTCCTCGGGACGTGGGTCGTCGCGAAACACGCGTTCGGCCGCCGCGGCGACAAGGATTGAGAGGACGCGCCCGCCTCAGGCGGGCGCCGGCATCTCGGCGACGAGGTCGCGTCCGAGCCGGTCGACGAGCCGGATCACCTCGGCGTGGGCGTCGGGCTCCCAGCCGTCGAGCAGCTCCCGGAGACGGGCACGACGGAGGTCGACGAGGCGCTCGTAGATCTCCGCCCCGGACGCAGTCAGCGCGAGCGCCCCGTCCTCGTCGCCCACGAGCCCGCGCTCCTGGAGCTCCACCAGCGGTGCCGCGAGCGCCGGCGCTCCAGGGCGCAGCTGCGCGGCGAGCTCCGCCTCCGCCACGGGCGCCCGCTCGCCGAGGCGGGCGAGCAGCCAGAGGCTCGGCGGGGCGAGGTCGACCCCGGCCTTCACCGCGGCCTGCTCGTAGAGCTCCCAGCGCTGCTCGCGCCCCGCGAGGAGCGAGAGCGCCCGGGCGAGCTCCCGCAGCCGGTCGTCGTCGTGCGCGGGCTGAAACCCGTCGCCGATGTCGGGGGCGCTCGTGGTCGTTCGCAGCGGCACCTCGCGTAGGAACCACGTCAGCGCGAACGCCACCAGCGTCACCGCGGCCGCGGTGAGGAACACCGGGCTCAGGGCGTCGGTCAACGCGGTCACGAAGATCTCGCGCAGCTCGGGCGGGAGCGCGTGGATCGTGGCCGGGTCCGCTGCTGCGGGCACCTCGGTTCCGGGCGGGAGCCTCTCCGCGAGGTTCGCGGCAAGCTGGTTCGCGAAGATCGCGCCGAACGCCGCGACGCCGATCGAGCCGCCGACCTGGCGGAACAGCGTCGACCCCGAGGTCGCGACGCCGAGCAGCTCGTAGTCGACGGCGTTCTGGGCCGCGATCACGAGCACCTGCATCACGAGCCCGAGCCCGAGGCCGAGCACGAGCATGTAGACCCCCGCGAGCAGCGTCGACGTGTCCACGGCGAGACGCGAGAGCAGCACCAGTCCGACCGTGGTGATCGCGGTTCCGGCGATCGGAAACGGGCGATAGCGGCCGTACTTCGAGATCAGCTGCCCGCTCGTGATCGAGGTGAGCAGGACGCCGGCCATCATCGGCGTCATCAGGAGGCCTGCGGTCATCGCGCTGTGGGCCTTCACGTCCTGCAGGTAGAGCGGGAGGTACGTGACCGAGCCGAACAGCGCGAGGCCGATGATGAAGCCGATCGCGCTCGTCACCGCGAACACGCGGTTGCGGAAAAGCTGCAGCGGGAGGATCGGCTCGGCCGCACGGCTCTCCACGAAGACGAACGCCGCGAGCAGCACGGCCCCGAGCACGATCATCGCGACCATCGGCGCGGAGCCCCACGGGTACGTCGTCCCCCCGAGGCTCGTGTAGAGCACGACGGCCGAGAGTCCACACGCAAGGAGCGCCGCGCCGAGGTAGTCGATCGCGTGCCTCACGTGCTCCTCGACGGTGGGGAACGCAGCAGCGATCACGCCGAGGGCCACGATCCCGACCGGCAGGTTGACGTAGAAGATCCAGCGCCACGAGAGGTGGTCGACGAAGAAGCCGCCGAGCAGCGGGCCGACGACCGTCGCGACCCCGAACACGCCGCCGAAGTAGCCCTGGTAGCGGCCGCGCTGACGCGGCGGGACGACATCGCCGATCGCGGCGACCGCGACCACCATCAACCCCCCGCCGCCGAGTCCCTGCAACCCGCGGAAGGCGATCAGCTGCACCATGCTCTGGCTCAGGCCGCACAGCGCGGAGCCGACGAGGAAGATCACGATCGCGACCTGCAGCACGATCTTCCGCCCGTAGAGGTCGCCGAGCTTGCCGTAGACCGGGCCCGCGACCGTCGACGCCAGGAGGTACGCGGTCACGACCCAGGAGAGGTGCTCGATGCCACCGAGGTCGCCGACGATCGTCGGGAGCGCGGTCGAGACGATGGTCTGATCGAGCGCTGCGAGGAGCAGGACGAGTAGGAGTGCGGCGAAGATCAGGCGAACGCGCGGCGCCTGAGCAGCGCCGGGCGCGTGATCGTCTCGGCCGGCGCGCGTGTCCACGGCGTGTTGACGATACCCGGCCTGGATCCCCGACCTGAGCGGGGGCGGCGCCTCCGGGCTCGTCGATCAGACCCTCGTCCCGGGCGGCGGAGTTCCCGTCATGATCCGGCTCCTCGGTCTCTCGGAGAAAGGACACACATGCGCCTGAACCACCGCCGCTCGGCTCTCGTCATCGTCTCCCTCGCGGTGGTCGCGCTCGGCTCGGCCTGCGGTGGCTCGGACAGCCCCGACACGGCCTCTTCGTGACCGATCTGGTGCGCGTCTCAACCGTCGAGAACAAGCCCGAGGCGGAGCTCGCGGTCGGCCTGCAACGCATCGAGGGGATCTCCGCGATGTGGCAACGGGCGGCGTTCGGTGCCGCGGGCGCGGGGCTCGGATCGGCCGGTGGGGTCAGCGGGCCGTTCGACGTGCTCGTCGAGGCGCAGGACGCGGAGCGTGCGGGCGAGTTGTCGGGCCCGTCGCAGGCGGCGCCGGAGGAGGGCCCGCCGCCCGGCGAGCCCTCCTTCGAGCCGTGGTTTCGGCGTCAGTGCGCGACAGCGTTCGCCGCATTCACCATCCCGGCGCCGAAGAACGACGTGTGCCCGGATCCACCGGTGCACTGACGCGGGTCACCCGCGGGCCACGTCGCCGGACACGCCAACGGCGAGGCCGACGAGCGCAGCAGCGCCGCGACCGCGCCCGGCGGCATGCCCGGGTGCATCTC
>DASSUT010000308.1:0-2295 GCA_035706725.1 Gaiella sp. | reverse complement strand
CCTCGCCGTGTGCGAGCGCGACGACCGCGGAGGCGTCGAGCACGCAGCGCGTCACGCGTCGCGTCGCGCTTCGCGCCGCCGCTCGGACAGAAGCTCGTCGACGAGGCTCGTGCCCGGAGGCACATCATCGAAGAACGAGCGCAGGCGCCGCAGCGCTGCGCCACGCGGCTCGAGCACGATGCCGTCGGCCTCGATCCGCGCGAGCAACTCGGCGCCCTCCTCGAGCCCCAACTGCCGTCGAATGGACGCCGGCAGCACGATGCGCCCCTTCGCGCCGAGATGGACGGGAACCGGATTCACGGCTCCATTGTGACACATATGTAGATCAGTGTCACTTACTCGCCCGAAGTGACACTACGGCGCGAACAGGTCTACGCGAGCGCCGCGCGGATCGAGAGCTCGGGGCCGTCGAACGAGACCTCGAGCCGCCCGAGCACACGCCGGAGCAGCTTCACCGCCGCCTGGTTCTCGCTCGAGACGAGCGACGTGACCTCCGTGACGCCGGCGGCGCGCGCGTCCGCGAGCAGCTCTGCCGTGAGCGCCGAGCCGATGCCCAGGCGCTGGTACTCGTCCGCCACCTCGAACGCGATCTCCGCGCTCGAGCCGTCGCGGACGAGACGCGCGAGCGCCACCGGCCGGTCGTCCCCTGCGAGATACCCGACCAGCGTGTGCCGCGTGTGGTCGACCGCGGCAAGCCACTCGAGCTCCGCGGGCGCGAGCTCCGGCTTCGGGCCGTTGTAGCGGAGCCGCCGCGACCGTTCGCCGAGGCGTTCGAACACCACCGCCACGCTCTGGACGTCCCCGTTCGCGAGCGGCCGTACGACGAGGTCCCTGCCGTGCGCGAGCCGCAGGCAGCGGGTCGGCATCGGCGCGAACCCGACGGGCGGTGGAACGGTCGGCCGCGGTTCCCGACGCGACGCGACCCCCGCGGCCGCGTAGGGAACGGTCGACGCCACGAAGAGCCCGCCGAAGACGACGCCCAGGAGCGCGAAGCCTCCGACCGCGAGCGCGGCCCCGCCCGCCATCGCGCCGATCAGGTACCCGAGCTGGGTGGTGACCGCCCGCGCGGTGCCGACCTCGCGGCCGAGATCGCCGGCGGCGGCAAATCCGTAGACCGTCCCGGCCACGGTGCGCGTCGCGACGACGGCGCCGCTCGCGGCGAACACGACGAGCGTCGGCACCAAGGCTGGCGTGAACGACCAGGTCAGCGCGACGAGCACGGCTGCCCCGACGCTGCACACGAGCATCGCGCGCATGGCGTCCGCGGCGGCGAGCCGGCCTGCGCGGCGGTTCCCGGCGAGGTACGCGACCGCCACTGCCGCGAGAGCGACGCCGGTCGCGGCGGTCGACATCCCGTACTGCTCGGTGAGAAGCGCGCCGCTGAAGACGAGCGTTCCGGCCCAGGCAGAGTTCGCGAGCAGTTCGCCGAGCGCCCAGCGCCGCGCTGCTGGGCGACGCAGAAGGCCTCGGAGCGACGTCTCTGCGGCGCGGATCGGGTGGTCGCCGGGCCGTGCGGCGAGCGCGAGCCCCGCGAGCAGCGCGGCCGGCAGCGGGAACGCGAGGAACGCGAGCCGCCAGTCGACCTCGGCGACGAGGCCGATGATCGGCATGCCGACGATCCACGCCGCCGGCGGCCCCGCGAGTGCGTGGGAAACGATTCTGGTCCTACGCTCCGGTTCGCTCCAGGACGACGTCGCGGCGACGCCCGCGGTCAGCAGCGTCGCGATCCCGATCCACATCGGCACCTGCGCGAGCGCGAGAAGGTCGAACGAGGGCGCGACGGCGCTCGCCGACGAGCCGAGCGCGAGAAGCGCCGACCCGGCGCCGAGGAGCGCTCGCGGGGAGAACCGGACGAGCAGGCGCCCGGCGGCGAGCGCGGCGAGGACCGCGAGCGGCGCCGCGAGGATCCGCAACTGCCCCGCTTGCGCGACCGACACGCCGAGATCGTCGGCGACGTCGCTCAGGATCGGCGACAGCACGAGCACGCCCGCCTGGCTCGCGAAGAACGCGAGGAACAGGACGAGCGAAGGTGACGAGAACACGCCGCCTCGGGGCCGCGTGAGTGCGCGCGTCGTCGCAGGCGAGATCGCCATGCGCGAACTCTCGTCGGGGCCCTACGCCCCGATGATGCGGTTTGCACGACGTTTCCATGCGGGGAACCGAACAACCGGCCCGCTGGGCCGATCAGCCGCGGCAGCGCTTGTCGACCTGCTTGCGGAGCCGGTCGATCTCCTTCCGCTTCCCCTGGATGGCCTCCGAGCGGTCGAGCAGCTCGGGAACGCCGTCGCAGCGCCC
>DASSUT010000307.1:0-2624 GCA_035706725.1 Gaiella sp. | reverse complement strand
GAGTACGCCGTGCGCGCGCACGACCCGGCGACGGCGACGCAGGGCGGGCCGTGGCGCTGCCCGGCGGGCGCGGGCGACGTCGAGCTGGTGCTCGCGAGCGAGCCGGAGACGCGCCGGGTCGCGGGACGCCTCGTGACGGCGAGCGGCGTCCCGATCCCCGATGCGTGGATCGTGGGACGCCGCGGCGCGCTCGACGGCGCTGCCGCCGAGCCGCCGCACGTCGCGAACGTCCCGCTCGGGACGCGCACCGACGCCGACGGACGCTTCGAGTTCCCCGCGCTCGCGACGCGCGGCACGATGCTCGAGCTCCAGCACGAGTGGTTCTTCATCCGCCACGTCCGGCTGGACGAGCACGACGACCTCGAGCACCTCGAGCTCGTCGAGCCGGTGCTCTGCGAGCTCCAGATCGAGCTCCAGGACCCGGAGCTCGCCGCCTCGGTCGTGGTGCTCGACGAGTCCGGCGCGGAGCTCGAGCTCCTCGAGTCCTGGGGCGTCTTCCTCTCGGCCGGCGAGGCCGCCTCCTTCCAGGACGGCAAGACCAGCGTCCTGCGCGTGAAGGAGACCGCCCGCACGCTCGTCCTCCGCAAGGACGGCGAGGACGTCCTGCGCCGCCCGCTCGCGCTCGAGCCGGGCCGGCTGGTGGCGCTGAGGCTCTAGTCTGAGTCTAGAGCCGCGGCCTCGCGGAGCGCTCTACTCCGGCCGTTGGGTGCTCACTAGGCCCAAAACAAGCGCTTGTGGAGGCGAGGGGCGCCGAGCGGCGGTCGGTCGGCGTTCGGGCAGCGATCTCAGCTCGCTGACGACGCGCGCGAGCTGACTGGGCAAGCGAAGTGAGACGCTGCTGGCTGCGCGGAGGATCCGTCGACGCCGCGATGTTGCACGAGTCAGACAAGGGGACGGGCGCGAAGCTCGCGTTTCTCGGCGCAGAGCAGACCGCGACCCCGAGGCTGGCCCTCGCAGCAGCGACGTGCGGATCCGTGAGCGACGTCAGACGGGGCATCGGATGCGGAAGAAGTCCAAGCCGTCGAGCAGCACGCCGGCCCAGCGGGTCCAGGTCAGGATCCGCAGCACGAGCCGCCGCGCGCCCTTCACCACTTGGCAGGGCACCAGCATCACGCTGTTCAAGAAGCGGCGAAACTCCATGCGGCGCAGCTCGTGCGTCTCCTTCCCGCGCGGCAAGAGGGTCGTGAGCCAAGCCTTCATGTTCCACGCCAGCGATGCGATCACCAGCCACGTCCAGTTCGAGAGCAGACTGTCGGAGGGCATGCGCATGGCGCGCACGCCGTTCTTGAGCTGCTCGATCAGGTTCTCCTGGTGGCAGCGCGCGTTCGCTTCGAAGACCACCTCCGCGGCCGAGAGCTCTCGGACCGGCACGTTGGTCACGTAGAAGAAGTAGCGCACTTCGTCCGCCAGGCGGAGCTGACCCCGTTCGACCCGGATCGTCTTGCGCAGGACGATCATGCGGTAGTCGCGCTCGGCTCTCGCTGGCCGGTAGGGCAGCTCGGCGATGTGCTCCTCCTCCAGCACGAGGTTCTTGTAGCCGCGCTCCTGGACGATCTTCTCCTTGACGTTCTCCGGCCGCGCCCGAGGCTCGGTCTCGACCTGCCACTTCGTCGGGCGTTTCAAGCGCTTGTAGGCCTTCTCGCACACGTGCTCGGCCAGCGCGACGAAGGTCGGGTGTGCATCGATCCCGAAGACGAACTCCACCCCGCGCTCGCTCCAGCGATCGAAGTTCCTCGTCAGCGAGAAGTCCGTGTCGCCGCGCAGCCGAGCCCGACGGAAGCCTCCCGAGAGCACCAGGTCGACCGCGGCGTCCATGTACGGGCCCGCGCCCGAGTGCGAGACGGCGTTGCCCGGCCGGTTGACGATGAACAGGGGTTCCTGGGTGTTGGCCAAGCTCACGAGCAGTGGCGCGTAGCCCCACTCGCCCTTGTAGGAGAGATCGATCCCTTCCTTGCACTCGCCGTTCGTCGGCGCGATCGTCCCATCCACGTCGATCAGCGCCAGCTCGCGCTCCTTCCGCGCCAGCCGCGTCCACACCCTCTTCTGCGTCTCGTGGATCGCTCGCTGGAGTCCGTGGATCTGTTCTGCGCCGAAGCGTCTCAGGAAGTCGCCCGCGGTCGTGGGGTCAGGGATCCGCTGTGCACCGAGTGTGTCCAGATAGCCCTCGTTCGCGCGCAGAAGCTCGATGTCCTCGATGCAGATCCCGCCAGCCAAGAGGTTGTAGGCCAGGTTGAGGACGTGGTCGGACTCGTGGTATGGGAAGTGGCGCTTGAAGACGTGCACCTCGCGATCGATCGCTTCCGCCAGGCCGATCGAGCGCACCATCTCGTGCACCAGGCCGATCCCGCCGCAGGAAAGTGCCGTCGCCCGGCTCGAGACCTCGTACCCGCTGACCGCCCCCTCGATCATCGGCCGCTCGCGAACCGCCTGACCCTCCGGGTCCAGCCGCACGTCCAGGCGGGCCTTGCGCTCTTCCAGCGAACGGCTATCGTCGGGCTTCACTCGAAACGCTCCTTGCGTCGTGGTCGGTGACGTTGAACACCACCGAGTTAATCCGCGAAACAAGGGCGTTTCGAGCACTTTCTGCCGGATCACGCGCGAGGAAGCGCTTGTTCAGGGACTAG
>DASSUT010000306.1:0-2087 GCA_035706725.1 Gaiella sp. | reverse complement strand
GCCGACGGAGGTTGGGCGGTCAGGGTCGACGGCGCCACCGTCAGGGCCGGGCGCGTCGTCGTCGCGACGGGCTACGGCAACGTGCCGTTCGTGCCCGACTGGCCGGGGACGTTCGACGGCGAGCTCGTCCACTCATCGGAGTACCGGCAGGGCGCTCCGTACCGCGGAGAGCGGGTGCTCGTCGCCGGAGCCGGCAACTCGGGCGCCGAGATCGCGATCGACATTGCGCGCGCCGGAGCAACCGAGGTCCTGCTCTCCGTCCGGACGCCGCCGGCGGTCGTCCGGCGCGACACGTTCGGCATCCCGAGTCAGCTCCTCGGTATCGCGAGCACCCACCTGCCGACTCCCGTCGTCGACCGCATCGCCGCCTCGATGCGTCGCGTCGCGTTCGGGGATCTCGCCCCGCTCGGGCTCCCGGCGCCCGAGCGGCCGTACACGGAGTTCCTGCGACGCCGCGTCATCCCGATCGTGGACGTCGGGCTCGTCGGCGCGGTGAAGGACGGGAGGGTGAAGGTCGTTTCCGCGGTCGAGCGGTTCGAGGGAGGCAAGCCGGTGCTCGCGGACGGGCGGACCGTCGAGGTCGACGCGATCGTCGCGGCCACCGGGTTTCGCACCGGTCTCGAGCCGCTCGTCGGCCATCTCGGCGTGCTCGACGATTCCGGCGTGCCGCTCGTCCACGGCGCCGACGAGCAGCCGTCGGCGCCGGGGCTCCATTTCGTCGGCTACGTCGTGACGCTCGGTGGCACGCTCCGGCTCATCGGCAAGCAGGCGGAAGGCCTCGTGAGGGTCGCAGCCTGATTCAGCGGTGCCCGAAGTGGTGGGCGCGCGGGAGGGCCGTGACGAGGTCAGGGGCCGCGGCGACACGGCGGGCGAGCGCCGAGAGGCTTTCGAGCTCGCGGACGAGGATGTTCCGGTTCCGCTCGATCCGCTCGTAGCGGCCGTGGACGAGCACGATCGGCTCGCCGCGGACGATTCCGCGATGCCGCTCGTAGACGTCCTTCGGGACGATGAGGTTGACCTGGCCGTGCTCGTCCTCGAGCAGCATGAACACGATCCCCTTCGCGGTCGCGGGCCGCTGTCGCGCGATCGCCATGCCCGCGAACGCGACCGTCGAGCCGTGCCGTGCCTCGTGCAGCTCCGCGCTCGAGAGCGTCCCCGGCGGCAGATGCGGGCGGAGGAGCGTCAGCGGATGCGTTCCGACGGAGAGACCGGTCTCGCGGTAGTCGGCGAGCATTCGCTCCCAGCGCGTCAGGTCGGGAAGCTCCGGTGTCTTCGCCGTCGGGTCGAGCGGGAGCGGAAGCTGCTTCGCCTCGCCTCGCGTCCCCTCCACCGACCGAGGCCGCGTCGCGAGCCCGAGCTCCCAGAGGAGGTCGCGGCGTCTCGGTCCCAGTCCGTCGCACGCGCCGCCGCGGACGAGGGCCTCGAGCGCGTCGCGCGAGACCGGCGTGCGGCGGGCAAGATCGCCGACGTCGCGGAACGGGCCGTTCGCCTCCCGCTCGGCCTCGAGCGCCTCCGCGTCCTCCTCCCCCACCGACGAGACGTACGCGAGGCCCACGCGGACGGCATGTGGGCGAGAGGAGCCGGTGCCTGGCTCAAGCCAGGCACCATTCTCCAGTGAACATTTCGCCGCGCTCAGGTTGACGTCCGGCGGGCGCACCTCGACGCCGCGCCGCTGCGCGTCGCGGACGAGGCTCGCAGGCGGGTAGAAGCCCATCGGCTGCTCGTTCAGGAGCCCGCAGAGGAACTCGGCCGGATAGTGGTGCCGCAACCAGGCCGACTGGTAGGCGAGCAGGCCGAACGCGGCCGCGTGCGCCTTCGGGAACCCGAAGCCGGAGAAGCCGACGAGCGTGTCGAAGACGCTCTGCGCCACCTCCTCGGCGACCCCGTTCACGATCGCACCCTCGACGAATCGCGCGCGGTGCGCCTCGAGTGCGGCATGGCTCCGTTTGCGGCTCATCGCCCGCCTGAGCCCCTCCGCCTCGCCGATCGTGAACCCCGCGAGCGCGATCGCGACGTCGAGCACCTGGTCCTGGAAGACCACGACGCCCAGCGTCGAGGCGAGCGGCTCGCGGAGCGACTCGTGCGGC
>DASSUT010000305.1:0-27024 GCA_035706725.1 Gaiella sp. | reverse complement strand
GGTCGTGATCGTCGCGCTCGTGGCGCTCAACGTCGTCGGCGTCCAGGAAGCCACCCGGTTGTCGATCGTGCTCGCGGTCGTCGACTTCGCGACGCAGGTCTTCCTCGTCGTGCTCGGGATCGTGCTCGTCCTGAGCCCCGAGGTCCTCGTCGACAACGTCCACTGGGGCGTGGCACCGACCTGGTCGAACCTCGCGGTCGCGATCCCGATCGCGATGCTCGCGTACACGGGGATCGAGACCGTCTCGAACCTCGCCGAGGAGGCACGGGAGCCCGAACGGACGATCCCGAGCGCAATCAAGCTCGTCGCCGTGGCCGTGTTCGCGATCTATCTGACGCTCCCGCTCGTCGCGCTGTCCGCGATGCCGGTCGAGCTGATCGACGGCCAGCTCACGACCCTGCTCGGGCTGCCGCCGGAGGACGGCGGCTACGCGAACGACCCCGTGCTCGGGATCGTCGACAACCTCGGGCTCCACGGGGCCGTGCTCGACGGGATGCGGGTCTACGTCGGCCTGCTCGCCGCCACGATCCTCCTCGTCGCCACGAACGCGGGGGTGATCGGCGCCTCCCGGATCACCTACTCGATGTCGAGCTACCGCCAGATCCCGGAGGTCTTTCGCCGCCTGCATCCGCGCTTCAAGACGCCGTGGATCACGTTGCTCGTGTTCGCGGGGATCGCGCCGATCCTCGTGCTGCTCCCGGGGGACGTGACGTTCGTCGGGACGCTGTACTCGCTCGGCGCGACTCTCTCGTTCACGGTCGCGCACGCGTCGACGATCGCGCTCCGCGTCCGCCGGCGCGACGAGGAGCTCTTCTACACGGCACGGCCGAACCTGCGGATCGGCAGCGTCCAGTGGCCGCTGTTCGCGATCTTCGGCGGCCTCGCCACCGGCGTCTCGTTCGTGGTGATCGTGGTCGAGAACGAGGCCGCACGCTACGTCGGCCTCGCATGGATCCTCGTGGGACTGCTCGCGTATCTCGCGTACCGGAGATTCGTGCTGCACGTGCCCGCGCGCGAGACGACGAAGGCGCCGCCGGCCTTCGGGGCCGCGCTCGCGCTCGAGTACCGCCGGATCCTCGTCCCGATCGTGTCCGGCCGCCCCTCCGACGACGCGCTCGACCTCGCCTGCCGCCTCGCGGCCGAGAGGAAGGCGAGCATCGTCGCGCTCAGCGTGATCGAGGTGCCGCTCGAGCTGCCGCTCGACACCGACCTGCCGGAGGACGAACGGCGTGCGAACGACGAGCTCGACGAGGCGATGGCGATCGGGGACACGTACGGCGTGAAGGTCGTCGGGCGCCTCGTGCGCGGGCGCAACGCGTCGACGGAGATCGTGCGCGAGGCGGGGCGGCGCGGCGCCGAGATCATCGTGCTCGGCTCGCCCCGCAAGAGCCTCGTCGAACGGCGCCGCGCGGTCTTCGGCACGACCGTCGACCGCGTGCTCCGTCGGGCGCCGTGCCGGGTGATGATCGCCGCGTCGAGCGAGGGGGCGGCAGCGTGAGCTGGTATTCCCGGGCAGTTGCGGTGTTCTCCGCGATCTTCGTCGCGATCGGCGTCGCGCTGCTCGTCGTGACCGCCGCCCACGGGGGCGGCGTGGTCGGGTTCGTGCTCGGCGGGCTGTTCGTGGCGCTCGGCGTCGCGCGCTTCCAGCTCGAGCGGAAGCGCCGCTCGTGAAGGTCCGCTGATGGCGCGGAGGATCCGCGGCTTCGAGCGCGTGCTCGACGCGCCCGCGCTCTTCGCGATCGCGTACGGCGAGATCGGCGCCTCGATCTACGTTGCGCTCGGCATCGTGGCGGGCGCGGCGCTCGGCCTGACGCCGGTCGTGCTCGCGCTCACGGGCGTCGTGTTCCTCCTGGTCGCGTTGTCGTACGCGGAGGGGACCGCGGCTCTCCCCGAGACGGGCGGTGCCGCGACGTTCACCCGTCGGGCCTTCAACGACCTCGTCGGGTTCGTGACGGGGTGGGCGCTGTTCCTCGACTACCTGATCGTGATCTCGCTGTCCGCGCTCTTCCTGCCCCACTACGTCGGCGCGGGCCTCGGGATCGACACGCTCAGGGACTCCCCCTGGGACACGATCGTTGCGATCGGCGCCGTCGCGGCGATCGGCGGCGTGCGTCTCGCGCGACGGAGCCGGCTCTACCTGCCGGCTCTCGTCGTGGCGCTGCTGGACCTCGCGGTGCAGGGGCTGATCGTGATCCTCGGGCTTGCGCTCGTGTTCTCGCCGAGCGTCCTGACCGACGGTTTCGCGCTCGCGCCGGGCCAGGACTGGCTCGACGACGTCGTCTACGCGATTCCGCTCGGCTTCGTCGCGTACACGGGCCTCGAGACCGTCGCGAACCTCGCGGAGGAGGCGCGCGAGCCCGGCACGACGCTCCCGCGCTCGCTGTTCAGCGCGATCGGGCTCGTCGTCGTGCTCACAGTGCTCGTCGCGATGGTGGGGGTGACCGCGTTCCCGGCGCCGAACGGCACGACGGAGCTCGGCGAGAGCTGGCTGGAGGCGCCGCTCGTGGGGATCGTGAGCGCGTTCGGCGTCGAGCTGCCGTCGGGGGTGGTCGACGCGCTCGAGGGGCTTGTCGGGCTTTCGGCGGCGCTAATCCTCGTGATGAGCGTGACGACCTCGATCTCCGGCTGCGCCCGGCTCGCGCACTCGATGGGGACGCACGGAATGCTGCCACGCGAGTTGGGGCGGCTCGAACGGCGGACGCTCGTGTCGCGTGAGGCAATCGCGGCGATCACGCTCGTCGCGATCGCGGTCCTCCTGGTCGCGTCGCTCATTCCCGACGAGGCGCGCTTCCTCGCCGGCACGTACTCGTTCGGAGTGCTGCTCGCGTTCACGCTCGCGCAGCTCGCGGTGATCCGGCTGCGGCGGCGGGAGCCCGACCTCGCGCGGCCGTTCCGCGCGCGGCCCGACGTCCGGATCCGCGGCGTCGCCGTGCCCCTGCCTGCCCTCGTCGGCGCCCCGCTGACCGCGGCGGTGTTCGTGATCGCGCTCGTCACCCACGAATCGGCGCGCTACGCCGGGCCGGCGTGGATCGCGATCGGCCTCGCGATCTTCGTGCTGACCCGGATGCGGGCGAAGCTCGGGGTGCTCGCGGACGTCGACCCGCGGATCGCGCTGCCTGCGGGGATCTCCTACGAGCGGATCCTCGTCCCGATGAAGCTCGGCGTGATCGGGGAGGAGATGGTCGCGACCGCGATCGCGCTCGCGAAGGAGCGCGGCGCGCGCGTCGAGGCGATCACGGTCGTGCCGGTCCCGCGGGAGCGCACGCTCGAGGCGCCGCTGCCGGAGAGCCTCGCGCGCGCCGCCGCCGAGTCGATCGCCGAGGCGCGCGCGCTCGGGGAGGAGAACGAGGTCGAGGTCCACGCGGACGCAGTCCCCGCACGCTCGATCGGCTACGCGATCGTCGACGAGGCAGCACGCCGCCGGGCCGATCTGATCGTGCTCGGCTCCTCGCCTCGCTGGCGGCGCCAGTCGCGCTTCTTCTCGCCGACGGTCGACTACGTGCTCAAGCACGCGCCGTGCGAGGTGCTCGTGGTCGCGTTCCCCGAAGGCGTGTTCGAGGAGGAGTGACACGTCGAGTACCCTCCGTGTGTGAAGGCGGTGATCGTCGGATGCGGCCGCGTCGGAGCCGGTGTCGCGCAGCAGCTCGCCGAGGAGGGCTGGGACGTGACCTGCGTCGACGAGGACGAGAACGCGCTCGCGCGGCTCGGGGAGTGGCGCGGCGGATTCGTCGTCGGGCACGGGATGGACCTCGACGTGCTCGTGCGGGCCGGCGTGCCGTCCGCGGACGCGGCCGTGGTCGCGACCAACGGGGACAACACGAACCTCGTGGTGGGCCAGGTGATCCAGCGCCTCTACCAGCCGACCTGCGTCGTCGTCCGCGTGCTCGACCCGCGGCGCGCAGCGTTCTACGCCGAGCGCGGCCTGCGCACGGTGTGCCCGACGCAGACCGCGATCGCGACGCTCACCGACGTTGTGCGCTCGTGCGAAGTGGCGGTGAGCTGATGTACGCGATCGTCGCGGGCGGGGGCAAGGTGGGCGCGAACGTCACGCGTTCGCTTCTCACGATGGGACACGAGGTGACGCTGGTCGAGCAGAGCCGCGACCGGTTCGAGCAGCTCGAGGCCGAGCTCGGCCCGGTGGTGCTCGCCGGCGACGCGACCGAGATCCACATCCTCGAGCGCGCGGGGATCGCGCGGCCGCCCGACATCGTGCTCGCGGTGACCGGCGACGACGAGGACAACATCGTGATCGCACAGATCGCGCAGGACGGCTACCAGGTGCCGAAGGTGATCGCCCGCGTGAACGACCCGCGCAACCAGGGCCACTTCGACCTGCTCGGCGTCGCGCGCACGCTCTGCGCGACCTCGGGGCTGCTCGGCCTCGTCGAGCACGAGGTGCCCGAGCACGGGCTCGTCAAGCTGCTCGAGCTTCGCCGGGAGGGGCTCGAGATCGTCGAGCTGCAGGTGTCGCCGGAGGCGCCGGCCGCGGGCAAGCGGGTCGCGGGTCTCTCCCTCCCGGAGGACGTCCGGCTCGTCTCGATCACGCGGAACGGCGTCGCCGAGGTCGCGGGGCTCGAGACCGTGATCCGCCCCGGGGACCAGGTGATCGCGATCCTGAAGCCGGGGCTCGAGGACCGCCTGCGCAAGGCGCTCGTGGGCTAGCCTGCGAGCGCGTATTCCGCTCGCGCGGAACACGCGCCGCAAACCCCGGTGCGCCCGGCTGCGCCGGTCGCACGGGTACATCCCTGAAGTGGACTGCCGACTGCGCCGGCGTCCGAATCTCCCCGCATACCGGGTGAAATGACGCTAGACGCGCCAGTAGCCGCGGGTGAGGAGGACGAGGACCGGGAGCACCTCGAGGCGGCCGATCCACATGAGGCCCGCCATCACGAGCTTCGACACGTCGCTGAACGGCGCGTAGCTGCCCATCGGCCCGGCGAAGCCGAGCCCGGGGCCGACGTTCCCGAGCGTGCCGGCCGAGGCGGCGATCGCCTCGGTCACGCCCAGGTCGACGTTCGCGAAGCGCGCGTCGATCGCGAGCGCCGCCGCACCGACGACGAATGTGCCGACGTAGAGCAGCACGAAGGCGAGGACCGCGCGGAGCGTGCGTTCGTCGACCACCTGTCCGTTCAGCCTGATCGGCATCACGAGCTCGGGATGGATCGTCTGGCGCAGCTCGCGGCGCAGCATCCGCCCGACGAGCAGGTGCCGCACGATCTTCACCGAGCCGGTCGGCGAGCCGGCCGAGGCGCCCACGAACATCAGGCCGATCATCGCCATGATGCTGAGCGTCGGCCAGGACACGTAGTTCGCGACGGCGAACCCTGTCCCGGTCATCAGGGACGTGGTCTGGAAGAACGCCTGCCGGACGGCGTCCTCGCCGCCGGCGAGATCCGAGCGGAGCAGCTCTGCGAGCACCACGACGGTGCCGACGACGAGCAGGGCGGCGTACAGCCGGGCCTCCTCGTCGCGCCGCAGGACGCCGGGCCGGCGCCGCACGATGGCGCGGTAGAGCAGGGCGAAGTTGAGCCCGGCCACGACCATGAACGCCGCGACGATCCATTGCGTGATCGGCGCGAACAGCTCCAGCGAGCGCGCGTCGGGCGCGAACCCGCCCAGGGGCATCGTGCTGAGGGCGTACGCGACCGCGTCGAACGGGCTCATCGCATCGTCGAGGCCCGTCACCCAGACCGCGAGCAAGAGCCCGATCAGCACGAGCGTCAGGCCGATGTAGAGGAGCCACAAGCGTCGTGCCGTATCGCGGATGCGCTCGGCGAGCTGGTTCACCTCGGGCCCGGGTAGCTCGGACTCGAACATCTGCCGTCCGCCGATCCTGAGCCTCGGCAGGACGGCGAGCGCGAGGACGATGATCCCCATGCCGCCGAGCCACTGGCTGAGCTGCCGCCAGAGGAGCAGCGAACGGTCCATGCTCTCCGGGCTCGTGACGACGCTCGCCCCGGTCGTCGAGAAGCCGGACATTCCCTCGAAGAACGCGTCGACGGGACGCGAGAGCTGCGGGTCGTCCGAGAGCAGGTAGGGAAGCGACGCGTAGACGGCCGCCAGGAGCCAGGTGAGCGAGACGACGAGGTAGCCCTCGCGGAACCCGATCGGGCCGGGCGAGCGCCTGCCGAGTGCGTGCAGGCCCAGGCCGACGGCTCCCGTGATGCCGCCTGCGGCGAGAAACGGCCAGACCGGCTCGCGGTATCCGACCGCCACGACCGCCGGGACGAGCGACGACAGGCTCAGATACGCGAGCATCGTCCCGGTCAGCCCGAGGGTCCCGGGAAGGTCGATTGCGAGCCACGTGCGACCGCCGACGCGGCCTGCCGCGTCCCGCGTCACAGCACTCGCTCGACGTCGGGGACGCGTGTCGTCTCGGTGAAGACGATCACGCGGTCGCCCGCCTGCAGGACGTCGTCGCTCCTCGGGAAGACGGCCGTCCCGTCCCTGACGATCGCGCCGATCATCGCCCCGCGGATCGGCATGTCGCGGAAGCGGAGCCCGACGTACTCGCTCGTCGCCTGCGTCGTGATGTCGAGGACCTCGTAGCGGTCGCCCTCGAGCATCGTCACCTGCTGCGTGCGGGGGTCGTGCGCGAAGCGGACGATCTCCTCGGCCGTCACGCCGCGCGGGTTGATCGTCACGTCCACGCCCGAGTACTCGTAGACCTTCGTGGAGATCGGGTCGTGGACGATCGCGATCGTGAACGGGACGCCGTGCACGCGGGCGAGCGTCGCCGCGTAGTGATTCTTCGCGTCGTCCTTGATCGCGAAGACCGCGGCTTGCGCGCGACCGATGCGCTCCCGTTCGAGGAAGTCGACGTCGATGCCGGTGGCGTTGAACACGCGACAGCGGGGCAGTTGCTCGGCCACCTCGCGCGCGCGTGCGAGCTCCGGCTCGATGAGTCGCACGCCGATCCGTTGCGCGTCGAGCATCCGTGCGATCGCCGTGCCGACCTGGCCGCCGCCGTACACGACGACGTCCTCGACGGTGCCCGCGCCCGGGGCGAGCAGGGTGGCCCACGCGCGCGCCGCCTCCGGAGAGCCGATCACGACGATCCGGTCGCCCGTCGCGATCACGTCGCCGCCCCGCGGGAGCGTGACCGAGTCGCCGCGGATGATGCCGAGCACGCGTGAGTCGGACGGGACGGCGGACTCTCGTAGGGGTCGTCCGACGACGGACGGGTCGGCTCCTTCCGGAACGTCGAACTCGACGATCTGCACCTGTCCGCGGGCGAAGACGTCCGTCTGCCTCGCGGCGGGCATGCCGATCGAGCGGGAGACCGCGTACGCGGTCTCGAGCTCCGACGAGACCGCGAAGTCCACGTCGAGCCGGCCCGCGCGCCAGAGCTGGATGTACTCGACGTTCGAGGTCCGGATCACGGTGGTCGCCTTGGGCGCCTCGACGCGCGCGAACGAGCATGCGACGAGATTCACCTCGTCGCGCGACGTGCACGCGATGAACAGGTCGGCCCGGTCGACGCCCGCGTCCTGGAGCGCCTTGCGGCTGGCGCCGTTCGCCTCGATCGTCCGGACGTCGAAGCGGTACGCGAGCGGCTCGAGGCGCTCGCGCGCGACGTCGATCACGCTCAGATCGTGCTCCGAGTGGAGGGCCTCGACGATGGTCGAGCCGACCTGCCCCGCGCCCACGATCACGATGCGCATGGGGCGGCAGCGTAGCGCCGACGGCGGAGCGGGAGGGGGCGGCTATCCTCGCTACGTGACGCGCGTCGTGCTCCTTCTCGCGGTGCTCGGCAGCGCGATCGCCGTGGGGTGCTCTTCCGCCTCGACCTCCGCGACCCAACTCCGTCTCGTGCCGGTCGCGCGCGGGCTCCAGAGCCCCGTCCTCGCGACGCAGGCGCCGGGCGAGCCGGGCAGGGTCTACGTCGTCGAGCAGCCGGGACGGATCAGGGTCGTCCAGCGGGGCAGGGTGCAGTCCCGCGCGTTCCTCGACATCCGCTCGCGCGTCGCCTACGGCGGGGAACAGGGGCTCCTCGGGCTCGCGTTCTCGCCCACCTATGCGCGCGACCGCACGTTCTACGTCAACTACACCGCGAAGCCGGACGGCTCGACGAGGGTCGTGCGCTACCGCGCCCGAAACGGGCGCGCGATCCCCGGCAGCGCGCGCGAGATCCTCCGGATCGAGCAGCCGTACGCGAACCACAACGGCGGCAACCTCGTGTTCGGGCCTGACGGGAGGCTCTGGGTCGGGATGGGCGACGGGGGCTCGGGCGGTGACCCGGAGAACCGAGCGCAGAACCCGGACACCCTGCTCGGGAAGATGCTGCGGCTCGACGTGCGGCAGGCGAAGCCGACGCCCGAGATCTTCGCGATCGGCCTGCGCAACCCGTGGCGCTTCAGCTTCGACCGCAAGACGAAGGATCTCTGGATCGGCGACGTCGGCCAGAGCGCGATCGAGGAGATCGACCGCGTGCCGAGCAACCCGACGGGGCTCCTCAACTTCGGCTGGAACGTGTACGAGGGCACGACGCGCTTCTCGGACAACCCGCTCGGACCGGGACAGCTCGTCCAGCCGGTCGCGCAGTACAGCCACGACCGCGGCTGCTCCGTCACCGGCGGCTACGTCTACCGCGGGAACGCCGTCCCGCGGCTCCGCGGCCGCTACGTGTTCGGCGACTACTGCAGCGGCACGATCTGGAGCATGCCCGCCGGCGGCGGCGCGATGCGCGTCGAGCCCGTCAAGGTGCCGGAGTTGACCTCGTTCGGCCAGAGCCTGGACGGCAATCAGCTCTACGCCGTCTCGCAGCGCGGTACCGTGTCGCGCTTCGCAGGCTGAGAACCGCCGAGGATCCGGACGCCGGCCCGCCGGCCGGACGCTCGCACGCAAGAACGGCGGAAGTATCTTCCGGCTCGGTCAATAGAATCGGAGCGATGGAGAGAGGTGACGTCCCGGACCGTCAGCTGGATGCTCTGCTCGAGCGCCTCGACCGGATCGCGGACAAGCTCGAGCGCATCGACGGCCGGCTCGAGGCCCAGGAAGGGTTCGTCCAGGTCACCCGCGAGCTGCGCGCGCTGACCGATTCGCTGAACGCCGTCGCGTACGCCGCACTCGGCCAGTCACCCCGCGTTCGCCGCCGCGCGGGCTAGCTCGAGCAGCCGCGCGCGCGTCGTCACCAGCTCTCCGTCGTCCCCGAGCCGGGCCCGGAGCCGCTCGACCGAGCCCGCGCCGCACTCGACCGCCTCGACCCGTCGCGTCGCGCCGAGCTGCGCGACCGCGACGTGCACGAGCTCGACCGGCGCGTCGGTGAACACCCCGAGCCGCGCTCCCGCCGAGGAGAGCGCGCGGAGCGCCGCGCTGACCGAGGCGTCCGGCCGGAGGTAGACCGGCGCCCGCTCGGACGCGTAGCGCTCGAGCAGCGCCCGCCAGTTCCCGGCGCCGCGCTCGTCGAGCTCGACCGCAGCGGCGGCGCGGTCGCGGGGGAGCGAGCCCGGATCGAGGCCGAAGATCTTGCTGGAGTCCTCGAGCCAGTCGTCCCAGAGCGGGCGCGTGTCGCCGAGCACGCCGTCGAGCTCGAGGAGGAGAACGGTCACGCGCGCCGCCTCCACCACGTCCACGCGCAGACGCCGACGAGCGCGCCGAGGGTGTCGATCGCGACGTCGCGCGGGGTGCCGTGGCGCCCTTCGACGAACGTCTGGTGCACCTCGTCAGTCGCCGCGTAGGCCGCCGCGAGCACGAGCGCGACGACCGGCCGGCGCGTGGCCCGGGCGAGCAGGACACCGAGGATCGCGTACTCGGTGAGGTGCGCAAGTTTCCGCAGCACGAGGTCCCACGTGCCGAGCCCTGTGCCGAGGCTCGGCACGGCGGAGAACGCGAAGATCACCGCCGCCCAGACGACGACCGGCGCCCACGCGGTGAGGGCCGAGCGTCTCGTCGTCGTCGCCTGCGTCGACACCGTCGAATGGTAGGCTCGCCGCCACATACGGAGCGCGGTGAGGGAACCCGGTGCAAGTCCGGGACGGTCCCGCCGCTGTGAGGGGAGAAGCCCTCCCGCCACCACGCCACTGGCCCGCGGGCCGGGAAGGCGGTGGGAGGGGGCGCCCCGAGTCAGAAGACCTGCCGCTCTCCGCTCAGCCTCGATCCCCTCGCGGAAGGGAGAAGGAGAAGCAGCCATGTCCAGACGTCTCGTCCTCGCGGCGGCGCTCGCCGTGCTCGCGGCGGCGCTCGCCTCGCCGGCGCTCGCTGCCCCCGGACGCGCCGACGCGACGCCGTTCCCCGCCACGGTCACGGTCGACAACGGCAAGGTCACGATCCGCAAGCGACCGGCGCGGATCGTCTCGCTCTCGCCCACCGCCACCGAGACGCTGTTCGCGATCGGCGCGGGCTCACAGGTCGTCGCCGTCGACGACCGGTCGGACTACCCGAGGCAGGCGCCGCGTACGTCGCTCTCGGGCTTCACGCCGAACGTCGAGGCGATCGCCTCGTACAAGCCCGATCTCGTCGTGATCGCCTTCGATCCCAAGGGGCTCTCGGGCGCGCTCCACCGGCTCGGCATCCCGGTCGTGTTCCAGAACGCGGCGTCGACGCTGCCGGCGGCCTACCGGCAGATCCGCCAGCTCGGGAAGATCACGGGTCACGCGGCACAGGCGAACACGGTCGTTTCACGGATGACGCGCACGATCGACTCGATCGTCCGGAGGGCCAGGGCGAAGGCGGGGACGGCGAGCGTCTACCACGAGCTCGACCAGAACCTCTACTCGGTGACGTCGAACACGTTCGTCGGGCGCGTCTACAAGATGTTCGGGCTGACGAACATCGCCGATGCCGCGAAGGGCGGCGGGACGGACTACCCGCAGCTCTCGGCGGAGTACGTCGTCTCCGCCGACCCCGACCTGATCGTCCTGGCCGACACGGTGTGCTGCGGACAGACGGCCCAGACCGTCGCCTCGCGGCCCGGCTGGAGCCGGGTTGCCGCGGTGCGGACGGGATCGATCGTGCGCCTCGACGACTCGATCGCGTCGCGCTGGGGCCCGCGGCTCGTGAACCTCGTCCGGGCCGTCGGCACCGCGCTCCTGCGGCTCGGGAACCAGTCCTAGCAATGGAGGCGGCCGCCGCACAGGCCCGCGCCGTCCGCGTCCGGGGCCTGACCCTGGGCTGGGCGCTCGCGGCGGTCGCCTTCCTCGTCCTCGCGCTCGTTGTGGGCATCGTCGCCGGCCCGGTCCACATCCCCGTCGGCGACGCGCTCCGCGCCGTGGCGGCGAAGGTCGGGGTGCCGGGGGTCGACTCCCCGCTGAGCCCGACGGACGAGGCGATCCTCTGGGACCTGCGCGTGCCACGCGTCCTGCTCGCGGCGCTCGTCGGCGGCATGCTCGCGATCTCGGGCGCGACGTACCAGGGCGTCTTCCACAATCCCCTCGCCGACCCGTACCTCCTCGGCGTGGCCGCGGGGGCGGGGCTGGGGGCGACGCTCGCGATCGCGTATCTTCCGGACGCCCTCTCGGGCCACGACCTGCTGCCGGTCTCGGCGTTCGTCGGCGGCGCCGCGGCCGTCGTGATCGCCTACTCGATCGGCCGCGCGGCGGGACGCGAGCGAGACTCCGCGACGCTCGTCCTCGCGGGCGTGACCGTCGCGAGCTTCTTCACCGCGATCCAGACCTTCGTCCAGCAGCGGAACACGGACACGCTGCAGGAGGTCACCGCGTGGATCCTCGGCAGCCTTCCGAACACCGGCTGGACCGACGTCCGGCTGCTCGCGCCGTACGTGCTCGTCACGAGCGCCGTGATCGTCGCCTGCCGGCGGGTCGTCGACGTGCTGAGCCTCGGCGACCTCGAGGCCGAAAGCCTCGGGGTCCACGTGCGGCGGGCGCGGTTGACGCTCGTCGTCGCCGCGACGGTCGGGACGGCCGCGGCGGTTGCCGTGGCGGGGCTGATCGCGTTCGTCGGGATCATCGTCCCGCACGCGGTGCGGCTCGTGGTCGGCACGTCGTATCGCGGGCTCTTGCCGCTGTCGTTCGTCGTCGGCGCCGGCTTCCTCGTGCTCTGTGACGTGATCGCGCGCACCGCGCTGTCGCCTGCGGAGGTTCCGATCGGCGTCGTCACGGCGCTCTTCGGCGCCCCCGCGTTCGCGCTCGTGCTCCGCACGAGAGGGGCGAGAGCGTGAGACCTCCGGCCTCGAGCACTCACCTCCGCGCGTTCCTGGGGCGCGCGTGAGTGCGATCTCGCTCGAGCGGGTCACGGTGACGCTCGGCGGGCGCGCGGTCGTGCGCGACGTTACGGCGGAGATCGAGGCGGGGGAGTGGGTCGCGCTGATCGGGCCGAACGGCGCGGGCAAGACGTCGCTGCTCCGCGCGGTCGCGGGCCTCCTGCCGTCCGACGGCACCGTGCGGCTCGGCGGCGTCTCCCTGAAGGACCTCGGACGCCGCGAGCGGGCGCAGCGCCTCGCCCTCGTCCCACAGGAGCCGCGGACGCCGCCGTGGCTGACGGTGGCGGAGTACGTGCTGATGGGGCGCACGCCGTACCTTCGGCCGCTCGGGCAGGAGGGCGAGAGAGACCGCGAGGCGGCGGGACGCGCGCTTGCACGCCTCGACCTCGACGAGCTCGCGGAGCGAACGCTCGGGACGCTCTCGGGCGGCGAGCGGCAGCGTGTGGTCGTCGCGCGGGCGCTCGCGCAGGAGGCGTCGATCGTCCTCCTCGACGAGCCGACCGCATCGCTCGACATCGGCCACCAGCAGCAGGCGCTCGACCTGCTCGACGTGCTGCGCGCCGCCGACGGGCTCACGCTGGTCGCTGCGATGCACGACCTGACGCTCGCCGCGCAGTACGCCGACCGGGTGCTGTTGATCGACGCCGGCCGCGTCGCGGCGGACGGTGCCCCGGCCGACGTCCTCACGGAGGAGGCGCTCGCCGAGCACTACGGCGCCCGCGTCCGTGTCGTGACGGTCGACGGGGGTCTCGCCGTGCTGCCGTCGCGGGGCTCGTAGCGCAGTGGGGCCGGCCCGCGGCCGGCCCGCCTCGCCGGCGATCCATCGTAAGATCGAATTTCAACGATTATCGAGCGCGAAGGGAGCCAGCATGAGCGAGATGCGCGGCGCCGATCTCGTCGTCGAGTACCTGATCCGGGAGAAGGTCCCGTACCTGTTCGGGTACGCGGGTCACGGCGCCGTCGGGCTGCTCGACGGCGTCTTCGACCGACAGGACGAGATCTCGGTCGTCTTCCCCCGCATCGAGACCGGGGCGGCGTACATGGCCGACGCCTACTACCGCGTCAGCCACGAGGTGATTCCCGTCTACACGTCGACCGGCCCCGGGCCGATGCTGCTCACGGCCGCCGTGGCGAACGCGTTCTACGACTCGTCGGCGCTGATCGCGATCACCGGCCAGGTGGCGACCACGCAGTACGACTCCGGCGCCCTGCAGGAGGAGTACCGCTTCTTCCAGGCCGACTACCCGAGCATCGCGAAGGTGATGACGAAGCGGAGCTTCCAGGCCCATTCCGTCGCCGACCTCGGGAAGTTCCTGCCGAAGGCGTTCAAGCTCGCACGCGAGGGACGGCCGGGGCCCGTCCACGTCGACGTGCCGTACGACCTGTGGGTGACGAAGGCCGACGTCGAAGTCCCCGACCCCGCCGAGCGCTCCCTCCAGCTCAACTGGCGCACTCCGGGCTCGCCCGAGGCGGTGGCGAAGGCGCTCGAGCTGCTCGTCGGCGCCCGGCGACCGCTCATCCTCGCGGGTGGAGGCGTCATCTGCTCGGAGGCGAGCGAGCAGCTGGCCGCATTCGCCGAGCACGTGAACATCCCGGTCTACACGACCTTCATGGGCAAGGGCGCGCTCTCCGCACGGCATCCACTCCATCTGGGGATCGCGGGCTGCTGGGGCGAGTACCCGGCGCAGGAGGCAGCGCGGAACGCGGACGTGATCCTCGCGCTCGGCTGCCGCTTCTCGGACATCCACAGCTCCTCGTGGCTGCCCGGGTACACGTACAACATCCCGCCGACGAAGCTGCTCCACGTCGACATCGACCCGCAGGAGATCGGCCGCAACTACCCGACCGAGCTCGGCATCGTCGGCGACGTCCGCGAGGTGCTGAAGCAGCTCCTCGAGCTTGCCGAGCAGCGGGGCCCGAAGCGCGACCGCTCGCCCTGGCACGACCAGGTCGAGGCCTACAAGGAAGAGTGGTCGAACTTCATCGAGCAGGAAAAGGCCTCCGACGCCGTGCCGATCGACCCCCGCCGCGTGATCAAGGAGCTGCGGGCCGCAGCGCCCGACGACACGCTGATGATCACCGACACCGGGAACCACCAGACGTGGGTCGAGCAGTACTGGGACGTCTACGGGCCGCAGACGGTGTTCACGCCCGGCGGCTTCGCCGGGATGGGCTTCGGCACGTACGGGGTGCTCGGTCTCAAGCTCGCCCGGCCGGAGCAGCCCGCCGTGTGCGTGACGAGCGACGGCAGCTTCATGATGTTCCCGGGCGCCGTCGCGACGGCCACCGAGTACGGGATCCCCGCGATCTGGGTCATCCTCAACAACTACACGATCGGCGTGATCCGCGATCTGCAGCGGTTCTACATGGACGGGCGCGAGATCGGCACGAGCTTCGTCAAGCAGTCGACCGGCGAGTTCTGGAACCCCGACTTCGCGAAGATGGCGGAGGCCATGGGCGCCGGAGGCATCTCCGTGGAGGACCCCGCCGATCTCGGCTCCGCGTTCGAGACCGCGCTCGCGGCCGGGACGCCGTACGTGATCGACGTCAAGGTCAACCGCGACACGGCCGTGCCGCTGATCGGAACGTGGCACTTCGCGCCGATCCCGCAGGCCGAGCCGACGTTCGGGAAACCGCTCGTCCTGTCGTGAGCATCTACCCGTTCACGGCGATCGTCGACCAGGAGCGCCTCGTGCAGGCGCTCCTGGTCAACGCCGTCAACCCCGCCGTGGGGGGCGTGCTCGTCGAAGGCCCGAGCGGTACGGGCAAGTCGACAGCCGTGCGCGGGCTCGCCGAGCTTCTGCCCGAGATCGAGGTCGTCGCCGACTGTCCGTTCTCATGTGACCCGGCAGACCCGTGCGCCGCCTGCAGCGAGCGGGTCCAGCGCGGCGAGCGCCTCGGCTCCCACCGGCGCCGCGTGCGCGTCGTCGACCTGCCGCTGAACGCGACGGAAGACCGTGTCGCGGGCTCGGTCGACATCGCCCGCGCGCTCCGCGAGGGCGTCATGGCGCTCGAGCCCGGCCTCCTCGCCGAGGCGAACCGTGGGATCGTCTACGTCGACGAGATCAACCTGCTCGACGACCACCTCTGCGACGTGCTCCTCGACGCCGCGGCGCTCGGCGTGAACGTCGTCGAGCGGGAGGGCGTCTCGGTCTCCCATCCGGCCCGGTTCCTCCTCGTCGGGACGATGAACCCGGAGGAGGGGGAGCTCCGCCCACAGCTCGCCGACCGGATCGGCCTGCGCGTCGTCGTCGAGGCCCTCTCGGACCCCGGCCGCAGGGCGGAGGTCATCCGCCGGCGCGAGGCGTACACCGCCGACCCGTCCGGGTTCGCTGCAGACTGGACCGACGAGCAGTCGCGGTGCGCGGCGAGGATCCGCTCGGCACGCGACCGAGTCGCGCAGGTCTCCGTGGCGCCCGATCTCTACCGTGCGATCGCCAGGCTCGTGACTGGATCCGGCGTCGCGAGCCATCGGGCCGACGTGACGATCCTGCAGTGCGCCAAGGCGCTCGCCGCGCTCGCCGGACATGAGACGGTCGAGCCCGGCGACTTGCTCGAGGCCGCAGGGCTCGCGCTCGGGCACCGCGTCCCGGCCGACCCCTTCGAGCCCTCCTCCGGCCTGGACGACCGCCTGCTGCGACGCATCCTCGAGGACGCGCTCGACGCGGAGACGACCGAAAAAAAAGCGGCGGTCCCGGTGAGGCCGGGACCGACACCGCGCTAGACGAGCTGGAGGGCACGCCCGGCATCGCGGAGCTCGAGGTCGACGCAGGTCGCGTGCTCGACCGGCCCGGGCCGCCGGACCGCCTCGAGCGCGGTGCGATCGGGCGGCGTGATCGGTCACTCGTGGCGCTGCGTCGCGGGAAGTACTCGCGCGCGCGGATCGCCCGGCGCCGTGACCGGGACGTCGCCTTCGACGCCACCGTCCGCGCAGCTGCCGGCAGGGCCGGACGACGCATGCAGCCCTTCGCCGTCGGGAAGGAGGATCTCCGCCGCAAGGTGCGCGAGCACCCGGTGCCCCTGGAGGTGTGCTTCGTCGTCGACAACTCTTACTCGCTCCACGCCGACCGGCTCGTCGAGCACGTGAAGGGCCTCGTCTTCCGGCTGCTCGAGGACGCGTCGGCGCGCGGCGACCGTGTCTCGGTGGTCGCCTTCCAGAGCGGGCTGCCGGAGGCGGTCGTCGCCCTGCGGCCGACGCGCAGCCTGAGGCTGGCCGCGGAGTCGCTCGGCCGTGTTCCGCTGAGCGGCCGGACGCCGCTCGCGGGCGCGCTCGAGCTGGCACGGCGCATCGTCCGCCAGGAGCTGCGCAAGCGCCCGAACGCGCGACCGCTCGTCGTCTGCGTCACCGACGGCCTTCCCAACGTGCCGTTGCGCCGCGGCGGTGATCCGCTGGCCGACGTCCTCGCGGAGGGACGCCTCTTGCGGCGCGGCCGCGTCGGCTGCGTCGTGGTCGACGCCGTTCCGCCGGATCGCGCGGGCGAGAGCTGCGGGCCCGCGCTGGCGGACGCCGCCGGGGGGCGCCATCTCCCGATCGCGGAGGTCACCCCGGACATGTTCCTCGGCGTCGTCAGGGGCGGTGCGTAGAACGTGCTCGTGCTGTCGCAGGAACGGGCGGAGGTCCTCGAGGCGCTCACGGACGAGCGCATCGGCGCGGTTCCCGAGGGCGCGGCCAGGGGCGTGCTGAAGGAACTGGAGGCCGAAGGGTTGCTCGAGCCGGCGCGCCGCGACGAGCTCGTCCTCGTGCTCGAGCGGCGGGCGGCGTCGCGGCCGGTCGAGTGGGGCGCCTCGTCGACGACGCAGGGAAAGGTGCTCGCCGGCTTCGCGCGCCACTGCCAAGACGAGCTCGACGACGTCGAGGTCGTCGACGACGACGAGACCCGACTGACGGTCCGCTGGAGAACCGAGGAGAGCCGCTTCGAGCTCCGCAACGGCTTCCTCGGCGTCGACCGACTCGCGACGGACACGCCGACGATGCTGCTCGGCGACATCGAGCCCGACCTCGCGGCGCTCGTCTCTGTGTTCCTCGAGAGGCCGGAGCTGCGCTCGAGGCTCGCCGTCTGCGATCTGGCGCTGCTCGAGCGGCTCGGCACGGTGCGCGCGAGCGCGTTCGTCTACTTCGAGTGGTTCTTGCGCGACGCGTACGGCGTCAAGCTCGTGCCGGTCCCGGCGTTCACGCAGGGCCTGATCGACCGCGGCGTGATCTCGCTCGGAATGGGCTGACCGAGGGGCGCGGCTAGCATCGACGCGTGGCCGTCACCCCGCACGAGGAGCTCCTCGCCGACCTGAACTCGGCGCAGCGGGAGGCGGTTCTCCACGTCGACGGGCCGCTGCTCGTGGTCGCGGGCGCGGGCTCCGGCAAGACGCGCGTGCTCACCCACCGGGTCGCCCACCTGATCCGGGCGCACGGCATCAAGCCGAACGAGATCCTCGCGATCACCTTCACGAACAAGGCGGCGACCGAGATGCGCGAACGGCTCGAGCGCATGCTCGGACGCACCGCGCGCGCGATCTGGATCCTCACGTTCCACGCCGCTTGCGGCCGCATGCTCCGGCGTGAGGCCGAGCGGCTCGGCTACCGCTCGAGCTTCACGATCTACGACCAGGCCGACCAGGTGCGGCTCGTCAAGGCGTGCCTCGAGGAGCTCGGCAAGGACCCGAAGCGCTTCACGCCGCGCGGGATCCACGCGCAGATCTCGAACGCGAAGAACCAGCTCGTGACGCCGGAGGAGTACACCGCGCGCGTCGCGTCGTTCTGGGACCAGACCGTCGCCGAGGTGTACGAGCTGTACCAGCGGCGGCTCTTTCGCTCGAACGCGGTCGACTTCGACGACATCCTGATGCTCACCGTCCAGGTGCTCGAGCGGTTCCCCGAGGCGCGGGAGCGGTGGCAGACGGCCTTCCGGCACGTCCTCGTCGACGAGTACCAGGACACGAACCACGCCCAGTACCGCCTGCTCCAGCTTCTCGCGGAGAAGCACCGGAACGTGTTCGCGGTCGGGGACCCCGATCAGTCGATCTACGCGTTCCGCGGCGCGGACATCCGCAACATTCTCGACTTCGAGCGCGACTTCGGCGGTGCGGGGGTCGTCGCGCTCGAGCAGAACTACCGCTCGACGAACCGGATCCTCGAGGCCGCGAACGCGGTGATCGACAACAACCGCGATCGCAAGCCGAAGCGGCTGTGGTCGGAGCTCGGGGACGGCGACCCGGTCGAGGTCGTCGAGGTGGAAGACGAGCACGCCGAGGCGCGGTTCGTCGCGGCCGAGATCGCCCGGCTCGTCGAGGGCGGCGCCTCGGCGTCCGAGATCGCGGTCTTCTACCGGACGAACGCGCAGTCGCGCGTGCTCGAGGACGTCCTCGTCCGGCAGGGCGTGCCGTACCAGGTGATCGGCGGGCCGCGGTTCTACGAGCGCGCGGAGATCCGCGACGCGGTCGCATACCTCGCCGTGCTGAACAACCCGAGCGACGCGGTCGCGCTGATGCGGATCGCGAACCGGCCACGACGCGGGATCGGCGACACGTCGATCCAGCGCCTGGTAGCGCACGCGGACGCGCTCGGCGTGTCGCTGTGGGAGGCGCTCGGCGATCCCGAGGCCGCAGGGGTCGCGACCGCCAGCGCCCGTGCCATCCGAAGCTTCCGCACCGTGATGGAGAGCCTGATGTCGGCCGCGCAGGAGCTCACGGTCGACGAGCTGCTCCAGGCCGTGCTCGAGCGCTCGGGCACGATCGAGGCGTACGAGGCCGAGCGGACGATCGAGGCGCGAGGGCGGCTCGAGAACCTCGAGGAGCTCGTCGGCTCGGCCCAGGAATACCGCCGCCGCGTGGAGGAGCCGTCGCTCGCGGGGTTCCTCGAGGAGGTGCAGCTCCAGTCCGACCAGGACACGCTTGTGAGCGACGAGGCGCAGGTCACGCTGATGACGATCCACAACGCGAAGGGGCTCGAGTACCGCGCCGTGTTCCTGATCGGGATGGAGGAGGGGATCTTCCCGCACTCCCGCTCGATCGAGGACAACGAGGTGGAGGAGGAGCGCCGGCTCGCGTACGTCGGGATGACCCGCGCGATGGAGCGGCTCACGCTCACGCACGCGACCGCACGCTCGCTGTACGGGCGGCGCGACTACAACCTCCCGTCGCGCTTCCTCGACGAGCTGCCGGCGAGCGTCCATCGTGAGCGGCTGCGCCCCGCGTCGTGGGCGGGCTACGCGCAATCCGAGCGTCAGGTCGCGCCGCGAGAAGAACGCGAGCTGCCCGTCCTCTCGACCGGGGACTCCGTGCGGCACGGCTCGCTCGGCGAGGGCGTCGTCACGCGCATCGAGCCGGGCGGCGTGGTGACGGTGCGCTTTGCCGCGGACGGGAGTGAGCGCCGTCTGATGATCGAGTACGCGCCGCTCGAGAAGGTGTGACGAGGGCGCACTAGGATCCCGCGGATGGCCTACCGCGTCCGCACGGTCCGCGATCTCGAGGAGTACGCCGCCGCGCTCGGCGGGATCGGGCACTACTTCGGCTGGGTGCCGTCGGCCGAGGACGTCGAGCGGTTCTCGACGATGTTGCCGCAGGAGCGGTTGCACGCGGTGCTCGACGACGGCAGCATCGTCGCCGGCGCAGGCGCCTACCCGCTCGAGTTGACGCTGCCGGCGGGGCCGACGCCGTGCGCGGGCGTGACGGTGGTCGGCGTCCTGCCGACGCACCGCCGCCGGGGCCTCTTGCGCCGGATGATGGACGCACAGCTGCGCGACATCCGCGAGCGCGGCGAGCCCGTCGCGGCGCTGTGGGCGTCGGAGGAGACGATCTACGGCCGCTTCGGCTACGGGCTCGCGTCGCTCTGCATGAATCTCGACGTCCGCCGTCGTGCCGTCCGCGTCCGGCCGGAGCTCCCACGGGTCGGCTCTGTCCGCCTGGTCGACAACGACGAGGCGCTCCGCGTGCTCCCGCGGCTGTACGACCGCGTGCGGCGGTCGAACACCGGGTTCGTCTCGCGCTCGCGCGACTGGTGGGAGATCCGAAAGCTCAGCGAGCGAACGGAGGTGCGGCGCGGCGCGGGCCCACTCGTGCGCGCGTTGTACGAGCGGGACGGCCGGCCCGCGGGCTGGGCGCTGTACCGGATCGCGCAGGAGGGCTCCACCGTCGACGACTGGAAGAAGACCGTGAAGGTCTCGGAGGTGCAGGGCCTCGACGACGATGCGCGGCGCGAGCTCTGGCGCTACCTGTTCGAGATCGACTGGACCGACCGCGTGACCGTCGACGGCTTGGCCGTCGACGATTCCGTGCTCCTCGACGTCGACCGACTCAACCAGCTCCGCGCACGGGTGTACGACGGCCTGTGGGTGCGCGCCGTCGACGTCCGAGCGGCACTCGCGGCACGCGGGGTCGCCCGCGACGGACGCGCGACGATCGAGGTCACCGCCGACCCCGACTTCGCGGACAACGTCGGCGCCTGGTCGGTCGAGGGGGACGCGGTGCGGCGCTCGTCCCGGCGCCCGGACGTGCGCGTCGACGTCGACGGCCTCGGTGCGACGCTGCTCGGCGGCTTCACGTTCGCGCAGCTCGCGCGGTCCGGCCGGGCCGAAGAAGGGAGGAGAGGAGGACTCGCGCGCGCGGACGCGCTGTTCCGGGTCGAGCGCGCGCCCTGGTGCCCGGAGATCTTCTAGCCTCCCTCGCATGCCCGACGCAGTCATCCTCTCCGCCGTACGGACGCCGGTCGGCCGCTACGGCGGCGGGCTCTCCTCCGTGCGGCCCGACGACCTCGCCGCGCTCGCGATCGCCGCGGCGGTCGAGCGCGCGGGCATCCCGGCGGAGGAGCTCGAGGACGTCTGGCTCGGGTGCGCGAACCAGGCCGGCGAGGACAATCGCAACGTCGCCCGGTTCGCGGCGCTCCTCGCGGGGCTGCCGGAGACGGTCGCGGGCGTGACCGTGAACCGGCTCTGCGCGTCCGGGCTCTCCGCGATCGCGGGTGCCTGCCATGCGGTGATCGCGGGCGCCGGCGACCTGTTCGTCGCCGGCGGGGTGGAGTCGATGAGCCGGGCGCCGCTCGTGACCGCGAAGCCCGATGCGGCCTTCCCCCGCGGCGACCGCACGATGTACGACACGACGCTCGGCTGGCGGTTCGTGAACCCGCGGTACGAGGAGCGCTTCTCGACCGCGTCGATGGGCGTCACCGGCGAGAACGTCGCCGAGCGCTGGGCCGTCTCCCGCGAGGACCAGGACGCGTTCGCGCTCGCGTCGCAGCGCCGCTGGGCGGAGGCCGACGCGGAGGGCCGCTTCGCCGACGAGCTCGTCGCCGCAGGGGAGCTCGAGCGCGACGAGCATCCCCGGCCCGACACGAGCGCCGAGAAGCTCGCCTCGCTCAGGCCTGCGTTCCGCGCGGACGGGACGGTCACGGCGGGAAACGCGAGCGGGATCAACGACGGCGCGGCGGCGGTGGTGGTCGCGAGCGCCGAGCGCGCGCGGGAGCTCGGGGTCGAGCCGCTCGCGTCGTTCAGGGGCTCGGCGGTCGCAGGGGTCGACCCCGCGGTGATGGGTATCGGGCCGGTTCCGGCGCTGCGGAAGCTCCTCGCGCGGACGGGAGTGGACGTCGCGGAGCTCGACCTCGTCGAGCTCAACGAGGCGTTCGCGTCGCAGTCGGTGGCCGTGATCCGCGAGCTCGGCCTCGCCCCGGAGCGCGTGAACGTCTCGGGCGGCGCGATCGCGATCGGCCATCCGCTCGGCATGTCGGGCGCCCGACTCGTCGTGACGCTCCTCCACGAGCTCCGCCGCCGCGGCGGCCGCTACGGCGTCGCGACCATGTGCGTGGGCGTCGGCCAGGGGCAGGCGGCGCTCTTCGAGCGGGCATGAGCGTGTCGCGGAACCGAGTCGCGATCCTGCTCGACATCGACGGGACGCTGATCGTGTCGGGCGGGGCCGGGGCGACGTCCTGGCGGCTCGCGTTCGACGAGCTCTACGGGATACCCGCCGACATCGGCGAGTTCACCGACACCGGCATGACCGACCCCGAGGTCGGTCGCAAGACGTTCGAGGCGGTGATCGGCAGGCCGCCGTCGGTCGAGGAGTTCGCGAAGCTCCTCGAGCGCCGCCAGCACTATCTCTACGCCACGGTGGAGGAGTCCACCCAGTACCGGGTGCTTCCCGGCGTGACCGAGCTGCTCCCGCGGCTCCTGTCGGACGGCTACCTTCTCGGGCTCGTCACCGGCAACCTCGAGGCTGCGGCGCACATCAAGCTCCACCGCGCGCGGCTGAACCGCTTCTTCTCGTTCGGCGGCTACGGCTCCGACTCGCCCGACCGTGCGGAGGTCACCAGGATCGCGCTGCGGCGCGCGTCCGTCGTGTACGGCGCGGAGCTCGAGCCCACGCAGGCGATCGTCGTCGGCGACACGCCGCACGACGTCGAGGCCGCGCACGCGGCGGGCCTCGAGTGCGTCGGCGTCGCGAGCCACAACTTCGACGCCGCGGCGCTCCGGGCGGCGGGCGCCGACTACGTGCTCGAGTCCCTCGTCGACGGGCTCGCCGGCCTGCGGCCCGAGCGCGCCTGACGGGGTGGCGGCGCAGCGGATCGGCGTCGTCGGCGCCGGGATCATCGGTCTCGCGGTCGCCCGGCGGCTCACCGAGCTGCGCCCCGACGCCACCGTCACCGTGCTCGAGAAGGAAAACCGCATCGCGGCGCACCAGAGCGGCCGGAACAGCGGCGTCGTCCATGCGGGCATCTACTACGCACCCGGCTCGCTGAAGGCGCAGCTGTGCCGGCGGGGCGTAGAACTGCTCCGCACGTACTGCGCCGACCGCGGCATCGCGCTCGAGGAGTGCGGAAAGCTGGTGGTCGCGCTCGACGCGTCCGAGGTCGGCCGCTTGCGCGAGCTCCAGCGGCGCGCCACGGAGAACGGCGTCCCCGGGATGCGCTGGCTCGACGGCCCCGAGGTTCGCGAGGTCGAGCCGCACGCGGCCGGCGTCGCCGGGCTCCACTCGCCCACGACCGCGATCACCGACTACCGTGCGATCGCGCAGGCGTTCGCGGACGACGTGCGCGCGGCCGGCGGGTCGGTCGTCCTCGGCGCCGAGGTCGTCGCGATCGAGACCCGGCCGCAGACGGTGCGCGTCCGCACTGCCGACGGCGCCTACGAGCTCGATCTGCTCGCGATCTGCGCGGGGCTGCAGTCCGACCGCGTGGCGCAGCTCGCGGGAGACGACCGGGAGCCGGTGATCGTCCCCTTCCGCGGCGAGTACTACCGCCTGAAGCCTGAGCGGGAGCGGCTCGTCCGCGGGCTCCTCTATCCGGTGCCGGACCCCGCCTACCCGTTCCTCGGAGTCCACTTCACGCGGCGGATCGGGGGCGGGGTGGACGTCGGTCCCAACGCGGTGCTCGCGCTCGCCCGCGAGGGCTACCGGAGGCGCGACGTGCGCCTCGGCGATCTCGCCGGAACGCTTCGCTCACGCGGCTTCCGCGCGCTCGCGCGGAGGCACTGGCGGATGGGGGTGCACGAGCTGCGCGGCTCGCTCTCGAAGCGGGCGTTCGCGGCGGAGGCGCGCCGCTACCTCTCGGAGGTGACCGCCGACGACCTCGTGCCCGCACCGGCGGGCGTCCGCGCCCAGGCCCTCGACGCGGACGGGTCGCTCGTGGACGACTTTCGGATCAGCCGGATCGGCCGCGTCGCGGCGGTGCGGAACGCGCCCTCACCGGGCGCGACCTCGAGCCTGGCGATCGCCGAGTACGTCGTCGACCGCGTCCTGCAGGGCTGAGGCCCGCCCAGTGCCATTTCGGTTTTCATTTTCCCGTACCGCGACTGATGACATAATCGCGCCACGTGGTATCCACCTCTCCCACAGAGGCGCGCGTGCCCGGAACGGGGTCCTGTGTTGGATCCGGGCGCGACCGTCGGTGCCACCGAGATGTGAAATCACAGCTGGACGCAGCCTTGCTGCAGAAAGGACGTGAGCGAAAGTGAAACGTCGAGTAGCGCTCCTCGTCGGGCTGACCGGTGCGTTGGCCCTGCTCGTAGCGCTGACCGTTGCCGGCCCGGGTAGCGCCGGGACGCAAGCGCCGTCGGCGAAGGCCTATCCGGCGCCGAAGGTGCCGGGCGCCGCGGCGCTCAAGAAGAAGTACGGCGGCCAGTCGATCACGTTCATCGGCGACTCCGTCGGCGGGAGCCACAACCGTGACCTGGCGCTCGCGAAGCAGTTCACGAAGGACACCGGGATCAAGGTCAAGGTCGTGCCGCACCCGGCGGCGTCCGATGCGTCGTACTCGCAGCTCGCCCGTGTCTTCTCGTCCAAGTCGTCGTCCTTCGACGTCGCGATGATCGACGTCGTGTGGCCGGGCGCCTTCGCGCCGTACCTCGTCGACCTCAAGCCCAAGCTCGGGCAGGCGTCGAAGCAGCACGCGCAAGGCATCGTCCAGAACGACACGATCGACGGGAAGCTCGTCGCGATGCCGTGGTTCGGTGACTTCGGGATCCTGTACTACCGCACCGACCTCCTGAAGAAGTACGGCTACAAGGGCCCGCCGAAGACCTGGACGCAGCTCTTCGCGATGGCGAAGAAGATCCAGGACGGCGAGCAGGCCAGCAATCCGAGCTTCTCGGGCTTCGTCTTCCAGGGCAACTCGTACGAGGGGCTGACCTGCGACGCGCTCGAGTGGTACAAGTCGTCCGGGGCCGGCGGGTTCATCGACAACGGCAAGGTGACGATCAACAACCCGAGGGGCGCCAAGGTCCTGGATCAGTTCCGCGCCCAGATCGGCAAGACCACGCCCCGTGACGTGACGACGTACCAGGAGGGCGAGGCCCACACCGCGTTCGTCGGGGGCAATGCGGCGTTCATGCGCAACTGGCCGTACGCCTACTCGATCGCGGCCGATCCGAAGGAATCGAAGGTCGTCGGCAAGTTCAACGTCACCGTGCTGCCGCACACCGGGGCCAACCCGTCCGTCGGCACGGTCGGCGGGTGGCAGCTCGCGGTGAACAAGTACTCGAAGCACGTCGACGCGTCGATCGAGTTCGTCCGGTACATGACGAGCGCGCCGGTGCAGAAGTTCAACGCGATCACGAACACCAACGTGCCGACGATCCCCGCCGTGGCGCGGGACAAGGCCGTCGTGAAGGCGAACCCGTACCTCAAGCCCGAGATCGCCAACGTCATGCGGGTCACGCGCCCGGCGAGCTCTCTCAAGACGCACTACAACGAGGGCTCCAAGGCCATCTACCAGGGCATCAACCAGATCCTGAACGGCAAGCCCGCGAGTAGCGTGCTGCCCGGGATCCAGTCCCAGCTCGAGCGGATCCTCCGCTAACGAGCCGACCGGTTGCGGGGGAGGATGGCGTCTGCCATCCTCCCCCTCCACTTCATGTCGACCGCCGCAACCCCAGCACCGGCCCCCCGCCGCCCGCGCAAGACGACGAAGCTCCACCGGCGGCAGACGCGGCTCGCCTGGATGTTGCTCGTCCCGTCGCTCCTGGTCGTCGCGTTCGTCGCGCTCTATCCCCTCGGCAAGACCGTCTTCCAGAGCTTCACCGACGAGCAGTTCCTCGCGCTCAACCCGGTGAGCTGGGTCGGGCTCGAGAACTACAAGGACCTCTGGAACGACACGATCTTCCGCGACTCCATCTGGACGACGATCAAGTTCACGCTGATCACGGTCGCGTTCGAGTTCGCGCTCGGGCTCGCGATCGCGCTCATCGTGAACTCGAGCTTCAAGGGCCGCGGCGTGATGCGCGCGGTGATGCTCGTGCCGTGGGCGATCCCGACCGTCGTCGCCGCGCAGATGTGGAAGTCGATGCTCCAGTCGAACGGCGTGATCTCAGACGCCGGAACCCGGCTGGGCATCCTCTCGCATCCGCACGCCTGGATCGCCGACCCGGGCACAGCGCTCGCGAGCGTCTGCGCGGTGGACATCTGGAAGACGACGCCGTTCGTCGCGCTGTTGCTGCTCGCCGGGCTCCAGGTCATTCCCCGTGACCTCTACGAGGCCTCGGAGGTCGACGGCGCCAATCCTCTGCAGCAGTTCTGGAAGATCACGATGCCGCTGCTGCTGCCCGCGATCGTCGTCACGCTCATCTTCCGGACGCTCGATGCGCTGCGCGTGTTCGACGTGTTCTACGTGTTCTTCGGGAACCGGCTCGGGACCCAGTCGATGGCGATCTACGCGCAAAGCACGATCGTGGCCGACGGGTACGTCGGCTACGGCGCCGCGATCAGCATGGCGATCTTCCTGATCATCGGGCTGTTCGTGGTCATCTACCTGACCTTCCAGCGGGTGACGCTTCGGTGACCGCCGCGACCGAGGCAGCGGGGCGCCCCGTCGTCCGTCCGGTCAGCCGGAGCCGCGTCTTCTGGCGCAGCCCGGTCGGGCGGAGCCTGAAGCGGGTGCCGTTCTACCTGCTCGTCCTCGTCGTCTTCGTCTACACGCTGTTCCCGTTCGCCTGGGCGCTCAGGTGTGCGTTCACACCGGAAGGCGACCTCTTCTCGAGCCCGCTCCAGTACATCCCCGCGAATCCGACGCTCGACAACTTCAAGCAGGCGTTCGAGACCGAGTTCTTCCGCAAGGCGCTGCTCAACTCCGCCCTCGTGGCGGGCGGAGTGACGCTGCTCTCGCTCGCGATCGGCTCGCTGGCGGCGTTCGCGCTCGGCCGCTTCCGCTTCCGCGGCCGGTCGCTCGTCATGTACCTGATGCTCTCGATGACGATGTTCCCGTCGATCGCGATCCTCGGCGCCCTCTACACGATGATCAGCGGCTTCAGTCTCGGGCCGATCGACCTCCCGAACATCTACGACACCCTGTGGTCGCTCCTCTTCACCTACCTGATCTTCACGCTGCCGTTCACGATCTGGGTGCTGACGAGCTTCATGGAGGCGCTGCCCGGCGATCTGGAGGAGGCGGC
>DASSUT010000304.1:0-2793 GCA_035706725.1 Gaiella sp. | reverse complement strand
GGGGGCTACGCCGGCGCGAGCGCGCTGCGGAGGAAGTCCACGATCGCGCTCGTCGGAGCGCCCGGCGTGAACACCTCGGCCACCCCGAGCCGCTTGAGCTCGTCCGCGTCCTCCTCGGGGATCGTGCCGCCGACGACGAGGAGAACGTCCCCGGCGTCGTTCGCGCGGAGACCCTCTACGATCCGCGGCACCAACGTCATGTGCGCCCCCGACAGGATCGAGATTCCCACCGCGTCCGCATCCTCCTGGATCGCGGTCTCGACGATCTGCTCGGGCGTCTGGTGGAGGCCCGTGTAGATGACCTCCATCCCCGCGTCACGGAGCGACCGCGCGATGACCTTCGCCCCGCGATCGTGCCCGTCGAGCCCCGGCTTCGCGATCACAACCCGGATCGGCCGCTCCATGCGGTCAGTATAGGAACGTGCGTCTCAACGTCATCGGGTCGTCTCCGGCCTGGCCGAACGCAGGAGGCGCCCATTCCGGGTACCTCGTCGCGTCGAACGGCAAGCGCCTGCTGCTCGACTGCGGGCCGGGCGTCCTCGGGCGCCTTCGGGAGCGCGAGCCGTGGCCGGCGGTCGACGCGATCGCCATCACGCACTTCCACCTCGACCACTGGGGCGACCTCGTCCCATGGGTCTGGGGCAGCTTCTACCGCCAGGGTCACGGCGACCTGAAGCCCGAGCTCTGGGTGTACCGCGGCGGCCGCGGGTACCTCGAGGAGCTCGGCTCCCGCCTCGGCTTTCCCGACATGTTCGACCGGACCTTCGAACTGTCCGAGTACGACCCGGAGACGCCGTTCACCGCGGCCGGGCTCCGGGTCGTGCCGGTCCGGCTGCCGCACTACACGCTCGAGACCTACGGCTTCCGCGTGTCGAACGAGACGACCACGCTCGCGTACACCGGCGACACGGGCCCCAGCGAGCGCATCGCCGAGCTTGCACGCGACGTCGACCTCCTCGTCTGCGAGGCGACGCTGGAGAGCGGCGAAGCGGACGGCCAGCCGCGCGGCCACTTGAGCGTCGACGAGGCGCTCGACGCGTTCCGCGCCTCGGGCGCCCGGCGCCTGCTGCTCACGCACCGCCCGTCGGAGCTCGACCTCCCGGCGGGCCTCGAGCTCGCCTACGACGGCATGGAGCTCGACATCGAGCCCGCCTGAGCCGCCCGGTGTCTGGCTTATGCCAGCCACCAGACATCGCGCCCGTCCGCTCCAGCCGCCCGGGTCGCCCCAGCCCTGGTGTCTGGCCTTCAGCCAGACACCTGCTCCTTAGCCCTGCCCCATGCGGCCAGCTTGTAATCACTCCGGACAACACGCATCCTGCCGACATGACGCGGCTGCCTCGCGAGGAAGGCTTCGGTGCGGTGCACCATGCCGTCGCACAGGGGAACGGACGGCGCCGCATCGTCCGAGACGAACGCGACAGAGTCGCGTTCGTCAACCGATTCGAGCGGATCGCCCGAGAGCTCCGGTGGGCGCCGGTCACGAGTTGCCTGATGGACACGCATCTCCACGTCGTCGTGCAGACCGAGGAGCCGAACCTCGGGCTCGGCATGAAACGCCTTCAGGGCGGCCACGCGCGCTGGTTCAACGTGCGTCATGAAAGGGACGGGAACCTGTTCAGGCATCGCTTCTGGTCGAGGCGGATCCGCGACGACGGCTGGCTCTTGCGGGCATGCCTCTACGTCGTCCTCAACCCCGTCGCCGCCGGCCTGTGCGCGCACCCGCGCGAGTGGCGTTGGTGCTCCTACGCCCACATCGCCAACGGCGACCCCGAGGGGTTCAGTCGCGGTGAGAGCCTTCTCCTGAGAATGCTCGGCGACTCGCCGCTCGAAGCTCGCCGACGCTACGTCGAACTGGTCGACGTCGGTGTCGAGATCGTCGTCGCGCGACGCAACGCGGACGACGGCTCGCTGTGGCGCTCCCTGGAGCGGATTGCCTGCAGGCGAGCGCGTGTCTGGCTGAAGCCAGACACCCACCCTTCCGCCCCCCGCACGTGCCGGTGTCTGGCTCAAGCCAACACTTCCCCACCCTCCGCGGGGCGCGGCGCCCCGATGTCTGGCTTGACGCCAGCACCTGCTCTGACGTGCTCTGCCCTAGAACACCGGCTGCTCGCGCCAGGTGCCCCAGGTCTCGCGCCAGGCGTCGCAGATCTCGCCGAGCGTGACGCCGTCGCGGACGGCGTCGACGATCACCGGCATGAGGTTGCGATCGGGCCGGGACGCGGCCTCGCAGAGCTCGGCGACGCGGGCCTCCACGACCGCCGACTCGCGGCGCGCCTTGAACGCACGCAGCCGCTCGATCTGCTTGCGCTCGAGCTCGCGGTCGATGCGGAGGATCTCGACGCGCTCGTCACCCGTCGTGACGTGGCGGTTGACGCCGACGATCACGCGCTTCCCGGACTCGATCTCCTGCTGGTAGCGGAACGCGGCCTCGGCGATCTCACGCTGCGGCATGTTCTGCTCGATCGCCGCGACCATCCCGCCGAGCTCGTCGATCCGGCGGAACAGCTCGTACGCCTCCCGCTCGAGCCGGTTCGTCAGCGCCTCGACGTGGTAGGAGCCGCCGAGCGGGTCGATCGTGTTCACGACGCCGGTCTCGTGCGCGATCACCTGCTGCGTGCGCAGCGCGAGCCGCACCGCGTCCTCGGTCGGCAGCGCGAGCGCCTCGTCGAACGAGTTCGTGTGGAGCGACTGCGTCCCGCCGAGCACCGCAGCGAGCGCCTCGATCGCGGTGCGCGCGACGTTGACGAGCGGCTGTTGCCACGTGAGCGAGACGCCCGCCGTCTGGGTGTGGAA
>DASSUT010000303.1:0-15181 GCA_035706725.1 Gaiella sp. | reverse complement strand
AGGTCGCGGACGCGGTCGCGGCCGACATCGGTATCGACGAGGTCTTCGCCGAGGTCCTGCCGGAGGACAAGGAGCGGCACGTCCGCGAGCTCCAGGAGCGGGGGCGTCGGGTCGCGATGGTCGGCGACGGCGTGAACGATGCTCCGGCGCTCGCCCGCGCCGACGTCGGGATCACGATCGGCGCAGGCACGGACATCGCGATCGAGTCGGCGGGCGTGATCCTCGCCTCGGATGATCCGCGCGGCGTCGTCGGCGTGGTCACGCTCTCGCGCGCGAGCTACCGGAAGATGATCCAGAACCTCGGCTGGGCGGCCGGCTACAACATCCTCGCGATCCCGCTCGCGGCCGGGGTGCTCGCGCCGTGGGGGATCACGCTCCCGCCCGCCGTCGGGGCCGTCCTGATGAGCCTCTCGACGATCATCGTCGCGCTGAACGCGCAGCTCCTGCGCGGGCTCGACCTGCGACCGGAAGGAGGCAGCTAGCCGCCCGCCCGCGCCTCTCGCAGCTCCTTCGGCCAGATTCCCTGCTTGCCGGGCGAGAGGATGCCGTTCGGGTCGACCGCGTCCTTGATCGTCTCCGCGAAGCGGCGGTACGCGTGGTCACCGAAGGAGTACTGCTCCTGCGCGAGGTCCATGAAGTCGAGGTGGGCGCGGTATTCGCCGTACCCGTGCTTCGCGGCCTCGGTGACGAGCAGCCGGCTCGTGTCGTACGCGCGGCGGGCCTCGGCCTCGTTCTTGGTGTCGAAGATGACCAGCGTCACGTGGATGAAGCTCCGGGCGTTCGTGGGAATGAGCACGGCCGCATAGTCGAGGCGCGCCTCGCGCTCGACGAGCCCGCGGATGAGGTCGCGGAGCGCGACCGCGTCCGGCCCGGTCAGCCGCGCGACCGGCGAGAACCCGATGTGCCCGCCCTCCTCGCCGCCGTACCACCCGGTCATCTGGTTGAGCTCGAGGTTCGGCACGCCGGCCTGGACGCGCTCGTGCGGGTTCTCGAGCGCGGCGACGTCCTCCGGGGCGTGTTTCTCGCCCCAGACCTCGGCCCCGGGGATCCGCTCGAACGCCTCCTTCACCTTCCGGAACCGGTGGTCGACGACGGCCTCGTCGCCGTACAGCGCGAAGCGCATCATCCAGCGGCCAACCTCCAGCTCGCGGGCCATCCGGTCGATGACGTCGTCCGGGATCGGCTCCTCGCCGTCGTACCAGAGCGAGCGCGACGACATCACCGACGCGAACGCGATCGTGTTCCAGACCTGCGGGACGTTCTCGATCGTCCGCTCGAGCATGAGCACGCGGAGCGTCTCGACGACCGCGGCGAGGTCGTCCTCGTTCCAGACCCGGAGCCAGAGCGGCATATAGCACTCCGGGTACGGCATCAGCCAGACGCCCATCTTCGTGACGATCCCGAAGTTCGACTGCATGAACAGCGGATCGAGACCGGGCCCGAGGCTCCGCTTGTAGACGTGCCAGGCCTGGTTGCCCGGCATCGCGCCCATGCCGGTGCGCAGCACCTCGCCGTTCGCGAGCACGACCTCCATCCCGCACGCGGCAGCCATGTCGGCGCCGGTGGGGAGGTACGTCGCCCCGTTCTCGAGCGTGTTGCCGACGACGCTGCCCCACCCGAGGTCGGGGACGGCGACCATGAGCCGGTGCCCGCCCGCCTGGAGCGCCTCGTAGAGGTCGAACCAGCGGACGCCGGGCTCCACGACCGCGTACGCGCTGTCCTCGTTGATCTCGAGCACCCGGTTCATCCGCCGCAGGCTCACCACCACCGAGCCCTTGAGCCGCGGCGCGGGACCGCCGTAGCCGTTGTTCATCCCCGTGCCGTGCGTCCAGAGCGGCACGCGGTGCGCGTTCGCGATCCGCACGATCTCCTGGACCTGCTCCACCGTCTCCGGCATGACGACGGCAGACGCGGTGTAGTCGTCCCAGCCCGCGTACGCGAACGGGTCGCGGAACTCGCGCAGACCGTCCGCGTCGGCGATCACCGTGGCGGAGCCGAGCGCCGACTCGAACGCGTCGAGCGCCCGCGAGAGCGCCTCTTCGGACAGGTGGGGCGTCACCATGCTCGTCATCGGGCACCTCCCGTGTCGGCGGAACGTCCGATCATACGGCGGCGCGTCAGGCGTCGCGGCGGCGCACGACGACGAACGCCTCGTCGTTGAACCAGAGCGCGCCGTGCTCGTGGAGGATCTGCTGCACGACCTCGAGGTAGCGGCCCCCGTGCAGCGCCTCCTCCAGGCGCTCGTCCTCGATCTGGTTCACGTAGACGACGGCGTTCCACGCGGCGAGGAGCGTCGAGGTGCCGATCCGGTCGCCGATCTCCGAGGGCAGCGTGTGCATCTCGTAGCGGAACACCGCCTCCTCGTCGCTCGGGTCCTCGAGGTCGTAATCCGCCGCCTCGTCGCCGAGCGCCTCCCGAAGGGTGTCGATGAGCGCGTGACGGTCGACGGTGAACGGCGCCTCACCGGGCCACAGCCGCTCCACGACCTCCGAGGCGGGGTCGCGGCCCCACGACTGCACCACGAGCAGGCGGCCGCCGGGCGCGAGGCTGCGCGATAGCGGCGCGAGGATCTTCTCGACCTTGAAGTCCGCGCCCATCCTGGCGCGCCAGGGCTGCGACGCGAGCACGAAGTCGTACGAGACCTCGTGCTGCCGCACCCGGGCGAGGACGTCGTCGAGCAGGAACTCGTGGTCGCGGCGGTACAGAACGAGCACCGACGGCGTCTGCGGGACCGGATTGCCGGTCTCAAGGCTCGGGCTCGTGCCCCACCCCTCCCCGAGAAGCGGCGCGAGCGCCTCGATCTGCTCGCCCAGGTCGTGTGCGGAGGCGCCCTCGAGCGGCACCTCACGCCAGCTCAGGGCCGCGGCCCGCCCCGGGTCGCTCGGCCGGAGCCCCGGGGCGTCCGCGTAGGAGAGGTTCGTGACGACGAGCACGGTGTGCGGGTGCTCGACGAAGCGGTCGGGCATCTTCTCGAGCCCGAGCCGGACGTCCTCGAGGCTGATCTCCTTGGCAACGGCCAGCGCGGGCACGGTCGGGAACCGGTGGTGCACGGTGCGCAGCACGCGCGCGAGCACGGTCCCGTCGCCCATCCCCGCGTCGAACAGGCGCAGCGCCGGCGGGGTCGGCTCGATCCGCGCGAGCTCCTCCTCGCACCGGGCGGCGATCACCGACTTCTCGTTGCACGTGGTGACGAACGCGAGGTACTTCTGGCGGTTGTCGTAGAAGCGGAACGGCGTCGCGCGGCCGGATGCGTCGGCCCCCAGGGCGGTGGTCACATGCGCACGATGCCATCCGAGAGGGGGTGCTGCGCCGGCCTCAGCCGGGTCTTCGCAAGCCGCCATTTTCACTCGTGTATAACTTCTAAATTGTGGCGTCGTCGGCCGAAAGAGAAACACTCGAGTCGCTGGCGATGGTGCTCGACCGCGCTCTGCGCGCGCTCGGCGACGCAGGCGAGGAGGACGCAGCCTGCCGGCTCGCCGCCGAGGCCTGGTGGCTTCTCCGGATGCCCTCACCGCGCTCCGCGCGTCGGCTAAACGCCACGCTCCACCGTCTCACCGTCCACCCGCCGAAGGCTTCGGCTCAGCGCTCGAGGCCCGCGGCCCAATCGGGAGGAGCCTGATGTCGACCGGCATCGACCAGACGCTCGACGTTCGCAGCGAGCCACCGGCTCGCCGGCACGAGCTCATCTTCGACACGTACGACGGCCTCGCGGCCGGTGAGGGCTTCGTGCTCGTCAACGACCACGACCCGAAGCCGCTGCGCTACCAGTTCGAGGCGGAGCACGCGGGCGCCTTCAGCTGGGAGTACCTGGAGGAGGGCCCCGAGGTGTGGCGCGTGCGGATCGGTCGCCCGGGCTAGGACGCCGCCCCTGCGGCGAGGCGGGCGACGCACAGCTCGGGCCGGACGAACGGCTCGAGCGTCGTCGCCCGTGTCGCCGCCCCGAGCTCCGCCAGCGCGCCGCGCACGAGCCCCAGGTGGATCGGACAGACGACCTCCTGGTGGCTGCGGGCGAGCTCCAGGAACGGGCAGGGACGCATCAGGATCTTCCGTCCGCGACGGTCGCGCGCGAGTCGCGGCTCGAAACCGACCTCGGCGAGGAGCCGGACGACCTTCGCGACCGCCTCGTCGTCCGAGAGCCTCGCGGACGGCGGCGCCTCGACGAAGTACCGTCCCCAGGCCTCGCCGACTTCCTCCAGCTCGGCGGCGCCCGGGCCGAACCGCGCCACCAGCGCGGTCAGGATCTCGGCCAGCAGCCGGTAGCGGCGGCCTCCCTCGTCGCCCGCCTCCGCGGTGGGCCGATACGCGATCCGTGGGCGTCCGCGGCTCTGCGAGCGCACGGTCTCGCTCTCGACGAGCCCCCCCTCGACGAGGACGCCGAGATGGACCCGGACGGTGTTGACGTGGAGACCGACGCGACCCGCGAGCTCGCGTGCGTCCAGCCGGCCCGCGTCGGTCAGCTCGGTCAGGATTCGCGCCCGGCTCGGGTCGGCGAGCGCGCGATGACGCCGGAGCGCCTGGTCGCCGGCCGCGCCCACTACCCGTACACCCCGAGCAGGAACCTCGCGTCGTCGCTCATCCGCTCCGGTGTCCACGGCGGATCGAAGACGAGCTCGGCCTCGACCGACTCGACCTCCTCGACGTCCGCGAGGGTGTCCGCGATGTCGCGCTCGATCATCGGCCCGAGCGGACAGCCCATCGAGGTCAGCGTGTACACGACCCGGACGTGGTCGCCCTCCCGCTCGATCGCGTAGACGAGCCCGAGCGACACGATGTCCACGCCGAGCTCCGGGTCCTCGACGGTCGAGAGCGCGCCGCGGACGGCCGCCACGACAGGATCGGGGGGACCGGAAAAACTCATAGGGATAGTATAAAACAGCTCCCTATGGACGACCACGCTCCTCTCGTCTCGGTCTCCGGCGACGTCCGGCGCCCGGTCGAGCTCGACCGGGCCGGACTCGAGGCGCTCGCGGACGGCGAGGTCGTCGCCGACTTCCACTGCCGCGAAGGCTGGAGCCGGCTCGGCGTCGGTTGGCGGGGTGTCCGCCTCGCCACGCTCCTCGCCCACGCCCGAGCGCTCGACGAGGCGCGCTTCGTGACGGTGGCGTCCGGCAGCTTCTCCGTCGTGCTCACGCGCGACCAGGCCGAGGACGAGCGCGTGCTGCTCGCGCTCGAGCAGGACGGTCGCCGGCTCGACGAGGCTTCCGGACTGCCGCGGCTCGTCGGCCCGTCGGAATGGGACTGCTTCCTGAGCGTGAAGTCCGTGGATCGGGTCGAGCTCACCCGCGAGCCCGCGGAGGCGACCGCCGAGCGCATCGCCCTCGCGCGCATCGGGCAGCAGCACGGCCCGAGATGATCGCCCGCGTTCGCTACCCGCTCCTCGCGCTCGGGCTGCTCGCGCTCGTCTGCGGTGTGTGGGCTGGGCTGCTGCGCTTCGGCTGGGGTCTCCCCCGCGGTCGGGCGAATCTCGTCGAGCTGCACGGGCCGCTGCTCGTGTTCGGGTTCCTCGGCACCGTGATCTCGCTCGAGCGGGCCGTCGCGCTGCGCCGTGTGTGGGGCTACCTCGCCCCTGCGGGCTCGCTCGCCGGTGTCGCGCTGCTCCTCGCAGGCGTGCGCAAGGGGGTCGGTGAGCTCGTGCTCCTGCTTGCCGGGTGCGTGCTCGTGGCGCTCTTCGGCGTGATCCTCCGCCGGCACGCGACGGCGCCGGGGGCAACGATGGCGCTCGGCGCGCTCCTCTGGGTCGCCGGCGACGCGCTCTGGCTGGGCGGCAAGCCCTTCGTCCAGGTCGTCCCCTGGTGGGTCGGGTTCCTGGTGCTGACGATCGTCGGGGAGCGACTGGAGCTCGCGGCGCTCGCGCGCCTCACGCGGCTCGGCCGGCTCGCGTTCGCCGCCCTCACGATGATGTTCGTCGCAGGGCTCGCGCTCTCGGCGGTCGACGCCGACGACGGGACCCGCCTCGCGGGCGTCGCGCTCGTCGGCTACGCGCTCTGGCTCGGGCATTTCGACATCGCCCGCTACACGGTGCGTCGCCCGGGCCTCCCCCGTTTCGTCGCACTGGCGCTGCTCCCCGGGTACGTGTGGCTCGCCGTGGGGGGCACGCTCTGGGCGGTCGACGGCGCGACCGTCGCGGGCTTCGCGCACGACGCCGGGCTCCACGCGATCTTCGTCGGTTTCGTGTTCTCGATGATCTTCGGTCACGCGCCGGTGATCTTCCCGGGAGTGCTCGGGATCGACATCCCGTTCCGGCGCGCGTTCTACGTGCACCTCGCGCTGCTGCACGCCGGGCTCGTGCTCCGGATCGGCGGCGACCTCAGCGAGGACCTCGCGCTCGCGCGCCGTGGCGGGCTCCTGAATGCGATCGCGATCGGCCTGTTCATCGTCGCGACGCTGGGGTCGGCAGCCCTCGCCCGGCGCGCGCGGAGCGCGAAGCGCGTGCCCGCGTCCGCGCGGCTCCGCCCGCCGGAGGTCAGCCGCCCGCGGTGAGGGACGCTCCCGCCCGGCGCTTCGGCGCCGGGCGGGGACCGTCAGGTGGCCAGCGCGGCGGCCGTCGCGGGCGTCGAGTCCACGGCCGCGAGGACCCGGCGCGTGACGTGCTCGAGCCGTGCCGCGGCCGGCGGCGTGAGTCGGTCGCACACGACGTCCCAGTGGAGCGCCACCCAGTCCCCCGGCCGGAGGTCGGGGACGAGCGCGCGGCCCTCGTCACGCCAGCGGACGTCCCGCGACTCCCAGCCGCCGAGCGCGAGCGTCCGGCCGTCCCATGTCAGGTCGCGGGCGAGGACGCGCGCGGTGTCCCCGTCCGTGGCCTGCACGATCGCGGGGGTCGTGCGGCACTGGTCGAGGACGCGGAGCGGCTCGTCGACGACGCCGGTGCGCAGGAGCCCGAGCCACGGGTAGACGGCGAAGACGTGAAACGCGTGGTGGGGAACGGCCCCTGCGGCGACCGTGTCGAGCACGCGCCGCCAGGTCCGGCCTATGCGGCCACGAAAACGGTCCTCGACGTGGCGCGCGAGGTCGTCCGCGCGCACGCGGTCGAGGAGCCCGTTCCCGACCCAGTACGCCTCGACGACCCGCGGGTCGAGCGGGTCCTTGATCCGGTTCGCGGCCGCGATCAGCGAAAGGTACGGCCAGGCCCCCTCGAACGTGCGCACGAGCTCCGCGAGCCCGCCGTCCGAGGCGCCCGCGGACGCGTAGTCGAGGAGCTCCTGCGTCTCGTCTGCTCCGCAGTAGCCGAGGGCGTTCGGCGGATATGCGTACCGCGCGAACAGCAGCGAGCCTGCGGTCACGTTCGCACCGCGCGCGGCCCGCTTCGCCGGAGCGCCGCCGCCGCCGCGACGCCGGCGCCGAGGGTCACGACGGCGAGGCCCGCACCGTCGAGCGCGACCCCGTCGAAGGCACCGGACAGCGCCGCGGTCACGACCGCGCCGAACACGAGCACGGCGGTGACGTCGACCGCCTGCGCGCGCGCGAGCGCCGCGTACCACGTCGCGACGTACGCGGCGAGCAACGCGCCGGTCAGCACCGCCCAGCCCCACTCGCCGGCGTCGAGGCCGAGCAGCTCCGATCCGCGTCCCGTGACGGCCACCCAGGCGATGAGGAGGAGCGTCCCGAGCCCCATGCGCGCCGCCGCGAGCGTCCGCGGGTCGAGCCCCGTGACGAGCCGCTTGACCAAGATCACCTCGACCGCCCAGAGCAGCGTCGCGCCGAGGATCATCGCCTCCCCCGCTCCGAACGTCACGACGCCGAGACTCGGCACGAGCAGCACCTGACCCGCCATGAGCAGGCCGATCGCGAGGACGTGGAGCCGCCCGAGGCGCTCGCGCAGCAGCACCACCGCGAGCACCGCGACCCACAAAACGAGCGTCTTGTGGATGAACGCAGCCTGCGTCGCGCTCGCCCGTGCGAGCCCTTCGAAGAAGAGGACGAACGGCACGCTGCCGCCGATCACCGCAATCGTGACGACCCCGAGACGCTGCCGTCCGGTCCCCGGCCAGGCCGCCCGCCCCACCGTGCGTGGCCGGGTTGCGAGCAACGGGGCCGCGAGCGCGAGCAGCGCGAGCCCGGCGACGGCGTCCTTCGCGGTCGTGTAGACCGTCGCGTCGTCGAAGCGCGCGACGCCCTTCGCGTTGACGTACACCGCGACGCCGCTCACGCACGCGGTTGCGAACGCGAGCGCAACGCCGGTCGCGCGCTCGGACAGGCGCAGGCCGAAGCTGGCCGCGAGAGTGCTCATCGGGATCCTCCCTGGTCGGTCGACGGGTCACGAAGGGCGAGCGCGTCCGCGGCCGCAGCGGGATCGAGCACCTCGACGGGAATCCCGAGGTGGACGAGGAGCGTGGAACCGGGCACGGCGTCGGGCACGAACGCGAGCGGGACGCTGGAGCCCGAGCCGTCCGCGAGCCGGCCGACCCGCACGCCGTCCTCCTCCCACGCCTCGGCGAGCGTCGTGATCTCCCCGAGGCACATCAGGGCTCGACCTCGACGGACTCGACGAGGACGTCGGCGGCGAGGGGGTCGGAGATGTCGCCCGAGAGCTCGGCCTCGACCGCGGCTCCCTCGGCGACCGTCCCACGGGCCGCGTCCTCGAAATGCTCGCGGAAGTGCTCCGGCGTGAAGTGGGAGAGGGCCCCGAGCCGGACGCGCACCGCGGTGACGCGGGATGCACGCTCGTCGCGGGCGACCGCCTCGACCCGCGCGACGACGTCCCGCATCAGGGCCTGCTCATGCATCGGCGGCCTCGGCGCGGAGCTCGCCGGCGACGGACTCGACTACGCCGCCGACCGCGGACGCGACCGAGGGGCTGAGCCCGGACCCGGTCGCGAAGTCCTCGCCCTCGACCCCGTACACGACGATCCGGCCCGGGAGGAGCCCGAGCGCCCGCGCGAGCTCGACCGCGTCCCCGACCCCGAAGGCGTGGGTCGACGAGCGGAACACTCGGGCGGGAAGCGGCCCGTCGCTCGCGTCGAAACGGTGCACGGTGCCGGGCGCGGCGCCCCCCGCGCACGCGTCGACGACGACCGCGACGTCCGCGCCGGCCCAGGCGTCCACCAGCCGTGTCGGCTCCTGCTCGCACTCGATCACGACCACGTCCTCCTCGGCCGCACCGCGCACGCCCTCCGCCACCGCGAGCCCGACCCCGTCGTCGCCCCGGTACGCGTTGCCCACCCCGATCACCACCCGCCGGCTCACGCGCCCCCCTCGCCGGCGTCGGCTCCCGCCGGGCGGAGCCCGGCTCCGCCGCCGCCTGACGCCGCTCGCAGGAACGCGCGGATGGCGGAGGGTGACACAGGACGGCTCACAACCGCTCCACCTCCAGCCGCAGGAAGTGCGTCGCGCAGGAGATGCACGGGTCGTAGTTCCGGATCGTCTGCTCGCAGAGGCCGCGCAGCTGCTCGTCCGGCAGGGACGCGTGTCGGCCCACGACGCCGCGCAGGTCGTCCTCGATCGCGAGCTGGTTCTGCGAGGTCGGCGGGACGATCTTCGCGTCGAGGATCGTTCCGTCCCCGGCGAGCTCGTAGCGGTGGTAGAGGAGCCCGCGGGGCGCCTCCGACACCCCGTAGCCGACCCCCGCGACGGGCTCGACCGGAACCGCGGGCGCCTCCGGCTCCTCGTAGCCCTCGATCAGGCGCAGGGCCTCGGCGCAGGCGTGCACGATCTCCACGCTCCGCACGACGATGCTCCGGAATGGGTTCCGACACGCCTCGCCGAGCCCGGCCTCGTCCGCGGCCTCGCGCGCCGGCGGGGCGAGGCGGTCTGCCTGGAGCGAGAAGCGCGCGAGCGGCCCGCACAGGTAGGTGCCCCCGTCGGGCCGGCGGGACTGGAGCGCGTTCGAGCGCGCCACGTGCTCCTCGACGAAGTGGTCGTCGTACTCGCGTGGGGCGATGTCGAGGTCCCTGTCCGAGGCGATGCGGCCGTCCTCGATCGCGTAGGCGCCGGGCGTTGCGAGCGCGACGAGCTCGCAGTCGACCTCGTAGTCGGGGAAGTCGAAGCCGGAGGTCCAGCGAACGGTCTCGAGCGCGGCCTCGAGCGCGCGCTCGAGCGGCTCGCGGAGCGTGAGCAGCTCGCGTTTCCTCGGCGCGCGGTAGAAGCCGCCCACACGGACGTTCACCGGGTGGATCTCGCGGCCGCCGACGAGCGACATCAGGTCGTTCCCGGTGCGCTTGAGCCGGAGACCGCGCTCGACGACCGCGGGCGCGTCGCGCGCGAGCTCGACGGCGCCGTCGTACCCGAGGAAGTCCGGCGCGTGGAGCATGTAGACGTGGAGCGTGTGGCTCTCGATCCACTCGCCGCAGTAGAGGAGCCGCCGGAGCTGTCGGATCGGCTCGGGGACCCCGACGCCGCAGGCGTCCTCCATCGCGTTCATCGCGCTGACCTGGTAGGCGACCGGGCAGATGCCGCAGATCCGCGCGGTGATGTCTGGCGCCTCGCGGAACGAGCGCCCGCGCAGGAGCGCCTCGAAGAAGCGCGGGGGCTCGAAGATCCGGAGCTCGACGTGCTCCACCGTCCCGTTCGTGAGCCGCACCGACATCGCGCCCTCGCCCTCGACGCGCGCGAGGTAGTCGGTCCGGATCGTGCGCCGCTCAGCCACGACCCGCCGCCTCCCGGAACGCCGGCGCGTCGACGTTGAAGGTGCCGTACACGCGCTCGACCGCGCGGTCGTCCATGCCGAGGACGCGCAGCTGCCGCGTCAGCGAGCGCGTGTTCGGCGTCTCCATCGGACCGAAGCAGCCGTAGCAGCCGCGGTCGTACGACGGGCAGAGCGCGCCGCAGCCGGCGTGGGTGACGGGGCCGAGGCACGGCGTGCCGTGCGCCACCATCACGCACACGTTGCCGCGGCGCTTGCACTCCGTGCACACGCTCGCGTTGGAGATCCCGGGTCTGCGGCCGCGGAGGAACGCGGTGATCACCTCGACGAGCTGCCGTCGGTCGATCGGACAGCCGCGGAGCTCGAAGTCCACGCGCACGTGGTCCGCGATCGGCGTCGAGGTCGCGAGCGTCGACAGGTATTCCGGCGACGCGTAGACGACCCGGAGGTACTCGTCGACGTCCGCGAAGTTGCGGAGCGCCTGGACGCCGCCCGCGGTCGCGCACGCTCCGATCGTGACGAGCGTCTTCGACACGCTCCGCACGCGCTGGATGCGCTCGGCGTCCCCGGGCGTCGTGATCGACCCCTCGACGAGCGAAAGGTCGTACGGCCCCTCGACCTCGCCGCTCGTCGCCTCGGGGAAGTACGCGATCTCGATCTCGTCCGCGACCGGCAGGAGGTGCTCCTCGCAGTCGAGCAGCGTGAGCTGGCACCCGTCGCACGAGGCGAACTTCCAGACGGCGAGCCGCGGCTTGGCGTTCACAGCTCGCGCACCTCCAGCCACTCGCGCGCGGTCTCGTAGGAGTACACGGGCCCGTCGCGGCAGATCAGCGTCGGGCCGAGCTGGCAGTGCCCGCAGTGGCCGAGCCCGCAGCGCATGTTCCGCTCGAGCGAGATGTTGATCCTGCCCGGGGCGACGCCCCGGTCGAGGAGCGCCGTGATCGCGAACCGCATCATGATCTCGGGGCCGCAGACGAACGCGACCGCCTTCGCGGGATCGAACGCGGCGCCCGGAAGCAGCCCGGGGACGACGCCGACCTTGCCGCTCCAGCCGATCTCCGCAGCGTCGACGGTGACGTCGACCGAGGCGCTCCCGCGCCAGCGTTCGAGCTCGGAGGTGTAGAGCAGGTCGTGGGGCGTGCGCGCGCCGTAGAGAACGTCCACCTCGCCGAACGCGTCGCGCTGCGCGAGTGCGTGCAGCACGACCGGCCGGAGCGGCGCAAGGCCGATCCCGCCGGCCACCACCACGACGTCGGCACCGGCCGACGCGGCGATCGGCCAGGTCGTCCCGAACGGGCCGCGGAGGCCGAGGATGCCGCCCGGCTCCGTGACGCAGATCGCCTCGCTGACCGCTCCCACCGCACGCACGGTGAGCACCACCGGGCCTTCTCGATCCGGCGCGCCGCTCACCGAGATCGGTACCTCGCCGACGCCGAAGACGTACACCATCACGAACTGGCCGGGCCCGATCGCCGGCCCCTCGCCGAGGACGGGGTCGAGCGTCAGCGTCCACGTGTCCGAGGTCTCCTGCACCCGGTCGCGCACGACGAACGACCGCGGCACCATCGGCCCCTGGGCCGGAAGCGGCTCAACCGTCGTGGCGCCCATAGACGTCCAGCAGCCGGAGCCGCGTCGACTGGAGCCGCTCGATGATCACCTGCGCGAAGCGACGCATCAGGTCGTACCCGAGCGCCGTGTCCTCGTCGCACTTGCCCCGCAGGCAGGCGCCGTCGAACGCGGTCGCCCGCACCTGCGAGAGCGCGCGGGCGTCGAAGTGCCACCGGTAGGGCGGGAATAGCCACGACCAGCCGAGCACGTCGCCGGCCTCGATCGTCTCGATCGTCAGGCCGCCGCGGGCGGGACCGAACGCCTCGAGCGCGACGCTGCCCGCTCGGATCACGAAGAACGTGTCCGCGTCGTCCCCCTCGCGGAAGATCGTCTGGCCGGCGTCGAAGCGGACGTTCGACGCGCAGCCGGCGAGGAGCGCGAGATGCTCGGCGGACAGCCCGTCGAAGAGCGGAACGTCCGCGAGAAGCGCGTCAAGCGTGCGCATCGGGTACCTCCTCCGTCGCCCTGATCGCGGCGACCTCCTCGGTGATGTCGATCCCGACCGGGCACCAGGTGATGCACCGGCCGCACCCGACGCAACCCGACGTCCCGAACTGGTCGTGCCACGTACCGAGCTTGTGGGTCATCCACTGGCGGTAGCGCGAGCGGCCCGACGGCCGGATCGCCCCGCCGTGGATGTAGGAGTGGTCGACGGTGAAGCAGGAGTCCCACTCGCGCCAGCGCTCGGCATACGCGCCCTCGAGATCCGTGACCTCCTCGACCGTCGAGCAGAAGCACGTCGGGCAGACGAGCGTGCAGTTGCCGCACGTGAGGCAGCGCTCCGCGACGTCGTCCCACCGCGGATGCTCGAGGTTGCCGGCGAGAAGGTCGCGTAGGCCGGTCGCGTCCATCTGCCGCCCCATCTTTCCGCGCGCGGCCTCGACCGCCCGTTCGGCGGCGTCTCGGTCGCCCGGCTCCGACGGCCTAGCCGACAGCTCGTGCAACACCTCCGCGCCGCGCGCGGAGCCGCTCTCGAGGAGCAGGCGGTGCTCGCCCTCGAGGATCTCGGTGAGCACGAGGTCGTATCCGGACTCGGCCTTGGGCCCTGTTCCCATCGAGACGCAGAAGCACGTCCCGCCCGGCTCGAAGCAGTTGACCGCGACCACGAAGACGTTCTCTCGCCGGAGCGCGTAGTCGCGGTCGACCGCGCGCCCGCCGATGAACACCCGGTCCTGGATCGCGATCGCATGAAGCTCGCAGGCGCGGACGCCGAACAACGCGAGCGGCGGCCCGTCGTGCGGCTCCTCCACGACCTCCATTCCGCCGCCGTCGTGCCGGGCCTGCCAGAGGCGCACACGCGGCGGGAAGAGGAACTGCTTCCACGAATGGGGCCCGACCGCGTACCCGAACCGCGCGTCGTCCTCGCGCCGCTCGAGGCGGTACGTCCCGCCTTCCTGCCGGTCGGTCCAGCCGACCGGCAGCGCGTCCGCGCTCTCGAGCTCGTCGTACACGATGGCCCCGTCGCGGACCGTCGGCCCGAGAACGGCGTACCCGCGCTGCCGGAGCGCGTCCACGAGCAAGCCCAGCCCCTCCGGGCCGATCACCACCGACTCCTGGAGCTCGGTCATGCTGTCACGAGTCTCGCAAGCGCGGCACGCTCCGGCCAGTGGAGAACTACTGACCGGGCCGCGGGTGACCGCCGATTCGCACGTGCGGGCGGCGGCCGCTCAGGCGCCGGAGCGCGCCGCGGCAGTCGCCGCGCCGTACCGCTCGCGAGTCTCGGCGGGCCAGAGCGTCTTCGGGTCGTAGAACGCCTCGAACGCCGGTGTCGCCTCCGGCAGCTCGAGCCAGCCGACCTTCGACCGCGTGTAGATGTGGACGTCCGGCGTCACGTCGCGAGGCTCGTCGAGCGTCCCGCCGCGGACGAACAGGACCACGGGGCTGTTGTACGTGCTGAACACCGCCACGCGGCACGACGGGCAGCGCGAGACCACTTGCTGACTGCCGTCGTCGCGCGGCACAGGGACGGCCTCGGGCTCACCCCCGAGCAGCTCGACCCGGTCACGCTCGATCAGCAGGTTGATCACGAACGCGCCGCCGGTCTGCCTCTGGCAGTTCAGGCAGTGGCAGCAATGGACGAACAGCGGGTCGGACGCCAGCCGGTAGCGGATCGCGCCGCAGGAGCACCCACCCTCACGTGACTCGCTCATTCTCTCCTCCTCGCGAGACGCCGATGCCGGACAGTATCCCCTTCGATTCGAAGCGGCAGCATCCCGGCCCATCGTGGCGTGTCCACCGCCGTAGACTCGCCCGAGAGGTGGCGACGGCAGAGCGAAAAATCCGACGGAGGCGACCGCGGCTGCGCGAGCTCACGCCGCTTCTCGCGCTCGAGGTTCCCGGATTGCACGTCACCGAGCGCCGGCTTGCCGCTGCGCTGACGATCGAGGATCTTCGTCGCCTGGCCAAGCGCCGGACACTTCGGGCGGCATTCGACTATGCCGACGGCGCGGCCGAGGGCGAGACCTCTCTCGCGCGGGCGCGCCAGGCGTTTCAGGACGTCCAGTTCCACCCGCAGGTCCTGCGGGACGTGTCTGCCGTGGACACCGGGGTCGACGTCCTGGGCGGCCGCTCGACGCTTCCGTTCGGCATCGCCCCCACCGGCTTCACGCGACTGATGCGCACGGAGGGGGAGCTCGCGGGTGCGGCGGCTGCGGGGGCCGCAGGGATCCCGTTCTCGCTCTCGACGCTGGGCACGGCCTCCGTCGAGGAGGTCGCGGCTGCGAACCCGGGCGGGCGCAACTGGTTCCAGCTCTACATCTGGAAGGACCGCGAGCGCACGCTCGAGCTCGTCGAGCGGGCGGCCAAGGCAGGGTTCGACACCTTGCTCGTCACCGTCGACGTGCCGGTATCGGGCGCGCGGCTGCGCGATCGCCGCAACGGGATGACGATCCCACCGAGGCTCAAGGTCGGTACCGCGATCGACGCCGTCCGCCGACCCGCCTGGTGGTTCGACTTCCTCACCACAGAGCCGCTGACCTTCGCGTCGTTCGACCG
>DASSUT010000302.1:0-4408 GCA_035706725.1 Gaiella sp. | reverse complement strand
CGCGGATCCCCGAAACCCGGGCGCTCGTCGTCCCCCGCGATGTCGGATGATCTCCACGCACGGCGTCGCGGCGCGGCTCAACGCGCCCCGCCGGGCGCTCGTCGAGACGACCGTGGGAGGAGAGCCACGGCTCGTGAACCGCGAGCTCGTGACCGTGGTGCGCGAGGAGTGGCGCGTCGTCGATCGCTGGTGGACCGACGAGCCGGTCGACCGCCGGTACTTCGAGGTGGTGCTCGAGTCCGGGCGGAACGTCTGCGTCTACCGCGACGGAGAGCGGCGATGCTGGTTCACGCAGCGCGCCTAGCCACCGGTGCCGGCAAGGCTCCGGATCGTGTCCTCGGTCTCGCGGACGAGCGTCTCGACGAGCTTCGCGGCCGGCAGCGCCCGAACGGCACCGGCCGCCTGGCCGGAGAGGACGAGATACAGGTCGGCCCGCTCTTGCGCGAGCGCTTCGGCGCGGACGTCTGCGGTGAGGATCGCCTGCAGCGGGTAGGGAAGTGGGTCGACGGCCGCACTCTCGATCGCCTCGACGAGGCGTGTGCGCAGGAGGCGTGCCTCCCTGCCCGAGTAGGAACGGGACACGACGGTGGCGTCGGCCGTCTCCCGGAGCGCCCGGCGGAGGGGCTCGGGCGCCCCGCTCTCGGGACAGCCGAGAAACGCCGTCCCGAGCTGCACGCCCTCGGCGCCGAGCGCGAGCGCGGCGGCGACGCCGCGTCCGTCCATGATCCCGCCGGCGAGCAGCACGGGCACCGAGACCCGGTCGACGATGCGGGGGACGAGCGCCACGCCGCCGACGAGCGCATTCTCGAACGGGCCGATGAACGTGCCGCGGTGGCCGCCTGCCTCGGCGGACTGGGCGACGATCGCGTCCACGCCGAGCCGGTCGAGCTCGACGGCCTCGGCGACCGTCGTCGCCGTGCCGAGGATCACGCTGCCCGACTCCCTCACGGGCTCGAACGGCAGAGCCCCGAAGGTGAAGCTGAGCACCGGCACGCGCTCCTCCGCGAGGACCGCGAGCTGCGCCTCCACCAGCCCGGGCCGCGGAGGCGAGGGCTGGTCGGTCGACTCGGGCAGGCCGAGCTCGGCGCGGAACGGCGCGAGCACGGCCTGCATGACGGCGACCGCCTCCGTCTCGAGCTCGGGCGGCGGAAGCGGGGCGAAGAGGTTGACGGCAAACGGCCGGTCGGTCAGACGGCGGACGGCGGCGATCGCGCCCCGCAGGTCATCGGGCCGCAGGATGGCCGCTCCGAGCGAGCCGAGGCCGCCCGCGTTCGAGACCGCGGCGACGAGCTCGGGCGTCGTGAACCCGCCCGCCATCGGCGCCTGGACGATCGGGTGGCGCGTCCCGAGGAGCACGGTGACCCGGGTGTCGAGGCCGGCCATCGCTCAGGCGCCCGTGCCTGTGGTGAACGTGCGCACCAGGACGCTGGCCGGGTCGACGCCGCCGTCCGGCGGCGGCTCGTGCTGATCGAAGTCGGGGTTCTGCCCGCGCAGGTAGTCCCCGAAGCCGCACGAGGGGGCATGGACGTTGAAGAACCGTGCCGGGGCGTCGCTCGTGTTGTCGAACGAGTGGACGACATCGGGCGGGATGAGCACGAACGTCCCCGCCGGTGCCCGGAGCGGCCCGCTCTCGAACGTGATCTCCAGCTCGCCCTCGACGACGAGGAACGCGTCGGAGTGGTCGTGGTGGACGTGCGGGCTCGCGCCCTGCTGGCCGGGCCCGTAGTCGAACTCGCTCAGCGTGAGGTGCTCGGTGTCGGCGAGCAGCGTCACGCGACGGTCGGGACGGTCGGTGATCGCCTCTCCGTCCAGGCCCCCGCTGCGGACGACCGCGATCGACGAGGGCGCCGCTCCGCTGCCTGCGGTTGCCGGATGCTGGTCGAACCCTGCGCGCGCCCGCGCCTGCTCGTCCTCGGTCGCGGCGGCAGTGAGCGAACGCAGGAACGCGCCGTAGCCGCACGACGGCGCATGGAAATCGAGGAACCGTGCTTCGCCTTCCATCGTGAAGGTGTGCGTCACGCCCGGGGGCACGACAACCACGGTGCCTGCGCCGGCGACAGTCTCGTCGCCGACGGTGACGAATCGGAGCGCGCCGTCGAGCACGAGGAAGACCTCCGTGTGCTCGGAGTGGGCGTGCGGCGGCGGTGTCGGCCCTCCGCCGGCGAGGCACGCGGCCGAGACCGCGACGCTCGGGTGGTCGACGAGCAGCTCGACCGTCGCGTCGCTCCGGGCGACGAATGTCTCGGCCGGTCGGATGGGCGGGGCCACTGGGACGCAGGGTAATGGGCTACGTCGAGCTGCACTGTCACTCGGCGTACTCGTTCCTCGACGGGGCGTCTCATCCGGAGGAGCTCGTCGCGCGGGCCGCCGAGCTGGGCTACCCCGCGCTCGCGTTGACCGACCACGACGGCGTCTACGGCTCGCTCGAGTTCGCGCACGCGGCGCAGCACGCCGGCATCCGGCCGATCACCGGCGCGGAGGTCACGCTCGAAGGCGGAAGGCACATCACGCTCCTCTGCGAGTCGAGCCGCGGCTACGCGAACCTCTGCCGGATCCTCACCGCCGCCCATTCGGGCACCCGCCGACCGGGTCGTGAGGACCGGGAGCCTCTGCCGCCGGCCGTCCCGCTCGAGACCGTCGCGGAGCTGAACGAGGGGCTCGTCTGCCTCTCCGGCTGCGCGCGGGAGGGCCTCGCGCTCCACGACCAGCACGCCGCGGCGCGGCTTGCGGCCGCATTCGGTCGCGAGCGGTTCTTCGTCGAGCTCCAGCGCCCCTACGAGCGCGGCGACACGCGGCGGCACGCGACGCTTCGCGACCTCGCCGCGCACCTAGGGGTGGAGACGCTCGCGACCGGCAACGTCCATGCGCACGTCCCGCGCCGGACGCTGCTCCAGGACGCGCTCGTCGCGATCCGCTGTCGTACGTCGCTCGACGGCTGCGAGCGCGAGCGGCGCGGAAACCGTGAGGCCGTGCTCCGCCCACCGGCCGTGATGGTCGAGCGGTTCACGGGCATCGATCGCGATGCCGCTCTCCGCACGGGGGAGCTCGCGGAGCGGCTCGCATTCGACCTCACCGCGGAGCTCGGCTACCGCTACCCCGACTTCTCCGACCGCGCCGACCCCGCGATCCGCCAGCTCGCCGCGATCTGCGGTCATGCGTTCGGCGAGCGCTACGACGCGTGCAACAGTGTGTTGCAAAGTCGGGCCCGCGCCCGCCTGGAGGGCGAGCTCGCGCTGATCGGGAAGCTCGGCCTCGCGGGGTTCTTCCTGCTCCACCACGAGGTGCTCGAGCTCGCGCGGGAGTGCGCGCTCGAGGTGCGCGGGCAGGACTCGCCGCGGATGTTCCTGCCGCCGGGGCGAGGGAGAGGCAGCTCGGTCGGCTCGATCGTCTGCTATCTCACCGGCCTTTCGCACGTCGACCCTGTCGAGAACGGCCTCTCGCTCGGGCGCTTCATCAACCACGAGCTGACGTCGGTGCCCGACATCGACCTCGACTTCCCGCGCGACATCCGCGAGAAGCTGATCGTCCGCGTGACGGAGCGCTACGGGCACGACCACGCGGCGCTCGTCGCGAGCTTCGCGACCTACCGCTCGCGCGGCGCGATCCGCGACGTCGGCAAGGCGCTCGGGCTCCCGCACTCGGAGCTCGAGCGGCTCGCGCGCGTGACCGACGGGTGGCATGCAGAGCGGGTCGCCGACGAGGTCTCGGCGCTCCCCGACGCCGAGCAGAAGCTCCTCTCGAAGCGCTGGCGCGCGTTCCGCTTCCTCACCGGCGAGATCGCAGGGCTGCCCCGCCACGTCTCGCAGCACCCGGGCGGGATGGTGATCTCGTCGCGGCCGCTCGTCGAGCTCGTCCCCGTCCAACCGGCGGCCATGGCCGGCCGGCAGCTCTGCCAGTGGGACAAGGACTCGTGCGCCGACGCGGGGTTCCTCAAGATCGACCTGCTCGGCCTCGGGATGCTCTCCTGCGTCGAGGAGTGCGTCGACCGGATCGCGCAGCTGCACGGCGCCCCGATCGATCTCTCGCGGATCCCGCTCGACGATCCGGACGTGTTCGCCGAGATCCAGGCGGCGGACACCGTGGGCGTGTTCCAGATCGAGAGCCGCGCGCAGATGCAGAGCCTCCTCCGCACGCGGCCCGAGACGATCGACGACCTCACGATCCAGGTCGCGCTCGTCCGGCCCGGCCCGATCCAGGGGAAGGCCGTCCACCCGTACATCGAGCACCGGCGACGCCTCCGTGAGGACCCGACCTTCGTCTACCCGGTGCCGCACGAGTCGCTCCGCGAGCCGCTCGCCTCGACGCTGGGCGTCGTGGTCTTCCAGGACCAGGTGCTCGACGTCGCGATCGCGCTCGCGGGGTTCACGATCGGCGAGGCGGAGGGGCTCAGGCGGGCGATGAGCCGCAA
>DASSUT010000301.1:0-8545 GCA_035706725.1 Gaiella sp. | reverse complement strand
CGTGCCCGACGGACGCTGCGACGAGCGCGACCTGCGCCGGTTCTGCGCAGAGCGGCTCGCCGCATACAAGGTGCCGGAGGTCGTCGAGCTGCGGGACGAGATCCCGCGCAGCCCGCTCGGCAAGATCCTCCGCGACCGTCTGGTCTAGCCGCGTTTTGCGGGCTCAGGCGTCGTGCGCGCCGACCGAGACGCGTGGCGTGTCGGCGTGCTCCCGCTGCGCCCGGCGGAGCTCGTCCTGCAGCGCCTGCTCGAGCAGGGGGGATGCCCCCTCGAGCGAGACGTCGCCCACGGAGACCGTGATCGCGCGCATCGGCGCCTCCGCCTTGAGGAGCGTCTCGCGAAACTCCTCCTCGCGGTCCGACTGCATGACGATCGCGCCGCCGACGCCGATAGACGTCTCGTCGCGCGACATCACGACCGTCCTGATCACGATGTTGAGGTCTGCGGCACCGCACAGCCCGAGGTACCCGATCGCGCCCGAGTAGACGCCGCGGGCCTCGGTCTCCAGCTCGTCGATGATCTCCATGGTGCGCTTCTTCGGCGCGCCGGTCATCGAGCCGCCCGGGAAGCACGCGCGGATGCAGTCGACCGCGTCGAGGCCCGGCCGCAGGCGCCCGCGGATCGTCGACACGAGCTGGTGGACGGTCTCGAACGTCTCGATCGCCATCAGGTGCGGGACGTGGACGCTGCCGACCTCGCACACGGTGCCGAGGTCGTTGCGCAAGAGGTCGGTGATCATGAGGTTCTCCGCGCGGTTCTTCTCGCTCGTGCGGAGCTCCTCGGCCAGCGCCTCGTCCTCCTCCGGCGTCTCGCCGCGCTGGATCGTGCCCTTGATCGGTTTCGCCTCGACGACGCGGTCACGCCCGATCCTGAGGAACCGCTCCGGCGAGGAGCTCGCGACCGCGACGCCGTCGAGCCGGAGGAACGCCGAGAACGGGGCGGGGTTCACCCGGCGGAGGGTGCGGTACAGCGACAGCGGGTCGAGGACGGCGTCGGTCTTGACCTTGTTCGTCAGGCACACCTCGTAGGTCTCGCCCTCGACGAGGTTCTGCTTGCACCGGTCGATGTCCGCGAGGTACGTCGCCTCGTCCCGGCTCAGGTAGAAGTCCAGCGGCTGACGGCGCGGCGCACGCAGCGGCCGGGTCGCGGCGGCGGGCCGAGCGGCGACCGCCTCGAGGAGCCGCTCGACGTCGCCGAGCCACTGCTCACCCGCGGCATGGTCGCCCTCGACGAGGCAGACGAGGTACGTGCAGTGCTCGGCGTGGTCGAGGGCGATCAGCCTGTCGGCGAACAGGAAGGCGGCATCGGGCACGAGCGAGCGGTGGACGAGCGTCCCGCCGCAGTCCGCCTTGAGCTCGTAGCCGAAGTAGCCCACGAGCCCGCAGTCGAAGTCGAACGGGAGGTCGGCCGCCGCGCCCGCGAAGCGGCCGAGCTCGCGGTGGAGGAAGTCGAAGACCGTCTCCGCATGCACCTCGGTCGTATCGCCGCGCACCACGGTCGTCTCGGTCGCGGCGACGTCGTAGTACACGCGCGCCGCGAGCGGCCCGTCGCTCCCGCCGATGAACGAGAACCGCGACATGGGGTCGCCGTCGCGACTCGAGTCGAGCCAGAACGCGTGCGGGTCGTCCGCGTACAGATGCGTGAACGCGGCCTCGGCGTCGTACTCGCGGTCGAGCCGGCGCACGAGGAGCGCCGCGGGCTCGCGCTCGGCGGGCCGCGGCTCCTCGGCACCGCGCAGGACGACCGAGCGGACGGAAGCGGTCGCGCGCCCGCGGCGGCTGCCGACGGCCGCGCGCGTGAGGTCGCGGAAGTTCTCGAGCAGCGTCGTCCCGAAGCTGGTGCAGATCGACTCCGGGTGGAACTGCACCCCCCAGGCGGGCCGCTCGCGGTGTGCGACCGCCATCACGACGCCGTCGGCCGTCCACGCCGTTCGCTCGAGCGACGGCGGCAGCGGCTCCGCGAGGCACAGGGAGTGGTACCGCACGACCTCGAATCCCTGTGGGATCCCGCGGAACAGGTCGGAGCCGTCGTGGTGCACGGCGCTCAGCCGGCCGTGCATGACCTCGGGCGCGTGCACGACCTCGCCGCCCGAGAGGTGGCCGAGCCCCTGGTGGCCGAGGCAGACGCCGAGTAGCGGGACCTCCGCGTGCCGGATCGCGTCGGCGCACACCCCGAAGTCCGCCGGGCGCTCGGGCCGGCCCGGCCCCGGCGAGATCACGATGTTGTCGACGTCCCAGCCGGCGAGCTCCTCCCACGTCGCGCCGTCGTTGCGGACGACGACCGGCTCCTCGCCGTTGACCTCCGCGATCAGCTGGAAGAGGTTGAACGTGAACGAGTCGTAGTTGTCGATCAGGAGCGTGCGCACGGCGTCACACGAGCTCTTTGCGGAGCACCTTGCCGAGCGGGCTGCGCGGGATCTCGTCGAGGAACTCCACGACCTGCGGCACCTTGAACGACGCGAGCCGCGTAGCGCAGAAGTGCATGAGCTCCCGCTCGCTGCAGGGCTCCTCCGGGACGACGGCGGCCTTGACGACGTCGGTGTCGAGCGGCGGCGTGCGCGTCCCGACGACCACGACCTCGCGCACGGCTGGGTGCTCGAGCAGAACCTCCTCGACCTCGACCGGATCGACCTTGTGGCCGACGACGTCGATGAAGATCCTCGTCCGGCCGACCAGCGTCAGCCGTCCCTCCTCGTCGACGCGACCTGCGTCCCCGGGATACACCCAGCCGTTCCGGAAGGTCTCGACGTCGCTCCCGTCGACGTAGCCGGATGCGGCCACGGGCGTCCGCACCGACACCGTTCCGACCTCACCTGGCCCGAGCTCGGCGTCGGTCTCGTCGCCGCGGATCGAGAGCTCGACGTGGCGGAACGCCCGCCCGACGGACTCGGCGCTCGGCGCGTCGTCGAGGTTTGCCGCGATCGACGGCGCCTCCGTGCAGCCGTAGAGCTGGCGCGCCGGCACGCCGAAGCGTGCGCCGAACGCCTCGGCCGCCGCGGCGGGCAGGGCGTTGCCGGCGGAGAAGCAGTACCGGAGACCGGTGATCTCCCGCGTCGACGGCGCCGAGGCGAGCAGGTCGACCATGAACGGCACGACGGGGAGCATCGTCACCTGCTCGTCGCCGATCAGCTCGAGCGTCCGCTGGCGGCGGACGAGGAACGGCTGCGCGTCGGACTGGAGCACGAGCTTCGCTCCGCTCGCGATCGCCGCGAGCATCCCGTCGCCGAGGCCGTATGCGTGGAACATCGGAACGATGCAGAGAGTCGCGTCCTCCTCGCTCAGGCCGAGGGTCTCGGGGACGAGCCGCGCCTCGGCGAGGCACTGTGCGTGCGTGCGGCCGACGCGTTTCGGGCGGCCCGTCGATCCGGAGGAGTACTGGTAGACGAGCGGCGTGTCGGGGCCGGGGAGCGCGGGCAGGTCCGCCGGGCCGTCCGCACCGAGCTCGTGGAACGGCACCGCGCTCGAGGGGACGTCGTCGATCGTCACGACGAGCGTCTTCTGGCCGAGCGCGCTCGCGACCGCGTGGCACGTTCCGGCCACACGCCGGTCGGTGAGCACCGCGCGCGGGCTGCAGTCGCGGAACGCCTTCGTGAGCTCGTGCTCCTTCGAGGCGACGTCGAGCAGCACGGCGGCGGCCCCGACGCGCCCGAGCGCAAAGAGACCGATCACGAACTCCGGGACGTTCGGGAGGACGAGGAGCACGTTGTCGCCGGGCTCCACGCCGAGACCGAGCAGGCCACGCGCTACGCGATCGACCTCGTCCGCGAGGGCGGCGTGCGTCAGGCGGCGCTCGCCGTGAACGAGCGCTGTCCGCGATCCGATCCGGTCGACGTTTTCTTGGAGCAGCGTTGCGAGCACACGACCTCCCCCGGTGGAACGCTAGCCCGGACCGCATCCCCGGTGCGGCTGACTCGCACTATGGGTCTCGACGCGCGCGCAGTCAACCGCGTGCGCGGCCGGGCGCGAGGCGCCGCCGGGCGGGCCGGGCGAGGTCAGTTCGCGCGCGGGCCCGTGTGCCAGAACACGAGCACCGCCGCAGCGGCCTCGGCAGCGAGGCTCACCAGCGCGACGACCTTCAGTGAGAACGGAATCTGCCGCATGCCCCTCGTTATCGGCGCGGGGTGAGCGTTTGTCCAGCACTTTGCGCGAAGCGCGAAAAGTGCTCTCCGGCGGCGGGAGTAGCATGGCCGTCCCGTGCCCGCCCCGTTCGTCCACCTGCACGTCCACTCGGAGTACTCGATCCTCGACGGAGCCTGCCGGATCTCGGCGCTGGCGGAGAAGGCGGCTCGGCTCGAGATGCCCGCGGTGTCGCTCACCGACCACGGCTCGATGGCCGGCGCGATCGAGCTCTACAAGACCGCGCGCGCGCAGGGCGTCAAGCCGATCTTCGGCTGCGAGCTCTACGTCGTGGACGACCGTAGGGCGCAGACGAAGGGGCACGCGCACCTGACGCTGCTCGCGGAGAACGACACGGGCTACGCGAACCTCGTGAAGCTCTGCTCGCTGGGCTACCTCGACGGCTACTACTACAAGCCGCGTGCGGACTGGGAGCTGCTCGAGCGGTACTCCGCCGGCCTGATCGCGCTCTCCGGCTGCCTCTCGGGGCGCGTCTCGCGCGCGCTCTCCGAGCACCGGGACGGCGACGCCGAGGAGGAGCTCGACCGCCTCGCGCAGATCTTCGGCCGCGACTCGACCTACGTCGAGCTCCAGAACGTCGGCCTCGAGGCGCAGCAGGCCGCGTTCCAGGGCCTCCCGCGCCTCGCCGAGCGCGCGAAGCTCCCGCTCGTCGCGACCGGTGACGTCCACTACCTCGATGCCGCGGACGCGCACAGTCACGACGCCCTGCTCTGCATCCAGTCCGGCGACTCGCTCAAGAACCCCGATCGCTGGCGGTTCGGCGCCGAGGAGTTCTATTTCAAGACCCCCGAGGAGATGGCGCTCGACTTCCCGGGGCACGGGGACGCGCTCCGCCGCAGCCTCGAGGTCGCCGAGCGCTGCAATGTCGAGATCGAGCTCGGGCGCATCCGGCTGCCGAAGTTCCCCGTGCCCGACGGGCGGGACGCGTTCGACTACCTCGTCGAGCTCTGCGAACGGGGCCTCCAGAAGCGCTACGGAGCCTCGACGCCGGAGCTCGAGGACCGACTGCGGTTCGAGCTCAAGACGATCCGGGAGATGGGGTTCGCGGACTACTTCCTGATCGTCGCGGACTTCATCGGGTTTGCGAAGCGGAACGGCGTCTCGGTCGGCCCCGGCCGTGGCTCTGCGGCCGGCTCGCTGGCCGCGTACTGCCTCGAGATCACGGACATCGACCCGATGCGCTACGGCCTGCTGTTCGAGCGGTTCTTGAACCCGGGGCGCAAGTCGATGCCCGACATCGACATCGACTTCGCGGTCGAGGGACGCGACCGGGTGATCAACTACGTCGCCGAGAAGTACGGCCGCGACCGGGTCGCGCAGATCATCACGTTCTCGACCATGGCCGCCCGGGCGGCGCTCAGGGATGCGGGCCGCGTTCTCGAGATCCCGTACGGCGTCGTCGACCGGATCGCGAAGCTCGTCCCCGAAGGCCCCGGCCAGACGCTCGACGAGGCGCTCAAGCCCGGCGCGGAGCTCGCGCGCGCCGTAGCCGACGACCCTGTCGCGAAGGAGATCGTGGAGCTCGCCCGGCCGCTCGAGGGCCTCACGCGCGCAGACTCGATCCACGCGGCCGGCGTCGTGATCGGCGCCGAGCCGCTCATCGAGGTCGTGCCGCTCCAGCAGAAGGGGCCGGAGGCGGAGGTCGTGACCCAGTTCGCGATGAAGAACGTCGAGGAGCTCGGCCTCCTCAAGATGGACTTCCTCGGTCTGCGCAATCTCGACGTGATCGCGACCGCCGAGCAGCTCGTCGGCGACCTCGACGTCGCGGGCATTCCGCTCGACGACCGCAAGACGTACGAGATGCTCGCGCGCGGCGAGGCCACCGGGGTCTTCCAGTTCGAGTCCTCGGGCATGCGCGAGGCCCTGCGCCAGGTGAAGCCGACCGAGTTCGAGGACCTGATTGCGCTCGTCGCGCTCTACCGCCCCGGCCCGATGGCGTACATCCCGACGTATGCGGCGCGCAAGAACGGCAAGGAGGCCGTGGCGTTCGTCGACGAGCGACTGCGCGCGATCACCGGCGACACCTACGCGATCGCGATCTACCAGGAGCAGTACATGGAGATCGCGAAGGCGCTTGCCGGCTTCAGCCCGGCCGAGGCCGACGACCTCCGCAAGGCGATCGGGAAGAAGATCCACTCCCTGATGGCGTCGCTGAAGGAGAAGTTCGTCAGCGGATGCATCGCGAACGACGTCAGCCAGGCCGTCGCGACCCAGCTCTGGGAGGACACCGAGAAGTCGCAGGACTACTCCTTCAACAAGTCGCACGCCGCTTGCTACGCGCTGATCGCCTACCGCACCGCGTGGCTCAAGGCGAACCACCCGTGCGAGTACATGGCCGCGCTGATCTCCAGCGTGATGAACACGAAGGACCGCGTGCCGTTCTACGTCAACGCGTGCGACGAGATGGGCATCGACGTGCTCCCGCCCGACGTGAACTCGTCGGCCGTCGACTTCGCGGTCGTCGAGGGAAAGATCCGCTTCGGGCTGAACGCCGTGAAGAACGTGGGTGAGACTGCCGCGCAGCGGATCGTCGCCGCCCGCGCCGAAGGCGGCCCCTTCGCGTCGATCTGGGACTTCACCGAGCGCGTCGACCCACAGGTCGTGAACAAGCGCTCGCTGGAGTCGCTCGTCAAGTGCGGCGCGCTCGACTCGACCGGCGCCCCCCGGATGGGGATGCTCACGGTGCTCGAGCAGGCGCTCGCCCACGGGCAGAAGCTCGCGCAGGACCGCTTGATCGGCCAGTCGAGCCTGTTCGACGGCACGTTCGACTCCGTCGAAAGTGCCAGACCATCGTCGCTCCATCACCCGACGGTGCCCTCGGGCGAGTTCGAGAAGCAGGAGCTGCTGCGGCTCGAGAAGGAGACGCTCGGGCTCTACGTGTCTGAGCACCCGCTGTCGGGCGTCCGCGACCAGCTCAGGCGGAAGACGGACGCGACGCTCGCCGAGCTCGAGCGGCGTCGCGACGGCGAGGTCGTGACGGTCGGCGGGATCGTGACCGACGTCAAGCAGGTCACGACGAAACGCGGCGACCCGATGGTGTTCCTCACGCTCGACGACCCGACGGGCTCGGCAGAGGTCGTGGTGTTCAACTCCGCGTACCAGGCGGCCCGGGAGCTCTGCGTCGTCGACCGGACGCTCGTCGTCAAGGGGCGTGTCGACCACAAGCAGCAGGGGGAGACGAAGCTCGTCGCGAGCGAGATGGCGGCGTTCGAGGCCGTCCGCGAGCGCGCCGAGGTGCGCTTCACGGTCGACGCCCGCAGCGCGCCGGCAGGCGTGATCCGCGAGCTCGCCCGGCTCGTCCGGGAGTTTCCCGGCGACTCGCCGGTTTACCTCTCGCTCGACACCTCGGAGGGCCCGAAGACGTACGCGCTGGGACCGGAGTACCGCGTCAGCCCCGACGCCGACTTCCTCGCCGAGGCGCGTTCGCTCCTCGGCGGCGCCAGGCTCGCGTAGCGCGCAGCCTGCTAGAGCAGGATGCGGAGCGCCAGGTCGACCGAGCAGCCCTGCTCGAGCAGCGTGACCGCGCTGTGGAGGTCGACCTCGGGCGAGGCGGCCAGCACTGCCGCCGATTCGAGGTCGTAGCCGGCGCGCTCGAGCGACGCCAGGCGCCATTGCTCCACCCTGTCGATCTCGAAGTCCAGCTCTGTGATGTTCGCCGCTGTCATGTGCCTCAACCTTTGAAACGGTCGTGCCCTCGTCGGTGTTCCGGCGGGGGCTTGCGGATGGTTGTCGTGTTGTACGCCATGGACGTCTGGAAATTGCGTTTGCCGCGTGAGGGTGGTGTTAAACCTCGGGACCGGCGCGGCGCTGCCCCGACTTGCGGGCGGCGCGCCCGCCCTCGTAGGATCGTCGCGTGCTCCAGAAGGACGCGAAGACCGCGCTGCTGCGCAACGTGCCGCTCTTCGCGGGTTGCACGAAGACGGAGCTCCAGCAGGTCGCGCAGCTCGCGGACGAGCTCGACCTCGCCGAGGGTGCGACGCTCATCCGCGAGGGTGAGCGCGGCCGTGAGTTCATCGTGGTCGCGGAGGGCTCGGTGCGGGTGACGCGGGGCGGGAAGACGATCCGGGAGCTCGGCGCGGGCGACTTCATCGGCGAGATCGCCCTCGTCGTCGACAGGCCCCGGACGGCGACCGTGACGGCGACCTCGCCCGTCCGCCTGCTCGTCGTCACCGACCGTGCGTTCAGCCGCCTGCTCGAGCAGGTTCCGTCGATCTCGCTCAAGGTCATGCACAGCCTCGGCGAGCGCTTGCACGCAGACGCGCTCTAGAGGCTTGATGTGGGTTGGAGGTGCGTGCGGGGAGGGCATGCGCCAAGCAGCGGCGTCGGCTCGGGCGGCGTGCAGGCTGGACGCCTGGATGCCAACCGAGACGGCGGCGATGCGCCGCGCGCAGGCCCCCATCCGTGCGTGC
>DASSUT010000300.1:0-2522 GCA_035706725.1 Gaiella sp. | reverse complement strand
GGCAGCCGTGCGGCTCGCGCTCGACGCCGTCGCAGGCGCGGACTTCGCTCCCGGAACCCTGATCCTGCTCACGTCCGACCACGGGATGTCCCCGGTCGACCCGCAGCGCACCGTCTACGTCAACGAGGTCTGGCCCGAGCTCGCGGGACACCTCGAGACGCGAGACGGGCGCCGACGGGAAGCCGCTCGCTCCCGCCGGCTCGTGCCGCGACCTGTTCCTCCACGCCCGCGCCGGCCACGTCGAGCAGGTCTGCGCCGGGCTCGCGGAGCGGCTCGGCGGCATCGCGGAGGTCGTCGCCGTCGAGCAGCTCGTAGCCGAGGGGATCTTCGCCGAGCCGTCCGACCGGCTCCGCGCGCGCCTCGCGAACGTCGCCGTACTGCCGCACTACGGCGAGGCGGTCTACTGGCACGAGCCGGGGCGCTTCGTCCAGAAGCTCCACGGCCAGCACGGCGGGCTCAGCCCGCAGGAGATGGAGATCCCGCTCGTGGCGTGGGTCGCCTGAGCGCCGAACGAGGGCAGAGGACGGGGGACGCGATCAGCTCGAGATGCGGAAGACCGGATGGTCCGGCGCGATGCGCTCGAGCTCCGACGTCGGCGAGTCGGCGTCGACGCCGTCGAAAAACTGACCCACTTCCCACTTCCACCGACGCAGGTACGCGCGCAGGACCGGCTCCTTCTCCGCGTCCGGGAGCTCGACCGCCGAGAAGCGCTCGCGCGTGCGGCCGAGCAAGAGGTGCCCCTCCCCGGCGGCACGGAGGTTCCGCACCCAGTGGGTGTCGCCGCGCGGCGCGACGAGATAGCGGGTGCCGTCGAGCGTCAGGGGGTTCACCGGTACGCGGCGCGGCTCGCCGGTCTTGCGACCGCGTACCTCCAGGACGCGCGATCCCCATGCGCTCAGTCCCAGCCTGGTCAGACCGCCGATCAACGGGTTCATCAGCGTGCGGTCGAACCAGCTCGGCGGCCGGTAATGGCGGCCCGAATGCGCCGAACTCACCACCCCAACGTACCAGCGCCTCGGAGCGCCGAGCGATACTCCCGCGGTGACCGGTCTCGAAGACCTGCTGCGGCGAAACCGCGCGTGGGCGAGCCAGATGGTCGCGTCCGACCCGAGCTTCTTCACGCGGCTCGCGCGAATCCAGACTCCCGAGTACCTCTGGATCGGCTGCTCGGACAGCCGCGTCTCGGCGAACCAGATCCTCGACCTACGGCCCGGCGAGGTGTTCGTCCATCGCAACGTCGCGAACGTGGTCGTCCACACGGATCTGAACTGCCTCTCGGTCATCCAGTACGCGGTCGAGGTGCTTCGCGTCCGGCACGTGATCGTCTGCGGCCATTACGGCTGTGGCGGCGTGACGGCCGCGCTCGCGGGCGAACGGCACGGCCTGATCGACAACTGGCTCGGACACGTGGTCGACGTCGCCCGGAAGCACGGGGCCGAGCTCGACGAGCTCGGCGAGGAGCGACGACTTGCGCGCCTCTGCGAGCTCAACGTGGTCGAACAGGTGGCGCACGTGGGCGATACGACGATCGTCCAGGACGCGTGGGGGCGTGGAGACGACCTCACGGTCCACGGCGTCGTCTACGGGCTCGAGGACGGGCTGCTCCGAGACCTCGGTATCAGCCGCTCGGGGTGAGGCCGGGGCGCGAGCGGGCAGACTCGCCGGATGACCGACCTCGACAACGCGGCGGTGGCAGAGCGGCTCGAGGCGTTCGCCGCACTCCTCGAGCTCGCGGGTGCATCCGGCTACAGCGCGCGTGCGTACAGACGGGCGGCGCAGACGGTAAGGGAGACGCCGGCGCCGATCCTCGAGCTCGCCCGCCAGGGTCGGGCCGAGGAGCTCCGAGGCATCGGGCCGGGGATCGCGGCGCGGCTCCACGAGCTCGCAGAGACCGGGACGATCGCCGAGCTGGACGACCTGCGCGCGGAGGTGCGGCCCGAGCTCGTGGGCTTCGGCCGGATGCTCGGAATCGCACCGAAGCGCATGGTCGGAATCGTCGTCGCGCTGGGTCTCGAGACGCCTGACGACTTCCGCCGCGCGGCGCTCGAGGGGAGACTCCGCACGGCGCCGGGAGTCGGCCCGGCGACCGAGGCGAAGATCCTCGAGCGGCTCCGCGGGCCGACCGACCGGCCGCCCCTCGGGCTCACGCTGAACCGCTCCCGGCCGCTCGTCGAGGAGATCGCCGCCGCGCTCGGCGGCGAGATCGCCGGCGATCCACGGCGGTGGGCGGACGTGTCGTTCGATCTCGCCGTCGTGGTGCCCGCCGTCGACCCGGGCTCCGTCGTCGCGCACTTCGCACGGCTCCCGCAGATCGTCACGGTCGTGGAGCGGCACGAGTACGGAGCGACGGGCGTCACGGTGGAGGGCGTTCCTGTCGTGCTGCACGTGGCGGAGCCAGACGAGCTCGGCACCGAGCTGGTCCGGCGGACAGGGTCCCCGCAGTACGTCGAGGCGCTCGGCCCGCTGCCCGAGGCGCCCGGCGAGCCCGAGCTCTACGCAGCCCTCGGCGTCCCGTGGTGTCC
>DASSUT010000299.1:0-12646 GCA_035706725.1 Gaiella sp. | reverse complement strand
GTCGGCGCCTGCGCCGGCGAGCAGCGCCGCGAGCATGAGGCCGTTCGAGTCGTAGATCTCTCCGTCGCCGAGCGGCTCGCCGAGCGGGCGGAGCTCGGAGCCGGTCGCCACGATCGCGGCTCGAGGCCTGCGCGCGCAGCGGACCTCGCTGAGGCCCGCCGACGCCAGTGCGGCGAGCCGTGACGGCGTCAGTGCCGCGCCCGCGGAGAGCACGAGCTCGCCTGCACGGACGTCGCCCCCGCGCGGGCGGACGTGCGAGCCGGACGCGACGGCCTCCGGCACGACGATCGCGTCGCCGTCCTCGCGGACGCGCTCGATCGGGACGACCGCATCGGCTCCGTCGGGGACGACGCCGCCCGTCGAGATCGCCATCGCCTCGCCGGCCGCGAGAGGACGCCCCGCCGGAGCGCCGGCCGCGATCCGTCCTACGACGGGGAGCGTCCCCGGCGTGTCGCTCGAGCGGAGCGCGTACCCGTCCATCGCGGAGCTGGGGAAGCGGGGCAGGTCGAGTGCGGCCACGGCGTCTCCCGCGAGCACCCGGCCCGAGGCCTGCTCGAGCGCGACCGTCTCGGCTGGCAACACGCGCACGCGGTCGAGGACCCTGGCGAGCGCGTCCTCGACGGGGAGGAGCTCGGCCACGACCGGCACGCTACACGGGTACGCTGCGGCCGTGATCTCGGTCGTCGTCCCCGTGCGCGACGAGGAACGCACCGTCGAGCCGCTCTACGACGAGCTGACGAACGCACTCGCGCCGCGGGGAGAGGCGTGGGAGGTCGTCTACGTGGACGACGGCTCGCGCGACGGGACGCATGTAGCACTGACGCGCCTCCACGAGTCCGCGACGAACGTCCGCGTGGTCCGCATGCGGCGCAACGTCGGCAAGGCCGCCGCGCTGGACGCCGGTTTCCGCGTCGTCGAGGGCGACGTCGTCGTCACGATCGACGGCGACCTCCAGGACGACCCGGCAGAGATTCCCCGCCTGCTCGCGAAGCTCGACGAGGGCTACGACCTCGTCTCGGGCTGGAAGACGCATCGGAACGATTCCTGGTCGCGGCGTGCGCCGTCCCGCGTGTTCAACGGCGTGACGGGCTGGCTCTCCGGCGTCCGCCTCCATGACATGAACTGCGGGCTCAAGGCGTTCCGGGTCGACGTCGCGCGAGACCTCGACCTCTACGGCGAGCTCCATCGCTTCCTTCCGGTCCTCGCCCACGATCTCGGCTACCGGGTAACCGAGGTCGGCGTGAACCACCGCCCGCGCGAGCACGGGCGCAGCCGGTACGGGCTGGAGCGCTACTCGCGGGGATTTCTCGACCTGCTCACGGTCTCGTTCATGAGCCGCTACCGGCACCGGCCGCTGCACCTGTTCGGCGGCCTGGGCCTGCTGCTCGGGATCCTGGGCGGCGGCATCCTGATCTACCTGACGATCGAGAAGCTCCTCGGAGAGCCGATCGGCAAGCGGCCGCTGCTGATGCTCGGCGTGCTGCTCGTCGTGATCGGGATCCAGTTCCTCTCGCTCGGCCTGCTCTCGGAGCTCGTCACGAGCCAGCACCGTGAGCGAATGCGTGCGCTGGAGGACCGGCAGTCGCGGCTCGTGGACGAGATACTCCGCTGACGCCCGGGTGAAGGTCCTCTACCTCGGGACGTACGACCGTTCGTCCCCCCGGAACACGCAGGTGATCTCCTGTCTGCGGCGCGCAGGGGTCTCGGTCGTCGAGCGCCACCGGGCCGTGTGGGGACGGCACAACTGGACACCCGGCCCACGAGCGCTCGTGAGGCTCGCTCGCGCCGAGCTCGCGCTCGCACGGGCGGCGGAGCGCGACGCGGACGTCATCGTCGTCGGCTATCCAGGGCATCCGGACCTGCCTGCCGCGCGCCGCGTGGCGGACGGGCGGCCGGTCGTGTTCAACCCGCTCGTCTCCCTCGCCGACACGCTGGTCGGCGACCGCGGTACCGTCTCCCCCCGGTCGCCGCTCGCGGTCGTGCTCAGGCACCTCGACCAGCGTGCGTTTCGCTCCGCCGACCTCGTCGTCGCGGACACCGAGGCGCACGCCGAGTACTTTCGAGCGACCTTCGGGCTGCCCACGGAGAAGGTGGCCGTCGCGCTCGTCGGCGCCGAGGACGCGCTGTTCCGTCCCGGAACGGCCGCACCCGGGCCGTTTCACGTCCTGTTCGTCGGCAAGCTGATCCCGCTCCACGGGCTCGAGACGATCCTCGCGGCGGCGGCGCTCGTTCCCGAGGTTCCGTTCGTGATCGCGGGCGAGGGACAGCTCTCGCCGCTCCTTCGCGACCGGCCGGCGAACGTCGAGCACGTTCCGTGGATCGCCTACGACGCGCTGCCCGAGGCGTACCGCCGGGCCGGATGTGCGCTCGGAATCTTCGGCACGGGCGAGAAGGCTGCGCGGGTGATCCCGAACAAGGTGTTCCAGGCGCTCGCCGCCGCGCGGCCGGTGATCACCGCCGACACCCCCGGCGCGAGAGAGTTGCTCACCCACGGCGCCGACGCGCTGCTCGTTCCCCCCGGGGACGCCGACTCGCTCGCCGCCGCCGTTCGTTGCGTCGCCGGCGATCCCGTGCTCGCGCAGCGCCTGGCGACGGCGGGCCGCGCGACGTACGAGGCGCGAGCCTCCGAGGACGTGCTGGGCGTACGCTGGCGGACGCTGCTCGAGGCCGCGGTGGCCGCGTGAGCTCGCGACCCGGCGGGCTCGTCGCCGCCGGCTCCACGGCGTTCGCGGCAGGGCTCGGGGCGCTCGCCGTCCTGCAGCACCGCGCGTTCTGGACGGGACGCTTCGATCTCGGCAACGCCGTCCAGGCCGTCTGGTCGACCGCCCACGGGCATCCGTTCTCCGTGACAGGGCTCCCGGGAGTTCAGATCTCGCGGCTCGGCGCACACTTCGAGCCGCTGATCGCGGTGCTCGCGCCGCTCTGGTGGGCGTGGCCCGACCCTTCGCTCCTGCTCGTGTGCCAGGCGTTCGGGGTCGCGACGGGGGCCGTTCCTGTCTACCTGCTCGCCCGCAAGCACCTCGAGTCCGAGTGGGCCGGCGCCGGGTTCGCGCTCGCCTACCTGCTCCATCCCGCCACGCAGTGGCTCGTCGTGGACGACTTCCACATGGTCGCCTTCGCGACCCCACTGCTCCTGTGGGGCTTCTGGTTCCTGGACGAGGACCGCCTGGTGCCCTTCGCCGTGGTGGCGCTCGCAGCGTGCCTGACGAAGGAGCAGATCGGGCTCGTCGTGGCGCTGATGGGGCTCTGGTACGCCGTCCGGCCGGGACGGCGGCGCGCCGGAATGGCGATCGGCGTCGGTGGGCTCGCCGTCACGGTGCTCGCGTTCGCCGTCGTGATCCCGCACTACTCGATCTCCGGCGCGTCGCGCTTCGAGGGCCGCTACGCGACGATCGGCGGCTCACCGCACGGGATCCTGGAGACCGCGGTCACGGATCCCGCCACGCTCGCAAGGGCGGCGACCGACCATCGCGACCTCGGGTACGTCGCGGATCTTGTCCTGCCGCTGCTCGCGCTCCCGCTGGTCGCGCCGCTCGCCGCGCTCACGGCCGTGCCGGACCTCGCGGTGAACGTGCTCTCGGACACGCGCAGCCAGACCTCGATCCACTTCCACTACACGGCCGGCGCGCTCCCCGGCCTGATGGTGGCCGCGGTGCTCGGCGCGGCGCGTCTCCGGCGACGCTTCGACTGGGCACGGCGGCCCGAAGGCCGCGCGGTCGTCGTCTCCACGCTGGTCGCCGGCATCGTCCTCGGGCCGCTGCCGGTCTGGAGTCACGTGCCGTTCGGCTCCGATCTCGGAGCACGCGAGCACGTCGTCGGGGCTCACGCCCGCGTCGCGGAGCGCGCTCTCCGGCTCGTACCGCCCGGCGCGCCGGTCAGCGCGACGAACACGCTCGGAGCCCACCTGTCGGAGCGTCGCCGCGTGTTCAGCTTCCCGGTCGTCAGGGAGGCGCGCTGGATCGCGATCGACCTCGCGCGGCCGAGCTACCGCGACCAGACGGGCCGGGCCGCGCAGCTCGAGGCCGCGCTCGCGCGCCTTCGCTCGAGCGGACGCTTCCGCGTCGTGTTCCACGAGGACGGCGTCCTCGTGCTCCACGCCCCCGCTACAGAGGGATCGTCTGCGGCAGCAGGTACGCCGTGAGCGCGAGCGCGGCGAGCCGCGCCGCGCGGTCGTCATCCGCCCCGGCCAGCGGGACGGCCCACGCGAGGTACCACACCGCGAGGTACGGCGTCGTGACGAGGACGAGACACGCCGCGAGACCGAGACGCGCCCGCCCACGCGTTGCCTGCCTGGCCAGCGCGAGAACCCCTACGACGAAGGCCGCGATCGCAAGACCGAGCGCCAGGCCGTGCGGCGCCCCGAGCTGCTCGAGCCGTGCGGGCAGCGCGTAGCTCGTCTCACGCGTCGCGTTCGCCGCGAGCGGCTCGACCGCACGGAGCCAGTCGAGCCCGAAGACGAGCGTGGACAGCGCACCGAGCGCCGCAGCCGAGAGGACGATGCCACGCGCACCGACGGAGCGTCGCCGGGCCCGCTGGGCGAGCGACGAGAGCAGGAGGAACACGAGCGGAACCCACTTCACGAACACGGCGAACACCCAGGCGACGCCGGCCAGGTCATCCCGGCGCCGGAGCGCGAGCGCGACCGCGAGGGCGGCGAGACCGCCCACGAGCGCGTCGTTGTGGCCGCCTCCCGCGGAGTGAATCGCGACCACGGGATTCCAGCCCACGAACGCCACCGCTGCGCCGGGGCGCGGCGCGGCACGGGCGACGGCCGCGAGCGCGACGAGCAGCCCCACTGTCGCGAGGCCCTTGAAGAGCCATGCGGCTGCGTCCGAGGACGACCCGGCCGCACGCGCGACGGGCTCGGACAGACCCGTGAACGCCGGCCCGTAGACGGTCGTCGTGTCGCGCCAGGCCGCACCGACGTACGGGGCCGCAGGGCTGTCGGGAAACGCGGCGGGAGGGTCGACGTACGGGTTGCCGCCTCCGTCGGAGGCGATCCAGCCGTAGCCCCAGTACGTCCACGCGTCGGTCGAGAGCAGGAGCGGGGCGCCGAGCGGCACGACCTGCACGAGGACGGCGACCGCCACCGCGGCGCGGAGCGGAGGCGCCGCACGACGCGTGAGCGCGAGACCGGCCACGTAGGCCGCGAAGGCGGCGGCCAGCAGCACGAGGAACGGCCACGCCGAGCCCTGGGGCCGCCACGACCCGTCCTGCGGGACGAGCGGCGAATCGTGTCGCCACGCGAGCGCGGAGGCGCAGACGACGAGCGAGACCGTCGCGAGGCCGGCGGCGAGCGCCGGGGCGGCTCTCACCGGGAGGCTGTCCGGCCGGCTCCCGCCGGCGTCCCGGACGTCGCGCCCGCGCCGCTCGCCGGGCTGCTGTCGCTCGGCTGCGTGTCGGTCGTCTCGGCCGGGGTCACCGGGGCGACGTAGTACGGGTCGTACGAGAGCGCGTTCGGGCCGCGATGCCAGGGCGTGAAGACCACGGGCTCCCGGGGCTCGGGGAAGTCGAGCGCGGCCCGTGCCTCGAGTGCGGGCGCCATGAACCGACGCCAGATCTCGGCCGGGAAGCTCCCGCCCGAGACCGAGATGCCGTGGACGTTCAGCATCGGTACCTCACCGCGCGTGTACCCCATCCACACCGCGGTCGCGAGCTGCGGCGTGTAGCCGACGAACCAGGCGTCGGCGTGCTCGTCGGTCGTCCCGGTCTTGCCCGCGGCCGGCCGGTCGAGCGCCGCGCGCGTGCCGGTGCCGTAGCGGATGTTGTCCTCGAGGATGCCGGTCACGACCGAGGCGACGCCGTCCGGGATCACCCGGGTGCGCTTGCGGTTCTTCGCCCACCGCGTGTCGAGCTTGCCGTTCGGCAGGACGACCTTGCGGATCGCGGTGGGCTCCGAGTACACGCCGCCCGCCGCCAGCGTCGCGTATGCGGACGCCATGTCGAGCGGCGAGACCGCGATCGAGCCGAGCCCCATCGCGGGCACGAAGCGGCCGTTCACGTCGAGCGGGGTGCGGACCCCGAGCTTTCGGGCCATGGCGGCGACCCGCTCGGGGCCGACGTCCAGCGTGAGCTGCGCATAGACCGTGTTGTCCGAGCGGAGCGTCGCGCTCGTGACAGACGTCCAGCCCGTGTAGCTCGAGTCGTACGTCTTGACGCACCACCACGTCTCGTCCTCGCAGCTGCCCTCCGGGCTCGGCCGGTAGGTGAACGGAGCGGAGACGTAGTAGGTCGAGTCGGGGTCCATCCCGCGGTCGACCGCGGCCGTGAGCACGAACGTCTTGAAGGTCGAGCCCGGCTGGCGTCGCGCCTGCGAGAGCAGGTTGAACTGGTTGTTGGCCCGGCCCGGGACGATCGCGGTCATCGCGCGGATCGCGCCGTTCGAGGGATCGATCGAGATCAGCGCGGAGGCCGGGTCGTCACGGCGGGTGAGCGTGCTCGAGATCGCCTGCCGCGCGAGGCGCTGCAGCCTCGGCTGGATCGTCGTGTAGACGCGCAGGCCGCCCGACCGCACGGTCTCGGCCCCGTACGCGCGGACGAGCTGGTCGCGGACGTACCCGAAGAAGTACGGCTCGCGGATCTGCTCGTACAGGTTCCCGGCGTGCAGGCCGGGAGACCGGCTGCGCGTCGCCGAGGCGTACTGCTTCGGCGTGATCATCCTCTCCTGGAGCATCGCGGTGAGCACCTCGTTGCGCCGCGCGACCGCGCGGGCCGGGTCGACGAACGGGTCGTAGGCGGACGGGGCCTGCGTGAGCCCGGCGAGCAGCGCCGCCTGCGAGAGCGTGAGGCGGCTCGCCGAGCGCGAGAAGTACGTGTGGGCGGCGGCCTCGGCGCCGTACGCGAGGTTGCCGTAAAAAACGGAGTTGAGGTACGTCGCGAGGATGCGGTGCTTCGACCACTGCCCGTCGAGCTTCACGGCGAGACAGGCCTCGGTGAGCTTCCGCTCCACCGTGCGCTCGTTCGAGATGTAGAGCGTGCGCACGAGCTGCTGCGTGATCGTCGAGCCTCCCTCGACCACGCGTCCCGCTCTGACGTCCCGCCACAGCGCGCGCGCGATGCCTTCCGCGTCGATCCCGCCGTGCTCGTAGAACCGACGGTCCTCGATCGCCACGGTCGCACGTGGGAGCCAAGGCGACATGCGCGAGAGCGGCACCACCTGCCTGTTCCGCTCGGCCGGGATCGCGCCGAGCCGTGACCCGTCGGCGGCGAAGACGAACGTGTTCTGGCCGATCTTCGTCGGCCGCAGGGCGTCGAGGTCGCATCGCGGCGCGAGCGTGACGACCGCGGTCGCGCCGGCGATCCCCGCCGCGGCGAGCACGACGAGTCCCGCGAGCAGCAGCAGCGTCTTCCCGCGACGGCTCGTCCTCGGCCGCCGGCGGCGGCGGGTGCGCACGGGCACCGGCGCCGGAGTGCGCCTCGGGCGTGGGCGCCGCGAGGGGCTCATCGCTCGATCGTAGCCATGGTCCGACAACGTTCTCCGCCCGCCGGCGCACACCTGGCCCGCCGAGGCAACACGATATGGTCGGTTCGTGCGCGGCGACGTCCTCCGCGTCCGGCCGGCGCCCCGGGCTTCCCGCGTCGACGCGTCGACGACCCCGCTCTCTGCGAGCGTCCCGCTCCGGATCTTCGTGTGGAGCCGGCTCGCGGTGTGGGCGCTCGCCGCCGCCACCGTCCTGCTCTTCGGGGATCACCTGAACCCCGCGCGGGGCCGGTGGGACAGCCCGCGCCTCCACGAGCTCGGCGCGGCCTTCGACGTCTGGGCCCGCTGGGACAGCGACTGGTACCTGCGGATCGCCGAGTCGGGGTACCGCTGGCCGTCCAGCACCCCGGCGTTCTTCCCGCTCTACCCCGGGGTCGTCGCCGGTCTCGGCCGGGCGCTCGGAGACCGGTTCCTGCTCGCGGGCGTGCTCGTGTCGCTCGCCGCGTGTGCCGCGACGTTCGTGCTCCTCCACGAGCTGGTGCGGCTCCGCCTCGGCGCTTCGGACGCGCGACGCACGGTCCTCTACCTCGCGCTGTTCCCGACCTCCCTCTTCCTCGGCGCCGTCTACGGCGAGTCGCTGTTCCTGCTGCTCGCCGTCGCGACGTTCGTGCTCGGCGAGCGGGGCCGGTTCGGCTGGGCGTCCGTCGCCGCAGGGCTCGCGATGCTCGCACGGGCGCAGGGCATCGCCCTGGTGCCCGCGCTCGCGCTGCTCGTCTGGCGGTCCGAGCGCCGGCTCCGCGCGCTGTGGGTGGTCGTCGTCCCCATCGCGATGTTCGCGGTGTTCCCACTCGTCCTCGAGGCCTGGGTCGGGCACGGGCTCGCGTTCCTCGACGCGCAGCGCGTCTGGGACCGCTCGCTCGCACCGCTCGGCCCGCTCGGCGGCGTCGTGCAGGCGGTCGGCGAGGGGGACGTGCTGGGGCCGGCGCTCGCGGTGGCGCTCGTCGTGCTCGCGGTGGTCGCGTGGAAGGCCCTCGGCGCTCCATACGGCATCTACGCGCTCGGCGCTCTCGCCCTGCCGATGGCGTTCCCGTCGGAGCGGCTCGGCGGGCTCTACTCGTTCCCGCGGCTGGCGCTGGCGGCGTTCCCGTGCCTCGCCGCGCTCGCGGTGCTCGGCCGCGGCCGGCGCGTGCACGGCGTCCTCGTCGCGGTTCTCGGCGCCGGCCTCGCCGTCTGCGTGGTTCGATGGGCGCTGTGGTACTGGGTGAGCTGACCGAGGTCCCGCGGCCCCGCCTCGTCGGGTGGGCGATCCTCGTAACGGTTCTCGCCGCGATCTCCTACGCGGCGAACCTCGCCGAGTCCGGCGACACGCCCGACGACCTGCTCTACCGCTGGTCGTCCGCGATCGGCGGGCTCGTCCAGTACGCGATCATCCTCGCGATCGTGCTCGCGATCGCCCGCGGCATCGCGCCCGCGACGCTCGGGCTCGTCCAACCGCGATCCTGGCGTCAGGCGGCCGCGCGCGTCGCGACCGCCCTCGTCGCGATCTGGGTGGTCGGCGCGATCCTCAACATCTGGCTCCAGGCGGGCAAGGAACAGGGGCTCGTTCCGAGCGGCTGGGACTCGAGCCGCGCAGCGCCGTTCGTCGCGAACTTCGTCGTGGTCGCGGGCGTTGCGCCGTTCGTGGAAGAGCTGACGTACCGTGGGCTCGGGTTCGCGGCGGTGCGCGACGCGTTCGGCCCGGGAGCGGCCATCGTCGTGACCGCGCTCGCGTTCGGGCTCGCGCACGGGCTCTTCGTCGCCCTCCCCGTCCTCACGATCTTCGGGCTCGTCCTCGCGTGGGTCCGCCATGCGACCGGCAGCATCTACCCGACCATCGCGCTCCACGCGCTCTTCAACGGCATCGCGCTGATCGCGGCGGTGACGGTGTGACCGAGCCCGCCGCCCCCGACCGCTTCGCTGTGCTGCGCGGTGAGATCGCAGCGAACGACCGCTTGGTCGTCGAGGCCGTGAACAAGCGGCTCCGGCTCGTCGCCGAGCTCTGGCGCCTGAAGGACGAGCAGGGAACGGAGCGGCTCGACCCCGACCGCGAGCGGCGGCTTCGGGAGGAGCTCCGGGGGACGAACCGCGGCCCGCTCTCCGCTTCCGGGCTCGACCGGCTCGTCACCGAGCTCCTCGACCTGACGAAACGCGAGCTCGGCCGGGCGCGTTAGCCGTTACTCCGGGTCGTCCTCGCTCGCCGCGAACTCGTCCGGCGTGACCGTGTCGAGGAACTTCCGGAACTCGTTCACGTCGACGTCGCCGAGGCTCATGACCCCGCGCGCCTGCGCGAAGTCCGGCTCGTCGCCCTCGAACTGGACGCCCGACTCGTCGATCACGTCGTCGGCGGCGAAGATCTTCGCGTCGGCCCGCAGCGCGATCGCGATCGCGTCGGACGTCCGCGAGTCGATCTCGATCTCGGTCCCGTTGGAGACGAGCGTGATCTGCGCGAAGAAGGTGCTGTCGCGGAGCTCCGTGACCGTGACCCGCTCGACCTCGGCGTCGAGCGACTCGATGATCGAGCACGTCAGGTCGTGGGTGAGCGGGCGCGGCGGCTCCTGGCCCTGGAGGCGCATGAGAATCGCGGCAGCCTCCGGATGACCGATCCAGATCGGCAGGAACGTCCTACCCTCCGCCGTTCGGAGGAGGACGATCGGCTGCTTGCCGACGAGGTCGAAGCTCACGCCGTAGACCGTCATCTCCTGCATGACCCTGCTCCCAGTGTAGACACGGGGTTCGGCGCGGGAAGCGGCCGGTTGTGCATCGCGGTGACACCCCGTTCACAACGGCCACGAGGACGCCCGGGAGGAGTCGCGGCCGCGCACGCGGACGCATTCAGGGGTTTTCGCGCGACGACGATCTGCTCGGCAGACTGCCGTCTCAGGCGCAAGAGGGAGGTGGGCGATCCTGGATTCGAACCAGGGACCTCCGCCTTATCAGAGCGGCGCTCTAACCGACTGAGCTAATCGCCCGGCGGTCGACGAGTGTACCGGACGGCCTGCGCGGCCCGGTGGCGCCGGGCTACAGAGCCTCGAGCGTCTCGACGAGCTCCGCCAGCCGGGTCTCGTCCCCGAAGAGGACCTCGAGCTTCCCCGCGGACACCCGCGCGGGGAGCCCGGTCAGTCGCTCGGCGGCGCCCCGCGCGCGCTCGGCGAGCGCGGGGTCGACGGTCGTGGCGCGCGAACGGCGGCGTGCGCCGTTCTCCCGCGCGGCCCGCTCGGTCGCTCGCACCGTGAGCCCGTCCCGCGCGGCGCGGCGGGCGAGTCGCAGCCTGGCAGCGTCGTCCGGCACCGCGAGGACTGCGCGTGCGTGTCCCTCGGTCAGCTCGCCCCGCGCGAGCATCCAGAGCACCTCCTCCGGCAGCTCGAGCAGGCGTAGCCGGTTCGAGACGCCCGCCTTCGAGCGGCCCACCCGCTCGGCGACGTCACCGAGCGAGAGCTCGAACTCGTCGACGAGCGTCGCGTAGGCGCGGGCCTCCTCCACCGGCGAGAGGTCCTCCCGGGCGACGTTCTCCACGAGCGAGAGCAACAGCGTCTCGCGGTCGTCCGTCTCGCGGACGATCGCCGGCAGCGTCTCGAGGCCGGCCTCGCGGGCGGCGCGCCAGCGGCGCTCGCCGGCGATCAGCTCGTACCCGCCGGCCGGCCGCGGCCGGACGACGACGGGCTGCAGCACGCCCTGGAGCCGTAGGGACGACGCGAGGCCCGTCGTCGCCTCCGGCTCGAAGCGTCGCCGAGGCTGCCGCGGATTTGAGTGGATCGCGTCGAGGGGGAGCTCGACGAGCTCGGGGGCGGCCCGCTCGGCACCGCCGACGAGCACCTCGAGGCCCCGCCCGAGGCCGCGGCGGGCATGTGTGTCAGGCGCGCTCGACAAGCTCCATCGCCACCTTCCAGTACGCCTCCGCGCCGGCCGAGCGGCGGTCGTACGCGATTGCGGGAACACCGTGGCTCGGTGCCTCCGCCAGCCGAACCGAGCGCGGCACGGTGGCGGCGAACACGAGCTCGCCGAAGTGGGAGCGCAGCTCCGTCTCGACCTCGGCGGCCAGCCTCGTGCGGACGTCGACCATCGTGAGGAGGATGCCCGCGACCCCGAGACGCGGGTTCAGCCTGCGCTTCACGAGGTCGATCGAGCCGAGCAGCTGTGACAGGCCCTCGAGCGCGTAGTACTCGGCCTGGACCGGGACCAGCACGCAGTCGGCCGCGGCGAGTGCGTTGACGGTGAGCGGGCCGAATGCGGGCGGGCAGTCGAGGAAGACGAACCCGTAACCGCCGGTGGCGTCGCCCTCGAGCGCGTCCGAGAGGTACCGCTCGCCGCCTGCGAGCGCCGAGAGCTGCACGCTCGTCGCGGCGAGCTCCGCCTTCGCAGGAACGAGGTCGAGGTTCGCGAACGAGCTCGGGATCGTGAGCTCGGTGAGCGGGACGCCGTCGAGCAAGTCGAGCGTCGAGTGCCCGTTCGCGTGCCGGCCGAGGCCCGAGGTGGCGTTCGCCTGGGGATCCAGGTCGACGAGCAGGCAACGCTCGCCCGCCTCGGCGAGGCACGCGGCGAGGTTGACCGCGGTCGTCGTCTTGCCGACCCCGCCCTTCTGGTTCGCAACGGCGACGATCCGGGCACGCACGAGGTCAGGCTACTCCGCGACCCGGACGCGTCCGGCTCACAGCAAGGAGCGCTGACGGTGCTCCTGCGCCTGGGCGACGAGCCGTTCCTCGCCGGTTCGCAGGTGACCGAACGCGGCCCACGCGTGCGCGGCGCCGCGCGGAACCTCGCCCTCGCGAAAGTCCTCCGCGGCGCGGCGGGCGTGCGCGCCCGCGAGCTCCAGCTCGTCGGCAGCCGACTCGAACAGCAGCGCGGCCGCCTCCAGTCTCACCTCACGCTCGTCCTCTCCCACCCCGGCCGATTTCGCGGCGACCCCGGGCACTCCTTGCGGCGCTCTGCGTGAAGCACTTCGTGGTGATTCACCACGAAGTGTTAGAGGCTTGATGTGGGTTGGAGGTGCGTGCGGGGAGGGCATGCGCCAAGCAGCGGCGTCGCGCGCAGGCCACCATCCTGCGTGCCTGCAACCCGCATCAAGCCTCTAGATGAGTAGTTCCACGGGCTCAGGCGATGTAGTCGATGAGGGCGCGTGGTGGTCTGCCGAGGCGGTGGTTGAGGCTGATCGCTGCTGCGAGTGCGAGGAAGCGCATTCTGATCCGGGTG
>DASSUT010000298.1:0-3561 GCA_035706725.1 Gaiella sp. | reverse complement strand
GGCCACTGGAAGACGACGAGGTGGGCGGGGTCGAGGTCCGCGAAGCCGCGCGCGTGAAGGCGTTCGAGCATCCGTCGGTGGACTGCGTCGAGGGGCATCCGCAGGAGCGCGCCGATCATCGGCGGCCCGAAGGGGCTCGCGGGCAGTGACGTAAAGTGACTTGACTTACTTGTGGTGCTCATATATGGTCAAGCGACTTTATCACTTCGAGGAGGCGACCATGACCACGAGCACGCAGGAAGAGATCCGGATCGGCGAGCTGACCATCCGCCCCCGCCTGGAAGGGAACGAATCCCAGGGGACGGTCGCGATCCACGAGTTCGTCGTTCCGGCAGGCGCCGGCCTGCCGCTCCCGCACAGCCATGACGCGTACGAGGAGACGATCTACGGGCTCGCCGGAACGGTGACGTTCACGATCGAAGGCACGCCGACGGAGATCGGGCCCGGCGAGGCAGTCTGCATCCCGCGGGGTGCCGTGCACTCCTTCGAGAACACCGGCGACGTCGACGCGACCGCGCTCGCGATCGTCACCCCGGGCATCCTCGGCGGGGACTACTTTCGCGAGGTCGCGGCGATCGTCGACTCTGCGGCCGGCGGCCCGCCCGATGTCGCTGCGATCGGCGAGGTGATGCGTCGCCACGGGCTCACCCCGGTCGCCCCTTGACCTCGCACCGGCACGGCAACGTGCGTCGCGGCCGCCTACGAGGCCGGCGCTCCTGACGTCGCCGCAAGACGGGTCATCAGACGTCGGTGTGCTTGTAGCGCGGTAACGAGAGCAGGTTGTCGCTCGTCGAGGTGTTGGGCTCGAACGGACGCTCGTAGTCGCGGTAGTAGACGGTGCCGTCGGGCGTAGTCCGGATCTCGAGCTGGTCGCGACCGAGGGTCAGGATCTTGGTCCGCTGGAGAGCGGCGAACTCGCTCGGCTCCAAGTCGAACGTCAGACGTCGGTCCAGCTCGAGTCGTGCCCGGCCGGGGACCTGCGGCTCTATCGCAGCATCGACGAGCGCGTCGATGCGCGCTCGGATCTCGGCCTCGGTGGGCGTGCGCCCGAGCTCGGTCTGGAGCTCGGCGATGGCCTGCTGCCGGAGGGCGTTGGCGTGCTGGGCCCGGTACTCAGACCGTAGGAGGCCGCGCGCGATGCCCGGTGCTTCGGCGGTCTCGATGGACGACACCGCGAGGATCTGGAAGACCTGGTGCGCGATCACGTCCACCTTCACGGGGGTGTAGTCGAGATCGGCGACGTGCCGGTCGCCGGCCTCGATCCGGTCCCGGACGTGCTCGAGCGTCAGGGCGACTCGATGCGACTCGATGCCGGCCGGGGGCAGCAGCGAGACGTACGGCAGCCGGTCGACCGCGGCTGCGATCGCTTCGAGGTCGGACGGATCCGCCGCCACGTATGGCCCGAGGTCGGAGGCGCGAAAGACGAGCCCGTCGACCGTCCCGTCGGCGGCGCGTGTCTCGGTGCGGATCACCATGTTCCGCAGGGGGCGGGTCCGGCGACCGAGGAACAGCTCGTTCGCGGCCATCGCGAATCCATCGGCGTTGACGCGGAGATCGACGTCCGCGGTCTCGACGCGGTGGTCGGTGAAGTACAGCGGGTCCCAGCGACGCTGTTCCACGACGAGCTTGTGGGGCAGTGTGTCGAGGAACGAGGTGGTGCCCCCCTCCGCTTCGATGGCGGAACCGGCCGCCTCGGCGCCGAAGTGTTCGCCCGCCTTGATCGCGACGACCGTGAGGATCGTGAGCGGGATCCCGATCTGGGGGAGGAACACGGAGACCGCCAGGCCGACGAAGAGCGCGGCGAGGGTCGCGGTGGCGCTCAGGCTGAGATCGATGTCGACGTCGAAGTCGAACACTCCGCGCGCACCGGTCTCGGGACGCAGGACGAGCCGGAGATGAAAGTCGGGGTCGAAGAAGTTCTCGACCTCGTACTCCCCGTGGATGTCGATGACGAGCGCGTTCGTGAAGACCGGCGGAATGCTTGGCGGCTGCGCGAGCTCCGGTCGAACAGTGATGTCCTTGATGACGCCGATCTGGTCGTCGCCGTCCATCAGCGGGTAGTGGTACTCGGCGGGGTCGTCCGGCTTCGGCTTCGCCAGCTTGAACATCAGGTCGTCGCTCAGGAGTCCGTACGTCTCGGGCGGGAACGCGAACGCCATCGTCATCCCGGCCTCGAGGAAGTTCTGCGCGAGGGCGACGTCGCCGCGAGCGGCGGTCAGGAACTCGGTCGGCGCAGGCCCGTTCCGAAGGGCGAGGTTGATGTACGCGCCGATCGCCGCGGGACGAGCCGGGTCGTCCGCGAACGTGCGGGTCTCGATGCGTTGCAGCGCGCCACCACCGGAGACCGCGAACGGAACGCGCCGGTCGATCGTCGTCTTCAGCTGCGCCAGGATGTCGGCTCTCGTCGGCAGCGGAGGCGGATCGGGCTGGTTGAGCAGCTGCTCGATCGCATCGATCAGCGGGCCCGAGACGTCGAGGAGCTCGAGCTCGATCCCGATGTCGCCGAGCAGACCGTCGAGTGGCGCAGTGCCGACGACCTCGAACGCCAACGCGAGATCGATCGGGACGTTCTCGACGAGCACCTTCGCCGGCGTCACGAGCGTGTCCACGACGGTCGGGAACGCCCGCACGGAGATGTCGGCGCCGCGCGGGTCGTTCGAGAGGATCGTGACCTGAAGCTCCTCCGCCATGGTCGAGTAGGCCGGGGTCAGATCGAGATACGGGTGCTCGTGGCCTTCGAACCCGGCGTAGACCGGGTAGAGCCGGTGATCCTCGATTTCGTGGGGCGGGTGGATGATCGTCACGGTCTTGTACGGCACCGGCGGCGTCCCGGTCGTCCCGCTCGCCTCGGAGGCCCACGGGATCGAGCCCGTGTCGAGCGAGCAGAGCAGGAAGTACCGGATGAACTCGCCGGTCATCAGGAGCTCGACGTCGAACCCCGAGGTCACCCTGGACTGATCGACCATCGTGGTTGTCTCCCGGTGAGGTGCCGGCCCGCGTATGTCCGGCGATCACGGCGAACCTACTTGGTCGGTCGCGCTGCACCTATCCCCCATCGGGGCATGCGCGGCCGGTGGAGTTCCGGCGCCGCCCGACGCGGGAGCTACTCTCGTGCGCCGTGGAGGCCGTCGAGGTGCGGTGGTCGCCGCGTGCGCGGCGATGGCGACTCGAGGTGCCGTGGGGCGAGGCGCCGAGGCTGACCGTGCCGATCGGAACGAGCCGTGCCGGCGTCCAGCGGGTGCTCGAGCAGCAGCGCGACTGGATCGAGGCGGAGCGGCGGCGCCAGGTGCGCCGACTCTGTCTCGACCCATTGGCTGTCAGCGAGTCGGAGGCACGGATGAGCGCACGGAGGCTCGTTTCCACCGTTGCGCAGGAGGAGGCCCAGCGCATCGGCGTCGAGTACCGCCGAATCCGGATCGGCGGGCAGCGCACGCTCTGGGGGTCGTGCTCTGCGCGCGGCACGCTCTCCTTCAACTGGCGGCTCGTGCTCGCGCCACACGAGGTGCTGGACTACGTGGTCGTGCACGAGCTCTGTCACCTGCGCGTCCCGAACCACTCGCG